>NZ_CP013200.1:308748-617497 GCF_001445575.1 Arthrobacter alpinus | reverse complement strand
GGGCGCACCTCCAAGACCACCGTCAAGGGCGTCTTCGCCGCGGGAGACGTAGTAGACCCCACGTATCGTCAAGCCATCACGGCTGCCGGGTCGGGTTGTGTTGCAGCGCTTGACGTAGAACACTACCTGGCCGACCAGAACTCCTAAGAGAAAGCAGATTCCAATGAGCAACGCCAAGAGCGCAACAGATGCAACATTTGCAGATGTAGTACTGAATTCAGAAAAGCCCGTCATTGTGGACTTCTGGGCCGAATGGTGTGGCCCCTGCCGCAAGCTGGGTCCCATTCTGGATGAAATGTCCGTTGAGTACTCGGACAAAGTCGAGGTTGTAAAGGTGGATGTTGATGCTAACCCCGCCATCGCCGCCAAGTACGGAATCACCTCCATTCCCGCCGTATACATGTTCCAGGGTGGCGAGGTCAAGGAAACTGTTATCGGCGCACGCCCCAAGCAGTACTTCGAGAAGGAATTTGCAGATTTCCTGAAGTAGGCCTTGGTCTGCAGCAGTTCTTGCAAACAGCTTAAAAGGGTAGGAGCCGGACATTGTCCGGCTCCTACCCTTTTAAGCCAGCACGAATATAGGCCAGCACGGTCTTGAGCCCGCACCGGCCCAGGACCACCATTCTCCCAGATTGATTCTAAGCGTCGAAAATTGCTTCCGCCTTTCCCTGAATCTAACTCCGAATGAGCTCAAGTGTTGCCTCTTTTTGCGCGATCCGTAAGTTTCACGTGAAACTTTCTGACGATCATGGGCGCCCGTGTATTTCTGAATTCTGCACAGCGAGCAACATTCTTGTGGCCAACGATGGAAGCACGGCACACTCGGCACGCGTCCACATTAGAAATTATTTATGAGAATATTTTAGAAAGCATTGTCCTTCAAGTAGACAAAAACTATAATTTAGACATGGGCTGTTCAGCGAATTTCCCGGTTGCTCGGGACGATTCATCCAGCACATTAAGTGTGGTGGAGCAGATTGCTGAATTGGCTCTTCCCGTCAGCGGACCGCTCGGTGCTGACATTGACGCGATGCGGACTCTCCCGCCGTTTCACTTTCCGGATGATTTCTGCACTCCAAAAGCTGATTCCGGCACCGCCAACACTGAACGTTCGGCACCCGTCAAAACTGCTCCTGACGGGTCTCATCCTGTTGGGGCAACTTCAAGCGGTTCCACGCCCGCAGCTCCCGCCGACCTTCCATCGGCCACAGCAGATCACTCTCATACACGGCCGGAACCTCAGCTGGAAGCGGTAAGGATGCTGATGGACGAATGCACAGACGCAGTTGTCGCATTGAAGAAACATCAGAACCAGTGAGCCGCCCTAGCCGCCGTCCTCATTAATCGCTTACAGGCTGCGACACACACTTGGAAGCCAACATACTGACACTGGGCTCATGGCAGCATCAACCTCATATGGCCGAGGTACGCGCAGAACTTGCTGGCATTCTCAACATCCCCGAAGGCATAGCCGATCGGCTCATGGTCTACGCCACCACCCTCGTGAATCACCTGCCGGCTACTCTGAGGGCCTTGAGCGACGGCTGGCTGGGGTGGGACACCGTAGCGATCATTGCCGATGAGACCAACGTACTTCGTAGTTCCGGGCTACCGGTCGAGACAATTCAGGCCTTTGAGCTGGCTCTCCTAGGCAAGGCCTCTAGGTCCACGCTGCCCAACTTCCGAGAATAAATTCCGACGCTTGCGTGAACGAAGCTACCCCGAGAGCATCCCCGCAAGAACCCGCCGTTCCTTCGCCAGCCGTTGGCTGCGAGTCACCCACGGACAAGATGGCATGTCATGGCTTAACTTGTATGCACCAGCTCCCCCGGTCGACGGAATCTGGGATCAGAGCGCCTTCACCGCCCAAGCTGTGCAAGGTCCCCAGGACCGCACGTTGACCCGGCTCCGCGCAGATGTCGCCGCGGCCCTGCTGCTGAACCAGCCCATGGCCCAGAATCACATCCACTCCCCGTATGGACCAAAAGATCCAGACATCGGCAGCAGCGCTGCTGCTGGCACCTCATCAGAACCCTGCTCAACAGGCCCCGTTGACGCGGCTACCAGTACTGTGTCCCCAAGACTTGAAGGTAGCAAGTTCAGCCGGATGACGGCGGGAATGGCAGAGCTGGCCCGCACGCGCAACAATCCAAAAAACCTGTACCAAGGTACAGACCCTCAGCCCGCTCACGATGGCGCAATTGCCGACAAAGATCAGGGCTGGTACCGGTTGTCTGCAGGCGAAGTCCCACTCTTTGACGATCCGAACCACCAAAAGCCTGGGTTCAAGGACCCTGATATTCGGAACCATCCCGATTGGCATCCAGCTGCTAGCCCGCTACACCTCACCCAGGCACCACTTTCCAAGGGGACCACTGGGTCTGAAGCTAACGGAACAGGCCCGGCATGGCCACCCCTGACACAAGTGACTCCTGTGCTCCTGGTTCCTGTCTTCTCCATACTGGGTGCCACCAATGAGCCTGCTTGAACGGAAGGCTACGGACCTATCAGCACGGAAGCCGCTGCGCATCTGATGGCGGAATCCTGAAGCTTCTGGCGGATATTGGTGGATCACATCACCAATCAGCCACTGGACTGTGCTCCGCAGCGATACGGGGTCACTAAGGCTGGCGGATAGCCCTACTTGGTACCGGCAGTCCACGTGGTTGGTGTGTAACCAACCTCAGCACTTCGTGGACACACGATCTCTTGACATCGGAGACGAGATGTCTCATGACTTCGTGGACACCGTTCTGGCAGGTTGACCTGTCATGGTCGGTGGCATGACCAATGCACTTTCGCCCCGTGTTCGGGCCATGATCATCAACTACGACCCTTCCCAACCCCATGCACTGCCTGTGACCGATTTTTGCCGCTCGTTGAAGGTTTCGAGGAGCGTGTTCTACAAGATCCGTGATCGGGCAGCCAGTGAATCGACGGCTGCATTGCATCCACGGTCCCGGGCGCCGAAACAGCCGGCCCGGCGGTATGGGCCCGACGTCGTCAACGAGCTGGTGAAGATCCGCAAGCAGCTCAAACTCGATGGGTGGGATTACGGGCCGCGGACGATCTATTACGAGGCTACGATCCAGGATGTCTTCCCTGGCGGCGTGGTGCCCTCGGTGGCAACCATAGCGAGGCTGATCTCCAGCGTTGGGCACGTCGATGCGGCACCGAGAAAGCGTCCGAAGTCTTCCTATATCCCGTTTGCACGGTCCTCGGAGATGGCGATGTGGCAGCTCGACGCGTTCGAGTACCGCCTCACTAACGGAAAAGTCGTCACCATTTACCAGGTCATTGACGATGCCACCCGCTATGACGTGGGCACCTGGGCCCATGCCAGGCACGAGAACAGCGCCGACGCGAAACTAGTGCTCGAGCGCGCGATCAAGGAATACGGGGCACCGCTGGAGGTACTCAGTGACAACTCCCTGGCATTTAATCAGCTGCGCCAGGGCGGCGTCGGATCGGTGGAGATCTTCCTTGCCTCCCGCGGCACGATGCCGATCAGCGGTCTGCCAGGCAAGCCCACCACGCAGGGAAAAAATGAACGCTCGCACCAGACCCTGATCCGTTTCCTTGACGCGAACCAGCCGGCCACACTCGAGCAACTGCGTAAGCGCGTCATCCATTTCAGGGATCACTACACCAACCGCCGCCCCCACCAAGCCCTGAAGCAGGCGACCCCCGCGGGCGGCGTGGGAGCTTTTGGAGCACACGCCGGCAACGGAGCCGATTCCGTTGGCGATCCTCGAGGGGAAGGCGGCCCAGTATCGGCAGGTACGCAGGCTGCGCCAATCTGACCTTGGCCGATCATCCCTGACGATCGGCAAGGACGGGCAGCTGCTGCCCGAGCCAGCCACAACCGCTGCGCAGGAGCAGCAGGGTGCTGATCAGTCACTGGTGGAAGTAACCGCCGCGAACAGGCAGGTCTACTATCAGGGCTATCACGTGTCGCTGCCAACGACGTTCGCCGGACGTCAGTTCTACCGGACCATCACCGATGATGAGTTCCTTCTCCTAGCTCCGGAATCTGGGGAGGTCGTGTTCTCGTTCCCGCTGCCCATGATCGCCCTACAAGTCAGGGGGGCGATACGTGGCTTCTTACGCCATCCAAGGCGCGAAGGTATCGAATCCGAGCAAACACTGGGAACGAAAACTCGCAGAGTTCCAAGAACACTATGCACAACGGTAGGAACAACTCCCCGCAGTCTTCGACGGCTTGTAGGGCTTTCTTCGGTGACGCCGGGGCTTGGTGGTAGATGTGTACAAACTCATGAGCCCCAGCGTCTCCGAAGAGACGAGATTCGGTGTCTACGAAGTGACGAGGTTACACACCAACTCCGTGGACTACCAGTACCAACTGGGGCTATCCGCCAACTAAGGCCATGCGGACCATGCTGCGTATTCGCGATGAATATTGCCATTTCCCTGGCGGCAATGGCAAAGCCTGTTCCTCCAATGTTGACCACATCAAGAAGTTTGACAGCGGCGGGACCACCATCTTCGGCAACCTCTATTCGCTATGTGATGTCACCACCTTCTCAAGCACTTCAAGGACAATAAGACTCCTGACGGCCAGTATCGCAGCGATCAGTTTCCCGAACGCAGCGGCGTGAAAATGCGGGGCTGGACACCTGCCATGACGGACAACGGCGTTGCCTGGATCCCACCATCCTGCTGGTACTTCCCGCCCAAACTCAGCGACAGACAACCACCTGTCTACACAGAATGGCTGGGCAAATACATCCACCATTGTCTCCGAATTCAGTACATACAATCTGCTCTGAAGATAGCAGCTACCGCCGCACCGCGCCTCCCCAGTTCCGAGTCAGCAGAGCCGTGGGATGATGACAACATTCCAGAACCACCCGCTGGTATGTTCCCCAGCGCCGAAGATGACGAGATTCTCACCCAAATGGCAATCGAAAGCCATCTACTTGAACATGCCTCGGACGATCTAAGGGAAAACTAGCACCAGATCATCCGCTCCATCCCCGATGAGCATCCCTCACAAGGTATCCCGCCATCATCACATCGATCCGTTCGTTCATGTTTCACGTGGAACATCCGTTCATCATTCTCAGATTCTGGTCATCAGAGCCGGGCGTCAACACGATCCGACTCCAGCGCCAACACCCCAAAGACTGCCTGATGAACTCTCCATAGGGGTTCACCAGCGACCATCCGATCCAACGCTTCGATGCCAAGCGCATACTCTCGTAGCGCCAGTGATCTTTTAGGGGCTAAGTTTCTGTCTTTCAGTCTGATCAGATTGTGGGGGTCCGTGTAGTCAGGACCGTAGACCATACGCAGGTACTCGCGTCCCCGAACCTTAATGCCAGGTTGCACAAGATCTTTGCCGCCGCGTGATTTTCCAGATCTTTCAGCTTGGTTCTTTAGCGGTTTCACTACCATCCCCTCACCACCATCTGCTGTCAGGTCCTGCCACCACTGCACTCCTGTAGAGGTGGATTCCCCGCTGCCCGTGCTGATCACAATGTGTCGGGTCGGACGGATTAGTACTGGGTCAGCCTTCACGAGCCTGTCCACCAGATCAAGATGCCACGTGTGGTCCCGCCCAGAATGTACCGCCCCTTCAGATGCCAACACTTGGAAAGGAGCCAGTTGCACCCCTTCCAGTCCATTGGTGGGTGCGGTGTAGTTTTGATAGGCAGCGATGTAGGCAGCCGCATTCTCTTGACGGGATCGAATTCTACCGAGTAACCCAGCAACGTCGGCGCCAGAGGCAAGTGCCTGCTCTAGGGCTACCACGGCGTCATCCAAGCTGCTGGTGGCGCTGGCACCCACAGCCGCGTACTGGCCACGAATCATATCGTCCGCTTTGAATGACCAGGGAAGAAGTTCTGCGTCTAGTAAGATCCAGTCCGTTGCCAGTTCCTCCCAGAGTCCGGCCTCCTCCACCGCTGCATCGATTCGCGTCAGAAACTCATCAGCTGTCTGCTGTTTGAAGAATGGTCTCCCTGTCCTCGTATACACGGTGCCACGCCACCCAGGCGGCGCATCGAATTTCACAGGATTGCGCGTTAGCAGCACCACGGCTCGGGAACCCATGTGCTTTTCTTCGCAGATGACGGCCTCAACCCCAATCTTGTTGTATGAATCAAAGGCCTCAGCTGGATGCTCCAGATGGTCTGGTAGTTTCGATGTAGATACCGGGCTCATGGTGGGTGGCAAATATGGCATCCAGCGCGGATCAGTCGCCCAGCGACTCATGACCTCAAGTGCACCGGCTGCTTGCTCTTGACGGATGCTGATGCGTCCATGGATGCTGGTTTGGATCGTCTGCTTCCCAAGAATGTCACTCATCTTGAGCATGCCGTCGGTACGCTCCCCGACATCCTGGGCAGCGCCTCCCCCAGGAGGCGCAGAGCCAGATTGTTTCGCACCCCGTGCTGGAGTCAGTGGCTTGGCGGGTGCGAACCACATTTTCTCAGCAGATACCTGTACAACTTCCCTTTCGGGATAGCGCAACGCAGTCAGCTTCCCGCCAAAGACACACCCCGTATCCAAGCACATGGTGCCGTTGACCCACTCAGTGTCAAGTGTCGGGGTGTGTCCATAGAGGACAGCAGCCTCGCCTCTGTAGTCATTGGCCCAGGCATACCGGACAGGAAGCCCATACTCATCAGTTTCGCCTGTAGTGTCCCCATACAGAGCGAAGGCTCTGACTCGCGCTGAAGCTCGCCCCTGATAGGCCTCGATCATGCCGGCATGTGCCACCACCAATCGTCCTTGGTCCAAAACCAAGTGCGAAACCAACCCACGGCAGAAGTTCTTGACCTCGAGCCTGAACTCCTCAGACTCTGTGGCCAGTTGAGCCAGTGTTTGAGCTAGGCCATGGGACGTTTGAACCGTCTTCCCGTCTAAGGCCCTAACGAGCTTGTCCTCATGGTTCCCGGGGACCGCTCTCGCATTTCCCTGTGCCACCATTCCCATGACGAGCCGGAGGACACCAGGACTATCAGGTCCCCTATCTACAAGGTCTCCAACGAAGATCGCTTTGCGTTTCTGGGGATGCTCTGCATCAAGTACCCGCCCTTGCCCATCTCTGCTAAGTCGGTAGCCCAGCTTCTCTAGGAGCTTGCACAGTTCGCCTAAACACCCATGAACATCTCCTATGACATCGAAGGGTCCCTCATCAAACCGGAAGTCGTTGAGCAGCGGTTCCCGTCGAATACTCGCCTTCTCCATAGCCTCGACAGAACCCAAAGTATGAATCTTCCTGAAGCCCTCTCTACCAAGACCCTTCAGAGAACGTCGCAATTGATCGTGCTGGCGCTTGATGACGTGGTGATCCAAGGTTCGATCGGTTCGACTGTCATTGCGCTCTAAACTGACGGACAAGGGCACATCAAGAACTATGGCCACCGGCAGCACGTCGTGGGCCTTGGCCAGTGCCACCAATTGTCGCCGTGCATCCGCTTGGACGCTTGTAGCATCTACCACCGTCAGGAGCCCGGCATCGAGACGCTTGCCAGCGACAAAATTCAGTGATTCAAAGGCTGCCTTGGTTGCGCCCTGGTCATTCACGTCATTGGAGACCATCCCCCGGAAGAAGTCACTGCTCAGCGTTTCAAATGTCCCAAAGTTCTTGGCCGCAAAGGTGGATTTTCCGGAGCCGCTTGGTCCGATCAACACCACAAGACAGAGCTCCGGGATTGCCAGTTCACTCATGATCATGCCTTCCTGAAGATTGCCATCTGTGTTGGTGGACCAAGATGCTCATCAGCATCCCCGATACTTCGACGTTCAGCGCTGTAACCGTAGGTAGAAGCTATGCTCACTATCCATTGATCGAATTCGGCTCGTGTCCATTCAAATCTATGGTCTGGGTGCCGAAAGGAACCTGACGGGAGCAGAGGATACAGGGAGTTGAACTCGGCGTTGGGTGTGGTAACCACGACGGTCTTTGGTTGTGCGTACCCGAAAACAGAATTCTCTAACGCAGCCAGCCGCTCTGGCTCAATGTGTTCCACCACTTCCATCAGGACAACTGCGTCATAGTCTCTCAATCTGTCATCCAGATAAGTGGCAGAGGACTGCAGCAGACGTACTCGTTCCTTTTGCCTATCGCTAAGCTCGCGTAATCCTAGACGTTCTTCGGCCCTGTTGAGCATGTGGGGAGATACGTCAGTACCAACAATCGAGGAGAACGTCGGGTCGGAGAATAGCTTCTGCAACAAGGCCCCTTCGCCACAGCCCATGTCAACAACTCTTCGAGCACCAACCTCATCCAGTGCCGTCAGAACGGCCTCAACTCTCAGGCTACGCAGAGCTTTCCTTGCCGGTACCAACTGGGCAGGTTCTCCAGTGTCGATTTCCCCTTCTTCATTGATGAGAAAGCCTACTTTTTCAGTCATACCTCTCTGATGAGCCAGATATCGTTGAATGATGATTTCCCGCTGCGGATGCGTCTCCAACCAGCCAGCACCGGCTCGCATGAGTTTTTCGACTTCATCGTCGGAGACCCAATAGTGTTTGGCATCCTCCATGACGGGCAACAAGAGATATATCTGCCGTAGTGCATCGTTGAGCGGCATCGTGCCTGTCAACGTGATTTTCACATAAGCGGAGTCCCCCCAGTTGGGAAATTTTGAGTCCAAAGGGATAGGGACTTCATTGACCCTCCAGCCAAGCGGCTCAAAGAGGCTAGTGGCGAACCCTGGCTCACCCGAGACCGAAACCGATGAGAGTTGAATGACCAACTGCAGGGGGCTAGCGGCAAGTTCAGGACGCTCGTTGCATCTTCCACTCATGGCGGTGCTGAACACCTTCCCTAAGGCAACCGACATGAGGGACGACGACACATATGGCCTGTCATTTATGTAGTGATCTAACGAGTCCTGCGTTCCCGTCCGAATGTGTTTGTTGCGCACCAAGTCAATTGCGTCTACTTCTACGAGTAGCGCTGCCGTACACCGTTTAGGTGTGACCTCAGGGTAGAAGACGGTGGCTATCCCCACATTGAGATCGAAGGGCTGAACTTTGCCGGGTTTCTTATGGAGAAGGTAGCCCAGATCGCTCGCGTCCGGACCGATGTAAGTAATCGTGACGAGCAAGTTACCCCCAAGTAGTTGCGTTGTCCGACTCACCCTACATCTACGCATCCTGTAGCGCAGTTCGTTACATGGATGCTGAACGAATATTCGTCCCCTTTGATGGTGCATCGTTCCACGTGAAACATACAGATGGTGGACAGCTTTACTAGGTAACGGTGGCACACAAGTCGGTGTGCAGCCCAAGCGCTACGTCGACACCTAGCGGGCGGGCAACTCCGTCGTGGTCAATGACCGGGATTGCAGCCCGCGGACAATCCACTACCAGGCTACGATCCAAGCGACCTTGCCTTGAGGCGGAGTGGCGCCTTCGGCTGAGACTAGGGTGCAGCCACTTTCCAGCTACGGGCTGGTAGGAGCTGTTCGGAGATGACGTTAGTGTGCCGCCTGCCCAACGAGTGGGCGACTGTGATTTGGCCGGCGCATGATGGGCCAACCCGCGTTGACGTGGGCATTTCTGTGCAGGCACCGCATGAGAACGGGGCAAATGTGAAGTGAGTGCACGAACTGGCGATGCGTGGGCACGGATCAACACAGGAGCTGATGAATGACAACTCCCTCGTGTTCAACCGGCCGCAGAACCGATACACACGCTACGGGGAACAAGACGGCACACGCGGCCCTCACCACGCAGTGGAACCCGCAGAACCCAAGACAGCCCGGAGCCCCGTACGCCCACGCCGGCAATAGAATCGGCTCCCCTAACCTTTCGCGATATCCAGAGAACCCAACGAACTCACGCGCTCCGGCCTCACAGCGTAGACCAGAGCTGATGTCCAACTGGCGGCGATATTTCACATCACCCGCATGTTGCTCAGGTACCAACCGAGGATATTCCCTATTCAAAGACTCTGCCGCTTATATGAATACACAGACCTCTCAGGAGGCAGCTTCTCTCCCTCGCCCAGGTGGACGCTTATGTTCCCTGCGGCAGGGCCAAGATTGCAACAGTGGCCGCAGTGGCTGTTGGCAGGGCGGGCTAGCGGTTTGAACCAAAACAGTGTCGCCTCCCACAACGCCCGTAGCACCGCGATCCCAAGCAATAGGACTACATGTTTCACGTGAAACGCTTGCCGATGTGAATGACAAAAGGGCTGAAAGCCGACACTGGTAGAACGCTCACGATCGATGAGCGTTACCTCGCGCGCAGTAGGCCCATCACGAGTGACACCATCTACCCCAAACTCACGATTCAATGGATGGCGATCGGGACAATCCAAAATCTGAATCGGAGGAGAAACCCTGGATCCGCATACAACGCCGACGCGTCGCATTCAGTCGTAAAGTATTGGATGGAAGTTTCAGGCTTTGCGATTTCTTTGCTGAGCCCCGCTTACTCTTACTCTTCACTGCTTCACTCGGCAGTTCCCTTCGCGGCTAACGCCAGTAGCGCGGGCCTCAGATGCCACGAAGTCCATCAGCAGCCACCAACACCCCTCTGAGGGCCTAGAGCAGGCCGACTAGCCGGGAAGCTCGGCAGCTGCGACTGAGGCTCCAAAATCGTCTCCAGGGCAGCTCCTAACAGGCCTCGCGTAGCTGCGGGGCTCCCCCTGGAGATCCACGGGCGGTGTCTGGCGGAGTCCATTGCGGCAATTGTCAGTTCAGTTCTCACAAGACACGCACAGAATTTCTCGTCCTCCGAGAGTCAGTGCACCCGGTAGTTGCAGTACCCGGAGAGCCCCATTTCTCGTCTAATCGCCTTTCAACTGAGTCGCCACGATTAGTGATCCAATTCCTGCCCAGTGCACTCCCAGGGCCTGCCCCCGCCACCGACACAAGCCTTCTCAGGAACGTGGGCTGTCGGAACGCTATTTCATCCGCATGGCTCCATGGAATCAGAACCCGTCCGTCCGCCAGTGAACTCTGCCGCAAGAATGGATTTCAGGACTGGGTTTCAGTAACTGAACCAATATTTCTCAACACCGTCGAAACACGACGGCTTCAGTGCCATTCCTCGTTTCACGTGAAACATCGCCTCACACTCATGAATACGTCGAATTTCCGCGCACTTGCAGCTCATCCCGCACCAATGCACCTCAAAAAATGACTCCTTAGGATCAATCCAGGAGAACCGACTTAAACGCGAAAGCGGCGGTGTTTCACGTGAAACACCGCCGCTTTCATTAAAAGCTACTAATGACCGCCGGGGCTCAAAACATCCATGATGCGGTTGAGGTCTTCGACAGATGCAAACTCGATACTGACCTTACCCTTACGCGCGCCCAAAGAAATCTTGACATTCGTATCGAGTCTGTCAGCCAGTGAAGTGGCCAGGAAATCCAGGCGCTCATGACGTGGGCTCGGATTCTTTCCAGCCGCCTTCTTGCCGTCAAGCGGAGCATGGTGAAGCTGAACAGCTTCCTCAGTGGCCCTGACGGACATACCCTCAGCCACGATTTTTTGTGCGAGGTTCTCCATAGATACAGCATCAGGCAATGCCAGCAATGCGCGTGCGTGACCGGCTGACAAGACTCCGGCAGCCACCCGACGCTGAACCACCGGAGGAAGCTTCAGTAACCGCAGAGTATTAGAGACTTGAGGTCGAGAGCGGCCAATCCGGTCTGCCAGCTGTTCGTGAGTGGTGCCGAAATCCTCCAACAACTGCTGGTAAGCAGCTGCCTCTTCGAGAGGGTTGAGCTGACTACGGTGCAAGTTCTCCAGCAACGCGTCACGGAGCAGGTTGTCATCGGTAGTTTCCCTGACAATAACAGGGATCGTAGCCAGTCCGGCGGCCTGGCTTGCTCGCCAACGGCGCTCACCCATGACCAATTCGTACGGCTGATCACCCTTTTCCGTGGATTTACGGACCACGATGGGCTGCAGAACACCAATTTCACGGACTGAATGAACAAGTTCAGCCATATCGTCTTCATCAAAGACAGAACGGGGCTGCTTACGGTTGGGATGGATCTCGCCAACCGGCAACTCCATAAATGTTGCGCCTGGAACTTCAACAAGTTCCGGCTGCTCGGCAAGAGCTGGCTTCTTCGCCGTCCTGCTGGGAGTTGTTGCTGCCTTACGGCTCTTGGGCTCCGGGAAAAACAGGTCCACGGGGCGTGTGGGCTGTGAGGATCCTGTCTCATCGCCAGAAGAGTTCGGGATCAGGGCTCCTAATCCACGGCCAAGACCCCTGCGCTTGTCAGTCATTGAGACATCCTCCGTTGAATGAAACCCGGGTTGTGTGGTTTCTGATGAATTTCATAGTGAATTGCAAAGATTCTAGCCGAATAATCGTTTTAAACCGTGGACCGCTCGGCCAGTTCAGCAGCAGCTTCCAGATATGACAGGGCCCCCGTTGAGGAGGGATCGTAGGTCATGACTGTCTGCTGGTAGCTGGGAGCCTCCGAGATTCGAACGGAACGCGGAATCATTGCTTGCAGAACCTGCTCGGGGAAGTGCTCGCGCACATCTGCCGCTACGTGGGCGGCCAGATTGGTGCGTCCGTCGTACATCGTCAGCAGAATAGTAGAGACCACCAAATCTGAGTTCAAGTGCTTTTGGATCATTTCAATGTTCTTCAGCAGCTGGCTCAAACCTTCCAGTGCATAGTACTCACACTGGATGGGGATCATGACCTCATTGGCTGCACAGAACGCATTGACTGTCAGTAGTCCAAGGCTTGGCGGGCAGTCAATAAATATGAAATCAAGGCGCGCCTCACCATTCTTGGCACGGAATTTCACATACTCGTCAATAGCTCGACGCAGCCGCTGTTCACGGGCAACCAAGGAGACCAATTCAATCTCCGCGCCGGCAAGGTGGATAGTGGCTGGCGCGCAGTACAAATTGGCAATGTCGGGGCACTGGGCCACCACATCGGCCATAGGGACGTCATTGATTAGGACATCATAGATGCTGTCAACATCGGCATGATGAGGGACACCCAATGCCGTGGAAGCATTACCTTGGGGGTCATTGTCGATCACGAGGACCTGCAGGCCCGCTGACGCCAGGGCTGCTGCAATATTGACAGTGGTTGTTGTCTTGCCCACACCACCCTTTTGATTGGCAACAGTCAGGATACGCGTCTCTACCGGGCGGGGAAGTTTCCTCCCGAGCAGCCGCTCACGTCGTCTGGTCTCGCTGACCAACTGGCTGGCAATAGGACTGTTGTCATCAAAGGCGTCATCCATTGGACTCAATGCATCCGCCTTTGTTTCACGTGAAACAGTCGAGTTGACGCTATGTGAACGCTTATCAACCGAATTTGATTGATTTGAGGCATTAGAACGTGCCGACCCCAATGTCATGAACGGAGGGATCCGTTGCGAAGCTGCTTCGCTACTGGTCACGCTGACACTCTCACTTTCCTGTGGCGATGTTTGCCAACCTCTAGCCTATCGGTTCATTCCCACCGCTGTGGCGATCAGCGCCGCTTGACCTTCACGCGAACCACCGTTGTGGGTTCTTCCAAGACATCCTGGCCGGCGATCACGATTGACGTTTCGTAGCCACCCAAATTCCTGATCGTCTTACCTGCTGTCGCAATTTCCTCTTCGGCGCTGCGGCCCTTGATTGCCAGAAGCTCACCCTGGCCACCCAAAAGCGGAATCGTCAAGGGAGCCAACGTCTTCAGGGCAGAGACAGCCCGCGCGGTGACCACCGAACATTCCACCTTGCCAATTGCAGCCTCTGCACGCGAGCGGATGATCTCCACGTTGGAAAGTCCCAAGTCCATGACTACCTCCTCGAGCCAGACCACACGCCGCTCCAACGGCTCAATGAGCGTTAGATATAGATCGGGACGAGCGATGGCCAGGCAGAGGCCCGGGAGGCCAGCCCCACTGCCCACATCGGCGACCTTGGCGCCGTCGTCGATCAGCTCAGCCACGACGGCACAGTTCAGGACGTGTCGGCTCCACAAACGGGGTACTTCTCTAGGACCGATCAGCCCGCGCTCAATGCCCGATGTTGCCAAGTGCTCAACATAGCGCTTGGCAAGGTCCAACTGATCGCCGAAAATGCGCTCAGCCGCAGCCGCTTCTTGTTCCGTAAGTTCCACCACTATTGTGTCCTTATAAAATTTAGGTCCCGGCTGCTCCCCTGAGGCAGCGGCCGGGACCGTTTAGTAACTCTTGAAAAAATGCTGCTTACTCCGCAGCGCTCACCACAATGTGGCGGCGGGGGCCTTCGCCCTCGGATTCGGATTCCAGACCCAGTTCGGCAATGGCGTCGTGCACAATCTTGCGCTCGTATGCTCCCATGGGATCCAGCGCCACCGACTCCTGACCATCCTTGATCTGATCTGCCGCATCCTGGGCAATCTTGGCCAACTCAATGTTCCGGCGGCCGCGGTATCCGGAGATATCCAGGACCAGCCGGGACCTGTTTTCCGTGGCAGAAAGGACACTCAGACGGGTCAGTTCCTGAAGTGCGTCAAGGACTTCGCCGTCCTGTCCTACAAGACTGGCTAGAGAATCGCCCTCTTCATCAGCAACGATGGAGATGTAGGTGCGGCCGTTGCGAACCTCAATGTCAATATCGCCATCGATATCGGCGATGTCAAGAAGCTCTTCGAGGTAGTCGGCGGCGATGTCGCCTTCCTCTTCCAGTCGGCTGGAACCGGACTCCGCCGGAGCGGTTGCTTCCTCAGGGACAAGCTGCGTTTCTTCAGGCATTATTTCTTCTTCCTGTTTTTGCGTTGTGGCTGGTTCCGCTGGCCCTTGAGCTCAAGAGTCTCCTCGATGACTTCCTCTTCAACCTTCTTCTTCGAGACACCCAGCAGAGGCAGGCCCTTGGCCTCGCGACGCTTCTGGTATTCCTTGTACGCGGGTGACCCGGGGGTGGGCATGCGGCGGATAACGAAGAACTGCTGACCCATGGTCCACAGGTTGGTGGTGGTCCAGTAGATGAGAACACCGATGGGGAAGTTGATGCCACCAATACCGAAGACGAGAGGCAGTACATAGAGCATCATCTTCTGCTGCTTCATGAACGGGCCCTGCATGGCTTCTTCAGACATGTTCTTGGACATGATCTGCTTCTGCGTAATGAACTGCGAGGCGATCATGGCCAGAATCATGACGATCGACAGGATGGCGATCGCCGGCGTCAGATTGCCACCCTGGAAGGAAGGAAGCAGCGCATCAGAAAGTCGGGCACCAAAGATGGTCGCGGTATCGAACTGCATGACCTGGTCGTGGGTCATGGCGCCGATGCTCTTACTTTCGGCATTGGCCTTGGCCACACCGGAAAGCACCTGGAACAGGGAGAAGAAGAAGGGCATCTGAATCAACATAGGCAGGCATGCGGAGAACGGGTTGGTGCCGTGTTCCTTGTACAGCGCCATCTGTTCCTGACCCATGGCCTGACGGGACAGCTGGTCAGTCTTGCCCTTGTACTTGGCCTGCAGCTTCTTCATGTCCGGCTGCAGTGCCTGCATCCCGCGCTGGGCCTTGATCTGCTTCACAAAGACAGGAATCAATGCGGCACGGATCACCAGCACCAAGCCGATGATGGCTAGGGTCCAGGTAACGCCGGAAGCGCCATCCATCCCCAGGAAGGTCAAGCCATCATGGAAGGTAACCATGATCCAAGAGACGACCCATTTGAAGGGGAACAGAATTGTATCGAAGAAGCCCATAGTTCTTTATCTATCTCCTCAAGCCGCGTTGCGACTTTGCGTTTCCTGTTGCTTGGCCAGAAATACATCCGGGTGGTTCAGCTGGACAATCATGGGCACCTTGGTTGGGTCGTCCCAATTGACAACCGCCGGCGAAGGAACCGGGTCCAAGCCGCCCGCGTTCCAAGGGTGACACCGCACAATCCGCCTCAGCGAAAACCACGTACCCTTGACGGCGCCGTGAACAGTCACAGCCTCCAAGGCATAGGCCGAACATGACGGAAAAAACCGGCACACCTGCCCATAAATGGGTGAGATGGCGCGCCGGTATAATTTCAAAACTATTATAAGAATATTTCGGGGAACATGCCACACGAAGCGCACGACGGCGGCAAGCCACCTGGGCACGCTGCTTCGAGTTTGTGAACGGGTCACAAAGCATCTTCTCCTTTTGACTCATGGTGCCTTGTCAACTGTGGGTGTTGAAATTAATGGCGAAGAGCCCGCCGCCTTCTCCCGTAAACGGGTCGAGGCAGTGGAAAATGCTTTTCGATAGTCCATGACTAGGTCACTGAAGGAAGCCTGCGCGGACACGGGCAAAGCCCGCACTACTACATTGACTCCCTGTGGATACGCCTTAATTGTCTCAACAACAATTTCCCTCAGTCTCCTTTTAACGAGATTGCGGGTCACAGCGTTCCCCACAGTCTTCGCCACGATGAACCCGATTTGGCTGGGCTCAGCATCAGAAGTGGACACCATATATAACACTACGTTCCGGCGTCCATTTCGGACACCGGAACGTACAGTATTTGAGAAGTTGGCGGAAGTCCGCATTCTATTCTTGGTGGCTAGCACCTGCGATCAACCGCTACTTCACTAAGGCTCGACGAATCGCCAAGCAGTTATTGTTTAGGCCGACAGCTCTACGCGACCCTTGCCACGGCGGGCGGCCAGAATGGCGCGGCCGGCGCGGGTGCGCATACGAAGGCGGAAGCCGTGCTTCTTGGCACGACGGCGGTTGTTCGGCTGAAAAGTCCGCTTGCTCACGGTAGTTACTCCAAGACAATCAAAGATGCGCCTTGCCCGTAGCTAACAGGTAAGAAAGGGGTCGACGCTAAGTAAATGGATGCCTGCTCGATTCACTCCTCCGTTACAGAGAAGCGCACGCCGAAGCGCAAAACAGACACATGGGACTTCACAACGTTAGGTCACGGGAAGGCCGCCAGTCAAACCGGGGCATTGGATCCGCCACCTCGGATGCGTCGATTCGACCCCAGATTGGCTCTATTGACCCTCAAAACGGCCCATCCAGGGGTTCATCCACAGCTGTGCATAACTAGGTGGACAACTTCTGTGGATGAGACGCTGAGGACTACGCCGCTGTGATATTTATCCACAAGCACTTTTCTTAGCTATCTTCTAGCGTATCCATCCTCTAGGCTAGGCCCGTGGCAAGTTATCCACTGATGTGGATAACTCTGTGGATTACTTCGTTTTGGAGCATCTGCGCAGGTCAAAATTTTACTTTGACGTGTGTAACAGAGGTCACGCGCAATGTGTGTGTGAATTAAGAGATTTCTGGCCCCACGGCCGGCAGTAAGGATGGAAAGGTCCATGAGCACTGAGGACATCAACGACGTAGGCAGTTCCTGGCGGCGAGTCATTCGGATTCTTGAACAGGACGAACGGGTTTCACCCCGGCAACGTGGTTTTGTGGTTCTCACCCAGCCTCAGGGACTGATTGGCAACACCTTGCTGGTTGCAGTACCCAACGAACTCACCCGCGAGGTACTTCAAAACCAGCTGCACACTGCGTTGAGCAATGCCCTGTCCCAGGTTTTTTCCGAGGAAATCAGTTGTGCCTTTAGCGTCAATGCTGATCTGGTGCCGCCGGCCAAGGAAGAAGAGCCCGTCCCAACTCAGGTTGTGGTCCGTACTGAGAACACTGCTCGTAGCGAACCGGTGGAACATAATTCCAGGCCTTCTCCGATGCTGCCCAGCACATCGCAGGAGTTTGGTCGGCTCAACCCCAAGTACGTCTTTGACTCCTTTGTGATTGGTGCCTCCAACCGTTTTGCACATGCAGCAGCTGTTGCCGTGGCTGAAGCGCCGGCAAAGGCCTACAATCCGCTGTTTATTTACGGGGATTCGGGCCTTGGTAAGACACACCTGTTGCATGCCATCGGCCACTATGCGCGGCGTCTGTACACCGGAATTCGGGTGCGTTACGTAAATTCCGAGGAATTTACCAATGACTTCATTAACTCCATTCGTGATGACGAAGGTGCCAGCTTCAAGCAGCTGTACCGCAACGTGGACATCCTCTTGATTGATGACATTCAGTTTTTGGCCAACAAGGACGCCACCCAAGAAGAGTTCTTCCATACGTTCAATGCCTTGCACAACCACAACAAGCAGGTAGTCATCACCTCTGACTTGCCGCCCAAGCGTCTGCAAGGTTTTGAGGAACGTATGCGCTCACGCTTTGAGTGGGGCTTGCTCACTGACGTCCAGCCACCAGAACTTGAGACTCGCATCGCTATTTTGCGCAAGAAGGCCATTGGCGAAGGGCTCTCAGCTCCTGACGATGCACTGGAATACATTGCCTCAAAGATCTCAACCAATATCCGGGAACTTGAAGGCGCACTCATTCGTGTCACGGCATTTGCCAGCCTGAACCGCCAGCCGGTAGATGTTGGCTTGGCCGAACTGGTCCTGAAGGATCTGATCACTGACGACGGCGCTCAGGAAATCACCTCGACAGCGATCCTTGGCCAGACAGCCGCCTACTTCAATATTTCGCTGGAAGAACTGTGCAGCAAGTCCCGGACCAGGACCCTTGTTACCGCCCGCCAGATTGCCATGTATCTCTGCCGTGAGCTGACGGACATGTCTTTGCCGAAAATTGGGCAGGAATTCGGCGGCAGGGACCACACCACAGTGATCCATGCTGACAGGAAGATCCGCGAGTTGATGGCTGAGCGGCGCGCCATTTACAACCAAGTCACTGAGCTGACAAACAAGATCAAACAGCAGCAACGCGAGGGATGACCCGCGGAGCGGGGCAAAAAAATCTGAGAAATTAACAGGTGTGGATAAGCCTGTGGATTACCGGGGTACAACTATCCCCAACCTGCGGATAACTCCACCCCTACCTGTGGATCATTAAAAGTCACAAAAAAGTTCTCCACCGCTCCCCACAGCTCAAAGCGGGGCAGCCTCACAGACTGTGCACAGCCAACATCAGCTAGACCACGTGCCGAGAGGCAGTTATCCACAGTATCCACAGGACTTATTAACACTACGAACTACAAGAATCTTTCGTTTCAAACAACATTTACCTTTTGCCCTAAACCGGCCCGCACAGGGCAAGGACCAATGCCCAGATGAGCTGGCCAAGGGGCTAAGCTGTCTGCAAGCATGTAATTCAAAACAACGGTGCCGCTTCGTTCTTGGACGGTTCCGAAAGCACTATCCAAATTTTGTAAACCTTGAAAGGCGGCACCCTTCCGTGAAGTTCCGAGTCGAACGGGATGTTCTGACTGAAGCAGTCAGCTGGGCCGCACGATCCTTGTCCCCCAGGCCTCCTGTCCCCGTCCTCTCGGGACTGTTGCTGAAAGCCGAAGCAGGGACCCTGAGCCTGGCCAGTTTTGACTACGAAATCTCAGCGCGTCTGCAAATCCCTGCGGACATTTCTGAAGAGGGAACCATTCTGGTTTCCGGACGGTTGCTGGCTGATATCTGCCGTAGCCTTCCTGCCGCGCCTGTTGATGTTGAGACCGACGGCAATAAAGTCACTTTGACCTGCCGAAGCAGCCGTTTTCACCTCGCCACTATGCCCGTCAGCGATTATCCGGAACTTCCAGCACTGCCAGAAGTCAGTGGAACAGTTGACGGTGAAGCTTTTGCTCAGGCCGTTTCACAGGTGATCATTGCCTCGAGCAAGGATGACACCCTGCCGGTCCTCACCGGTGTGAAGATGGAAATCGAGGGTGATCTGATCACTCTCCTGGCGACCGACAGGTACCGGCTCGCTCTGCGCGAAGTTCGCTGGAATCCTTCCACTCCGAACATTTCCGCAGCAGCTTTGATCAAGGCCAAGACCCTCAGCGAAGTCGCCAAAACGCTGGGCAGCTCTGGAAATATCAACATTGCTCTCTCAGACAACAGCGAACTCATTGGTTTTGAAAGTGGCGGACGCCGAACCACCTCATTGTTGGTTGATGGCGACTACCCCAAGATCCGCTCGCTTTTCCCTGACAGCACCCCAATCTACGCAACTGTGGAAACACACGCGTTGGCAGAGGCCGTCCGTCGAGTTTCGCTTGTCGCAGAGCGGAACACCCCGGTTCGTTTGATTTTTACCGACGGACAGCTCACCTTGGATGCCGGTACCGGCGAGGATGCTCAGGCTTCAGAGAACTTGGAAGCGGCCCTGGTCGGCGATGAAATCACGGTTGCCTTCAACCCGCACTACTTGAGCGAAGGCCTCAGTGCTTTCGACAGCAAGTACGTTCGTTTCTCATTCACTTCAGCACCCAAGCCGGCCATGATCAATGCCCAGGACGAGATCGACGGCGAACGTCGCGACGAGTACCGCTACCTGGTCATGCCCGTAAGGTTGCCTTCCCAGTAATCTCACCTGCTGCCAATCCCCCACCAAAACACGGAAGAGAGAAACCAAACGTGCATATTGGACTTGTTGGACTAGGAAAGATGGGCTTCAACATGAGGGCCCGCCTGCGTGCAGCAGACATTGAAGTAACTGGTTATGACCGCAATCCCGAGGTCACGGATGTGCCCTCCTTGGCAGATCTCGTTGCCGGCGTTCCGGCACCACGGCTGATTTGGGTGATGGTCCCTTCAGGTGCCATCACTGAAGCGGTCATCACAGATCTCTCGGAGTTGCTGGAACCCGGAGATCTGCTCGTTGACGGTGGAAACTCGCGTTTTACCGAGGATCAGAAGCACGGCGAAATGCTTGCCAACAAGGGTATTTCATTCATGGATGTTGGTGTTTCCGGAGGTGTCTGGGGACTAGAAAACGGCTACGGACTTATGGCCGGCGGCTCCGCCGAAGATGTTCAGCGGGCACTGCCAGTACTGGACGTACTTCGTCCCGAAGGTGACCGCGCGGATAGCTTCGTTCATGTGGGTGGAATTGGTGCAGGTCACTACGCCAAGATGGTCCACAATGGCATTGAATATGGTCTGATGCAGGCTTACGCAGAAGGCTACGAACTTCTGGCCAAGAAGGACATCATTGCGGACCTGCCGGGAACGTTCCGTGCTTGGCAAAAAGGCACCGTAGTGAGGTCCTGGCTGTTGGATTTGATGGTCAAGGCGCTGGACGAAGATCCGGGGCTGGAAACCATTGACGATTATGTGGAAGATTCCGGTGAAGGCCGTTGGACTGTGGAGGAAGCCATCGCCAATGCGGTGCCTGCTCCAGCCATCACGGCTGCACTTTTTGCCAGGTTCTCCTCCCGTGAGGACAGCTCCCCAGCCATGAAAATGGTGTCCGCACTGCGCCACCAGTTTGGCGGTCACGCAACAAAACCAGCCAGTCCCAGCACTGAGTAACTCAGCTTTCCATGTATCTTGAACATCTGTCACTGACCGATTTCCGCAGTTACGCACAAGTTGATCTGACGTTGGCGCCTGGTGTCACGGTTCTTGTTGGCTCCAACGGTCTTGGTAAAACCAATCTGGTGGAAGCGATCGGCTATTTGGCTACACTCTCATCTCACCGGGTGAGTCAGGACGGCCCTCTGTTGCGTTTTGGTGCCGAGGCGGCACTCATCCGGGCACAGTTGGTGCGGGGTGAGCAAAAAGTTATGGTCGAGGTTGAAATCAACGCGACTCGAGCAAACCGGGCGCGCATCAACCGGGCTAATCCGGTGCGAGCCCGTGACATTTTGGGCCTCTGCCGGACGGTACTTTTTGCTCCTGAGGATTTGGCGCTAGTGAAGGGTGATCCTGGCAATCGTCGCCGTTTCTTGGACGAGCTGTTAGTGGTCCTACTGCCCAAGCATGTGGGCACCCGCAGCGACTATGACAAGGTACTGAAGCAGCGCAATGCCCTGCTGAAATCCGCACGATCCCAGCATTTTTCCCGGTCAGGGGTTTCCGAATCACACCTGGCAACGCTGGATGTGTGGGATCAACATATGGCGGTGGCTGCCGCTAAGCTGCTTCTGGCACGGCTGGAGCTACTCAACAGGCTGCGCCCGCATTTGGCGGAGGCTTATGCCCAGCTCACCGATGGATCCAAGGTTTTGCGCGCACTCTACCGCAGCAGTCTTGATCAGCAAGTCCTAGCATCTGAGCCGGAACCTGCCTACCGAGATATGCACGACGCCGTTTCCTCCGACGCTTTCGGGGAGCCTTCCGTCGGTGCTCTCCCGGAGGTGCCCGATGGGGAAGATCTCTCTTTGTGTTCACTTGAGGAATTGGCACAAAGGTACCGGGCAGAATTGGTTGCCTCCAGAACTCGTGAACTGGAACGTGGCATGTCGCTGGTGGGTCCCCATCGCGATGAGTTGGATCTGTTGTTGGGTAATGCGCCCGCGCGTGGCTATGCCTCGCATGGGGAATCCTGGTCAATTGCTTTGGCGCTGCGCTTGGCGTCATTCCATGTGTTGGACGAAGATAAACATGTGGCAGGAAATCAGCCCATTCTGATTCTTGATGATGTTTTCGCTGAATTGGATGCCCAACGGCGCCGAAAGTTGGCGCTTATGGTGGCAGCTGCCGAGCAGGTTTTGGTGACGGCTGCGGTGGGCGAAGACATTCCCGAGGAATTGTCCGGGTCCACAGTCAAGGTCATTCCCGGCGGCGTGATTTTGTGATGACTGAGCCGTCTGCGGGATTTTCTGCAAACGATCCGACAGGGAAAAAAGGCAGCCGAGAAGCAGCCGCTCAGGACCATGCCACTGAAGTCGATGCCGCTCAGGCTGCGCTGAACCGTATGCGGACTATAGCGAAGAGTCGTGGGGAACTGCGGATTTCAAGGAACCGTCTCGGTGAGAAATCCACACCAAAAAGTAAACGCAAACCTTTCATGGACGCCAAATACGGTGGTGGCAGGGATCCCCAGGGTTTGGGGAATGTGGTCAGCCGACTTGTCTCCGATCGAGGGTGGAGTTCTCCACTGGCTGTTGGCTCAGTGATGGCCCAGTGGGATGCTCTAGTGGGTCCAGAAATTGCGGGCCACTGCCGGCCGGAAAGTTTTGAGGCCACAACCTTGCACGTTAGATGCGACTCCACGAGCTGGGCAACACAGCTGCGGCTTCTCTCCTCATCACTGTTGGCAAAATTTGATCAGGATCTGGGACAGGGCGTTGTCACCAAAATTATGGTTTTGGGGCCCTCAGCCCCTAGTTGGCGCAAGGGTTTTCGGCATGTCAAGGGCCGTGGTCCCAGAGATACCTACGGGTAGCGAACGCGAGCGTGGGAAAACTGATCAAGGCGCTGTAGGGCGTTTCAAACCCTTACGGGCGTACATCCCCTTAAAGAACGCCAAACAATTGCGTTCTAAGCCGGTTTTCTCGGCTTTCAGGGCAGGTTGAGACGTCATATGTGTCCGTCACAAGGTAGAATCGCACTATAACCGTCTCTCCGCGGCGCTGTGATAAGGTTTCAGGTTTTCGTTGGGAGCGGTATTTATCTGCCTTCAACGAGATCAAAGCACGGGCGACGCCAGTCTGCCCGTCCCCGATGTTGGCAATCGAGCTGAACAATTAAAGGGGTCGAACGCGCCTGTGACGACGAACAATTCGGATAGTGCCGTGAATCCAGAGCCGGATAGCACACAGCCAAGCGCGGAAGTGAATACCGCAACACCGTCCGTGCCGGCCGATACTAGCCACTACGACGCGAGTGACATCACTGTTTTGGAGGGCTTGGAAGCCGTCCGGAAACGTCCTGGTATGTACATTGGCTCCACAGGCCTGCGTGGTTTGCATCACCTGGTCTACGAGGTTGTTGACAACTCTGTTGATGAGGCCCTCGCCGGCTATTGTGACCACATCGATATCACTCTGACTTCCGATGGTGGAGTGCGAGTGATCGACAATGGTCGCGGCATTCCCGTGGATATTCACCCCACAGAAGGTAAGCCCACTGTTGAAGTGGTCATGACTATTTTGCATGCTGGCGGAAAATTTGGCGGTGGCGGCTACGCGGTCTCCGGCGGTCTGCACGGCGTTGGTATTTCTGTTGTTAACGCGCTCTCGCGTCTGGTAAATACCGAGATTCGCCGTCAGGGTCATGTCTGGCGCATGAGTTTTGCGGATGGCGGCAAGCCTCAGGGCACTCTGGTCAAGGGCGAAACCACCACCGAAACGGGTACCACCCAGACGTTCTACCCGGACCCCACCATCTTTGAATCGGTGGAGTTCGAATTCGAGACTCTCCGGGCCCGCTTCCAGCAGATGGCCTTTTTGAACAAGGGCCTGAAAATCTCGCTCACGGATGAGCGCACCGTGCTGGAATCACCGGATGAAGACCCGGATTTGGATGCCATTCCGGAGGGTAAAGACGTTGTAACGGGTAAGCGCATTGTTGTTTATCAATACAAGGATGGACTGCTTGATTACGTCAAGCACCTGAACACCTCAAAGAAGTACGAGCCGGTCCACGAAGACGTGATTGCCTTTGAAACAGAGGATTCTTCACGCAGCATGGCCGTAGAAATTGCCATGCAGTGGACCACTTCCTTCTCGGAAAGCGTCCACACATATGCCAACACCATCAACACGCATGAGGGTGGAACGCATGAGGAGGGCTTCCGTGCGGCCATGACCTCATTGATCAACCGCTACGCGCGTGAGAAGAACATCATCCGTGAAAAGGATGACAACCTCACAGGGGACGACATCCGTGAAGGCCTCACGGCCGTCATCTCCGTCAAACTCTCTGAACCACAGTTTGAAGGCCAGACCAAGACCAAATTGGGTAACTCCGAGGTGAAGGGATTTGTTCAGCGCGTTGTGACGGATGGTTTGGGCGATTGGCTTGAACGTAACCCCGGTCCCGCCAAAGATGTTATTCGCAAGTCCATCCAGGCTTCGATGGCTCGTTTGGCAGCTCGCAAGGCTCGGGAAAGCACCCGACGCAAGGGCCTTCTGGAATCCGGTGGCATGCCGGGCAAGCTTAAGGATTGCCAGTCCAAGGATCCGGCATTGTCCGAGATTTACATCGTGGAGGGTGACTCTGCAGGCGGCTCGGCTGTCCGCGGAAGGAACCCAACAACCCAGGCAATTCTGCCGCTGCGAGGAAAAATCCTTAACGTGGAACGTGCCCGTCTTGACCGGGCATTGGGAAATGCCGAAGTTCAGGCCATGATCACGGCTTTCGGCGCAGGCATTGGTGAAGACTTTGACGTCAATAAGGCCCGCTACCACAAGATCGTTTTGATGGCAGATGCCGACGTTGACGGCCAGCACATCACCACGTTGCTGCTCACCTTGCTATTCCGCTACATGCGTCCGTTGATTGAAAGCGGATATGTGTACTTGGCCCAGCCTCCGCTGTACCGCATCAAGTGGTCCAATGCGCCGCATGATTATGTGTTCAGCGATAAGGAGCGCGACGCGGCTTTGGCTGCCGGAGCTGCTGCCGGGCGCCGTATCCCCAAGGACAACGGAATCCAGCGCTACAAGGGTCTCGGCGAGATGGACTACACCGAGCTGTGGGACACCACCATGGATCCCGAACACCGCACCTTGCTTCAGGTCACGATGGATGACGCGGCAGAAGTTGACCAGGTTTTCTCGACGCTTATGGGCGAAGACGTTGAATCACGACGTAACTTTATTCAGCAAAACGCCAAGGATGTCAGGTTCCTCGACATCTAGCAAGAGGTAGATATGCCTCACTAGCCATAGAGAAACTTAGACATATATTGGGAATGGAATATAAAAGATTATGAGCGACGAAACACCTCAGAATCCCTCAGAACCGACCGTGGAGCCCACGGATGTAGAGGTTCTTGACGGAAATCTAATGCATGACAAAGTTGAGCAAATCGATCTCCAGACGGAGATGAAGCGCTCTTACCTCGACTACGCCATGGCCGTGATTGTTGGCCGTGCACTGCCGGATGTTCGTGACGGACTTAAGCCTGTGCACCGCCGCGTGTTGTACGCCATGTTCGACGGCGGATACCGCCCGGAACGTTCCTTCAACAAGTGTGCCCGCGTTGTTGGCGAGGTCATGGGTCAGTACCACCCCCATGGTGACAGCTCGATCTACGACGCCTTGGTTCGCCTGATCCAAGACTGGACCATGCGTTACCCCTTGGCTCTGGGACAGGGAAACTTCGGGTCCCCCGGTAACGATGGTGCCGCTGCACCTCGTTACACGGAAACCAAGATGGCCCCACTTGCCATGGAAATGGTTCGTGACATCGACGAGGAAACTGTCGATTTCCAGGATAACTATGACGGCAAGAATCAAGAGCCCGTCATTTTGCCTTCAAGGTTCCCGAACCTTTTGGTCAACGGTTCCTCTGGTATAGCCGTGGGTATGGCAACCAATATTCCGCCCCACAACCTGCGCGAAGTTGCTGAAGGAGTGCAGTGGTACCTTGCTAACCCGACGGTGAGTCGCGAGGAACTCCTTGAGGCACTAATTGAGCGCATCAAGGGACCCGATTTCCCCACTGGTGCTCAGATTCTGGGACGCAAGGGCATCGAGGATGCGTACCGTACGGGACGCGGATCTATCACCATGCGTGCCGTTGTCAATGTTGAGGAGATTCAGGGCCGCACCTGCTTGGTTGTGACTGAGCTGCCGTTCCAAGCGAACCCTGACAACCTGGCTATCAAGATTGCCGATCTGGTCAAGGATGGCAAGATTTCCGGCATCGCGGATATGCGTGATGAGACCTCGGGCCGTACCGGCCAACGTTTGGTGATTGTCCTCAAGCGTGATGCGGTTGCCAAGGTTGTATTGAACAACCTCTACAAGCACACCCAACTGCAGGAAAACTTCAGCGCCAATATGTTGGCAATTGTTGATGGTGTGCCGCGAACATTGCCGCTTGACGCATTTATCCGTCATTGGGTGACACACCAGATGGATGTCATTGTGCGCCGTACGCGCTTCCGTCTGCGCAAGGCAGAAGAAGAAGCTCATATTCTGCGTGGTCTCCTGAAAGCTCTGGATGCCCTCGATGAGGTCATCGCTCTCATCCGACGTTCCTCGACAACAGAGGAAGCCCGTGATGGTTTGGTTGAGTTGCTGGATATCGACGAGATCCAGGCGAAGGCCATTTTGGATATGCAGTTGCGTCGTCTTGCTGCCTTGGAACACCAGAAGATCACCGACAGGCACACTGTGCTTGAAACCATGATCACCGAGTTCAACCGGATCCTGGCGGATCCTGAAATTCAGCGCGGCATTGTCAGCGATGAACTGGCAGATATCACGGCCCGCTACGGGGATGACCGCCGCACAGAAATCATGATGGGTTATGACCCCAACATGAGCATGGAAGATCTTATTCCTGAAGAGGAAATGGTTGTCACCATTACCCGCGGCGGGTATGTCAAGCGCACGCGCAGCGACAACTACCGTTCACAGCACCGTGGAGGCAAGGGCGTCAAGGGTGCAGCGCTTCGTGGCGACGACGTCGTGGAGCACTTCTTTGTGACCACCACGCACCACTGGCTGTTGTTCTTCACCAACCTGGGCCGCGTCTACCGGGCAAAGGCGTACGAGCTTGCCGAGGCCGGCCGCGATGCCAAGGGGCAGCACGTAGCCAATCTGCTCGCATTCCAACCTGACGAGAAAATCGCTCAGGTTATGGAATTGAAGGACTACCAGCAGTCTCCGTACCTGGTATTGGCCACTAAGAACGGACTGGTCAAGAAGACATCGCTGGAGGACTACGACACCAACCGCTCTGCAGGTGTCATTGCCATCAACCTGCGTGACGGCGACGAACTGGTCTCCGCTCAGTTGGTTTCCGATTCTGATGACTTGCTGTTGGTTTCTCGCAAGGGCCAGTCCATCAGGTTCACCGCCACCAATGAGGCACTGCGCCCCATGGGAAGGGCAACATCAGGTGTGACAGGCATGAAGTTCCGTGACTTTGATGAACTGCTGGCGGCCAATGTTGTTACCGATGACTCATTTGTGTTCATTGTCACAGAAGGTGGCTATGCCAAGCGTACGGCCGTCGAGGAGTACCGTTTGCAGGGACGAGGCGGCTTGGGCATCAAGGTTGCCAAGCTCGTGGAGGATCGCGGAGATCTGGTAGGGGCCTTGATCGTCCAAGAGGATGATGAGGTTCTGGTGGTGATGAGCGGCGGAAAGATAGTGCGCTCCAACGTCTCGGAAGTTCCCGCCAAGGGGCGCGACACGATGGGTGTTATCTTCGCTAAGCCAGACAAGAACGACAAGATCATTGAGGTTGCTCGCAACAGCGAACGCGGCCTTGAAGAGGATGACGAATCAACGGATTCTGAGGCCCCAGAAAGTCCTGAGACCCCAATTCTCGGCGATTTAGAGGGAGACCGGCAGATTGATGAAGTACCGTTAACGTCTCAAGACGGAACAACTGGAGGCACTGATTGAGCACCAATAACCCGATTCCGCGGCCAGGGTCCGCACCAAAAGTAGGTGCACCTGCACGCCCTGCGCGTCCAGCCCAGCGCCCTACGAGCGGTCCGGCGACTGCCGGAGCAGCTGCTGCGAAGCGCCCCGCTCCTAAGACGCCGCCGGCACTGGTAAAGCCCGCGCCGAAGGCCAAGGCCCGCCGCGCCCGCCTGCTGGTGAGCAAGGTCGATCCGTGGTCAGTGCTGAAGATGGCGTTCTTGCTGTCGGTGGCACTAGGCATTGTCACGGTGATTGCAGCAATCGTGCTGTGGTCGGTGCTGGACACCATGGGCCTGTTTGAGACGGTTAACTCCTTCGTCAATGAGATTCAGGGCAAGGAGGGTGGAGTTCCCTTCGACCTCCTGGCTATTGTCTCGCTCGGTCAGGTTGCATCGTTCTCCACCATCGTTGCCGTGGTCAATGTTGTGCTGTTGACCACACTTTCGGTACTTTCGGCAGTGCTTTACAACATCTCAGCCACCCTGGTGGGTGGCATCGGTGTAACTCTGACCGATGACTAAGTAACAAAAACCGCGAATTCTCGCGAAAAAGCGTTTCCAGTGCTCTAAATCGGCGGGTTCGGCGAACCCGCGAACCCGCCGATTTGGGACTTTGGGAATGTGTGGGGTAAAGTTTTATCTCGGCCCGATGAGGGCTAAGAAGGGCGCATAGCTCAGGCGGTTAGAGCGCTTCGCTGATAACGAAGAGGTCCCTGGTTCAAGTCCAGGTGCGCCCACGGAACCTACCGGTTCTTGTGGAAGGATGGTGTGTAGTGAAGAAGTTATTGATCTCGATCGGAACTTTGGCTGCAGCAGTATTCCTGACCAAGAAATGGCGGGAAACCAAAGTTGTGAAGACAACGTGGAGTAAGGCAACAGATTCAGTGAATTGAATCTTTTGACTGTGTTTCATATATACTGAATCAGCCTCATGGGGGCATGGCGCAATTGGTAGCGCACCTGCTTTGCAAGCAGGGGGTTCGGGGTTCGAGTCCCCGTGCCTCCACCATGAGAAACAACCCCGGTCAATAGACCGGGGTTGTTTTTGTATGTGGACAACTCTGCCAATCCTGTTGTGGCGTTAGGGACTGCGGGAACTGGCTAGTCTTGATCAGTGATCTTTATTCTGGCCGTTGTAGGCATTTTGGGTGTTTCAGCCTCCGGACCCATCATGGCGGCCACCATGGCCCCGGCCTTGACGATTGCCTTGTGGCGCAATGTTTTCGGCGCTTTGGTGCTGGGAGCACCAACTGCGATCAGTAGTCCCGGGTTCCTTAAGTCACTGACTCGATCTGAGCTCAAGTACACCGCAATTGCAGCAACTGCTTTGGCCTTCCATTTCGCATGCTTCGTAACTTCAGTAAAGATGACAACGGTTGCGGCCGCTACGGCCCTTGTATGCCTGCAAGCAGCCTGGATTGCGCTATTTCAGTGGCTCCAGGGATCAAAGCCGCCACGACCGGTCCTCATGGGCCTAGGAACAGCCATGGTGGGTGTGGTGGTCATTACGGGTTTTGATATGGGTGTCTCCCGTGAGGCGCTGGTGGGTGACCTGCTAGCCCTAGTTGGCGGCATACTTGCCGCTATTTACACCATGGCTGGCTCAAAGGCCCGCAAAAGCCTCTCAATAGGTGTCTACTCAAGCCTTTGCTACGGTATTTGTTCGCTAATTCTGCTCGCCTTGTGTTTGGTCTTTCGCCAACCGCTGGTCAACATTCCGCCCGAGGCTTGGTGGGGCATTGTTGGTGTGACAGTGGCTGCCCAGCTCTTTGGCCACACCATCTTCAACTATCTGCTGGCCACCATTTCCCCGTTGGTGGTGTCCATGATGATTCTGCTTGAAATTCCCGGCGCTGCGATTATGGCCGGCGTCTTTCTTAGCCAGCAGCTGCCTCCGGGCACATACGCAGGTTTGGGGCTAATCCTTGCCGGCCTGGCCATGGTGGTGTTGCGCCAAGGGCGTAGCGGCATCAAGAAAGGCATCAAGAAATAGGGCTGTCCACCACCAGCAGACAGCAGACAGGGCCGTTAAACGCCAAGGAGGGGCCGGGAGCAATGCTCCCGGCCCCTCCTTGGCGTTTAGTGCAAGTTAGTGCTTTGGATCCCTCGGCTTAGGCGTCGCAGCATCCGTGGCAGCGACAGCAGCGTCCTTGGCCTTCACGGCTGCATCCTTGGCATCGGTGGCAGCATCGCCCAAGTTTTCCTTGGCGGCGTCAACAGCGTCACCAATTTTCTGGGATGCTTCCGCAACAGCGTCCTTTGCTTTCTCGACCACTGTTTCGGCGGACTCAGCAGCCTTGGTGGCAACGCCGTCGTCCGCGGAAACAGGAGTGGGCACAGCAACCGATGCCTGAGCAGCAACAGGAGCCGGCACAACCGCAGGAGCAACGGGAGCGGGAGTCTTCCATGGATCAGCTACCGGCTTGGAAGCCTTCCATGCTGCAACTCCGGCGGCAGTGGCGGCAACAACAACGCCCACCACAATCCAGCCACGGCCCTTACGCTTCTCTTTTTTGGCGGCCTTGCTCATCTCAGCGGCAAACTTCTTGGCTGCCTCAGCAGCTGCCTTCTCAGCCTGAGCCAAGGCCTTCTTGTTGCCTGTTAGCTTGGCCGCAGCAATCGCCAGCTGATGGGAAACCTTGGACTTTTCAAGGGCAACCTCAACCGCATGGGCAGCATCGCCCAGCTTCCCCGAAACGAGTGGGAAGAAGTCATCCACCACCTTGTCCTTGGCGCTGGTGATGGCAGGAGCAGCCTTTTCCAGTGCGTCATGAATGTGCGGGGTAGCGTCATCAACAGCATCGGAAATCCTTGGTGCCAATCTTTCAAGGCCCTCCTGAAGTTTTGGGGTCACGGCCGCAACGCCGTCGGCCGTGTACTGAGCAGCCTTGCGCAATCCATCCTGAACGATGGGGGAAGCGTGCTCAATGCCTTTTTCGATGCGGGGAACAGCCCAGCCCAGTGCCGCCTCAACACGTGGAGCCGTCCAGTCCTTGGCGTTCTCCACATGTGGAGCAGCCCATTCACGGGCAGTGTCCACACTGGTGTTCAATGAATCTTCCAAACCTTGGGTAAAGCGGTCGACCTTCTTCACGTTTCCTCCAGATGTCAGCAGTTTCATGATTTAGCCTACGTCGAGCAGAGCGCTGTTGCTATCACCTAGCAGTTCGCCGGGCGCGGAATGGCATGTCTTGACAGAATATTCTCATTTTCGCATGACAGAATAACGCCATGACTGCTATCCCAACCGCAAAAGCAACTATCAGCACGAGCCTGGGCGACATTGAGGTAAACCTCTTTGGAAACCACGCTCCCAAGACCGTGGCAAACTTCGTTGGCCTGGCTACGGGTTCCATTGAATGGACCCACCCGGGCACCGGCGAAAAGACCAACGCCCCGTTGTACAACGGCACCATCTTCCACCGCATCATCAAAGACTTCATGATCCAGGCTGGAGATCCCCTGGGTCGCGGCATTGGCGGACCGGGCTACCAGTTCGACGACGAGATCAACCCCGACCTGAACTTCAACGACCCCTACAAATTTGCCATGGCTAACGCTGGCATCCAGGGCGGCCGTGGGACCAACGGTTCACAGTTCTTCATCACCACGGTGAACACCAGCTGGCTCCAGGGCAAGCACACCATCTTCGGTGACGTCACAGACGAGGCCTCTAAGGCCGTTGTTGATGCCATTGAAGGCGTTGCAACCGGTGCGGGCGACAAGCCGCGCGAAGACGTTGTCATCAACTCCATCAGCGTCGTAGAGCTCTAAACCCCGCTTGACCTCCTGGCTTTGGTTGCCAGGTGCCTTCATGGGTGCCTGGCAACCAAAGCCTTCCTTATATACCTCTTATTAGGATCCGTCTCTTGAGTTCTTCACATCCGGTCCCGTATCCCTCCACCGGAGCCCCTGTCTGCCCAAGGCACCCCGACCGGGTTTCTTATGTGAGCTGTCAGCGGTGCGGCCGGCCGGCATGCCCAGACTGCCAGCGAAGTGCTGCCGTGGGAATCCAATGTGTGGACTGTGTCAGCGAAGCCAGTAAGAGCGTTCCTTCCCGCAGAACTATTTTTGGCGGCGTTGTCCGCACAGGCCGGCCCTTGGTGACCATCACCATGATGGCCATTTGTGTGGCTATGTACGCTTTGGACTTGGCTATTCCCAAGGATTTCATTTTCCAGAACTTCGCCTACGCCCCGTTCTACACGGAAACGGAACCGTGGCGGATGGTGACATCAGCCTTCTTGCACTCAACAAACCTCATGCACATTGCCTTCAACATGTATGCGTTGTGGATTCTTGGCAATGCCCTTGAGTCTGCCTTTGGACGGGTGCGTTTTCTCGCCGTCTACCTTGTTAGCGCGTTTGCAGGATCCGTGGGAGTCCTCTTGCTTTCGCCCATTGATACGGTGGTTGTGGGTGCTTCCGGTGCCGTCTTCGGTTTGTTTGGCGCTCTATTCGTGGTGCAGAAGAAGCGCGGCGGAGATCTTCGCCAGATAGTGGTCCTGCTGGCCATCAACGCAGCTATTGGATTTGTCATCCCTAATATTGCCTGGCAGGCCCACTTAGGTGGTCTGATTGCCGGTGCACTCTGCACCGCCGCCATTGCCTACGCCCCCACGAAGAACCGCAATCTGGTGCAGTGGGGTGGAATCGCAGCGGTGACAGTATTACTTCTTGCCCTCACCGCGTACAAGGTTTCCACCTTCCCCGCCTTCACCATCGTCAGCTAACTTTCGACGGCGCCCGCCTCACCCTGCGCCCGGCACTCTGCGCTCCGCACCTTGCGCCCCTCACCCTGCGCTCCGCACCCGCCTCACCCTGCGCCCGGCACTCTGCGCCCCTCACCCTGCGCTCCGCGCCTTGCGGCTGGGCGCCTTACGGCTTGAGGCGTCGGTAGTCTCCTCCGTAGTGGAGCAATGGTGACAAGTCCCGGCTCCACTGTGCGTCTTCACCCATGGAGACCACGTTTCCCACCACCAGTAGGTGGGTTGCCGCCTCGTGGATGGCCGTGGTTTCCACTTCAAACCAGGCCAACGCTCCTGCCATGATGGCGTTCTCAGTGACCGGTCCGCGCCTGAAATTAATCTGGTTCAACAGACCCTCGGTGGGTGTGCCCGGGCTGGCCAGCCAATTCGCCTGGGACTTCTGCTCTGCTGTGAGTAGCGACAGTGCCCACGATCCCGCTTCTGCCACCGCCAGCGCAATCCTTGATTCCCCATAAAGACTCACCAGTAATGTCGGAGGGTCATAGGACACTGACAAGTAGGCGCTCACTGTCGCTGCATAATCGCGGTTCCGAATTCTGGTGCTGACAATGGCGACCGAGCCGGCCTGTTCGGCACTGAGTCGGCGGAATTCGTCGATCGATTCCTGTGTAAGGTGCTGTGGGAAAACTCTGTGGATATCGAGGGGATCGGGTAGTTCCATGGCTTCATCGTTGCACGTTTCTACAGTTATCCACATAGATGTCCACACATGGGCATAACTTACAGAGCTGTAGTTCTAGTAGTTCTGTGTTAGTCGAACATGTGGTTATCCCCAGACTTGTCCACAATGGGTATAAGTTACACACATGTAATTCCACAGCTGTGGATTACTTTCTGAAGCGGTTAACTGATCGTTTGGCCGGATCTGCTACAAAGTTATCCACTTCTGTGGATAACTTTGTGAACAACTATGGATAACCCCAATTTCGAAGATGGCTTGTGGATAGTTCGAAGGAGTTGTCCACGGCAGTGGATAAGCCTGTGAGTTGTGGGAAAGAGTTATCCACAGTGTGGATAACTCTGGGGACAGTGACAAATCCAGTATTTTGTGCACCTGTCCGCGTGTAGGATCTGGGGCTACTTCTCACGGTCCAATGACGTGCCACCCGAGGATCGGCCTCTGGGTAGTTTGCCCATGCTGACTCTGGCCTTTTCCTCAATCCAAGGCGGGTCTTCAACCACGTGAGACAAAACTGAGAATCCCCGCTGGCTAGGGCCAAAAATAGTCACCGGTCGGCGTGGGTCGCCCATGGATTTCGTCTGGGATCCTAAACATCTGTGCCCAGAGCGGCGTATTCTGCGTCCTTAGAAACAAACTCAGACCATAACGTGGGCTGTGGTCGACACAATCGATGGATAATCCCTAGAATGGGATCAGAATTGTTGGTCTGGGTAGGACCTGAGTTGTATCTGGTGCGGCGCAAGCCCGCATTAGAATGGCGGAATGCTCGATGGGCAGACGCTGCATGAAATGGGGATGAGTGGCCCGACGGGCAAAAGCTGGGGACATCGTTGCACAGCTGATAGGAAACACTTCGAGAGGAGTGCTTCTTGTTGGTGCCCGGGGCGTGGGAAAAACCTGGATGTTGGGCCAGATTTTGGATGCACTCGGTGGGGAGTCCACCACGATCAGGCTCTCAGCGAGTAAGGCCCTGGCAGCCATACCCTTCGGTGCCGTCAACGCCCGTGTGGGTGCCAACCTGGCACGTAGCAACGAGTACTACGATGTCCTCAATGGGCTGCTCGAGCAGATACATGCTGCACTGGGGAGTTCCAAACGAGTTTTCTTAATTGTCGATAACTCTGAGTATCTGGATTCGCAAAGCTCAGCAATTATCATGCAGGTCATCATGTCCTCTGAGGCGAAGCTCATTGTTGTCGATCAGCACGGCAGTCATAATAGTCAGCTGCGGGAACTGTGGCGTGACGGGTACTTGACTCGCTTCGAACTGGCACCGTTGCACAGTGATGACGTGCGCGGAATCCTTGAGGAAACGCTCGGTGGCCAAATCGCCGGGCCCACGGTCAACTATCTGGCCAGCCGTTCGGGGGGTAATCCTCTGGTTCTCAAAGGGCTGATTTCAGGGGCGCAAGAGGAAGGTTCGCTGCGACAGGTCAACGGTGTGTGGATATTGGATCACCCTGCTGACCTGATGGGCTCGGAGTCTTGGGAATTTATGCAGATGGATTTGGAGCACCTTCCAGAAGACTCTCGCCGAATCATTGAAATCTTGGCACTGGCCGGCTCCTTGCCGATGGATTTGGTCTTGGAACTGTCCAGTCCGGAAGCGGTGGATGACATGCACCAGCGGGATCTGGTGAAAATTGGGCCAGGCCCGGCATTGGTCATGCACTTGTCCCGTCCGGCCACGGCCGCGCCCATTCGGGCGATTGTTCCCATCGGGCGTAGTAGAAGGCTTTTGGCTGAAGTTTCACAGTTGCTGCCAGCCACGAGTCATCCTTCACCCGAGGAAATCATCAGCATCGCCCGGTGGACACTCGATTGCGGGCTTACTCTCGACGACGATCGGCTGCTGGAAGCCGCCATTCACGCCAATCAGCTCATGCGGCCTAAGGACGCGCTGCAGTTTTGCAGCATGTCCGTCGGTTCGGAGCACCTGCCAGCACTGTTGGCGGAGGGGGCAATCGCACTCTCGAACCAAAACATGCTCACGCAAGCCCGGAGCCAAGCGCTGCGAGCTTTCGAGCTCGCCATAACGCCGGCGGCAGCGGCCACCGCCTTGCGGGCAGTGCACTTGAGCCACTTCTCCGAGTTGGACTATGAAGAGAAGCTCAATCATGTGCTGGAGAATTTCCATCTCCGGTTCGGGATGGTTCCCGCGGAGAAGGCCGTCACCAGGGCAGACATTGACGTCTTGATTGTGGTCGCGATGCGGGACGTTACCTTAGGCAATGCCGCAGCTGCCACTGCCGTCATCGAGGAGGTACTGAAGCATCCTTTGGCGCAGAACGTTAGCGACATGGTTCTTTTAAGGTCACTGCAGGCCGAAGTCTTAAGCGCCGTAGGAAAGATGAGCCAGGCCGTGGCGCTGGCTGGCGAAGTCCTTGCGGTAATGGAACGGCCAGAGGGTTTTCCACGACCCGATATTTCCCTTTTGGCCTACACTCGCGCTGTGGCAGCCGTCATTTACGACGGCGGATGGGACCTTGCGCGTGCGGCGCTGGAGCCGGCGGTTTTTGTCAACACGGACCTCATGTTATTTTCTGGGGGGCTCCGGGATCTTGCTGCGGCCACCATGGCATGCCGCCGCGGCCATTTTGAAGAGTCATTGCCGGCACTCCGTTCCGCAACCGTGGCACTGGCAGACTACGATCCTTGGTCAGTACGTCCCACGGCATTGGCGCTCTTGGCCTATGCCCTGGTCATGCATGGCGACTTGGTGGGTTCCCAAGAACAATTGGCTCGATGTGCCTCACTGAACCAACGCAGCGGGACGTTCCATGAGCTTGAAGCGTCTGCTTACGCTGCAGCCGCGCAGGTTATGACTGGTCAAAATGAACTTGGACTGGCTAGGTTGCGTAGCCTGCAACGAGAATGTCGCAACCGCGGGTATACCGGAATTGAGCTGACAATTCTCTCATTGCTGGTGCGCGTGGGGGACGGCACTGCCATGCCTCGGTTGTCGGAAGTTGCTTCACTAGTGGACTCCGGGAGTAAAGAGTTCTTTGTGGAGTGGTCCCGCGCCATGGCGTCCCAGAATCCGGCGGATCTGGACCAAGCCAGCGTAGTTGCCATGGAATATGGGTTTGACCTGATCGCTGTGGAGTTGGCAACCCATGCATTGAATAAACTCCATCACAGTGGAAAAGTACACAAGAGTAGGAAATCAGCCACGAAGGTGGTTGCAATGCGTGAAAAGATGCCCGGTCTGGTGTCACCGGTGTTCGATGCTATTGAAGCGCCCAAAATGACCCGCCGGGAACACCAGATAGCCCTCTTGGTTGCCCAAGGTGAATCAAACAACTCCATTGCCACCAGGCTCCATGTCTCATTGCGAACCATTGAAGGTCACCTGTACAGGACCTTCATCAAGTTGGACATTCAATCGAGAGAGCAGCTGGCCTCGTTAATTAACGGCGAAGAGCCTGGTAATCAAAGCGATTCCTTTTACACATAATTTCTCAGCCTTGGTGGCCAGAATGAGTCTGGCATGGTGCTAACTACAGCACCAACGGCCCTGACAGAGGCCATAATCACGCTCGGACAGGGCTGCTTGGCAGAGCTCTTTTAGTGCCAGATCAGCGTCCTGTCCAGAACGACTGCGCGGGGCTACAGTGGAACTACAAACAGCACTCGGTCACCAATCGCCGGTAATTTCTGGCGCTGTGAAAGGTAGGGCGGCAACATGTCTGAGCAAGACGAATCCAAGCAGCAAGATTCGAAGCAGGATGAGAGCCACGGACGGTACGTCCAAGGCTCTTACGGCAAGGCTGGTTCCGAGGAAGAACACCACTCAACCGATCCTGAGGGGCGTTATATTGAAGGCGACTACGGGCCGGCAGGCACAGAAGAGGCTACCGAAGACACTGAGCGTGGAAGGTTCATTGAAGCCGACTACGGCACGGCCGGAGATGTACCGGGCCGTGCCGCAGGGGATCCTAAGGGTCACTACAGTGAAAGTGATCTAGGCGATGAGTCCAAAGACTGAAAGCTAGCTGCGCCAGCGCGTTGTCATCATGAACCCGGCCAGGGCAATGGCGAAGCCGATGCCGATGTTCCAGTTACGGATGTTCGGGATGGGGAAGCGGCCATCAGAGATGTAGTAAGTGATGATCCAAGCCAAGCCCAAGAGCATCAAGGTGACCATGACGGGGACGAACCAAACGGCGTTGGGTTGCTGTGCCTTGCTGGACGGCGTTTCGGCCGGACCTTTGGTGGGGCGGCGACGCGATTTTGACTCAGGCACAGGAGCTCCTTGACATTGTGATCGGGGAAAACGACCACCTCGATGGGTGTGGGCTGTCCATTGCCTGTGACGTTGCTGGGGTAATTATTCCAAGGCCGTGAACTGCCGGTATTGTTGACGTAATTCTAGCTGTATTTAACGCAGCTGCAGATTGCATGAAATTATCGCTCAACTTCAGTCAGGAGACCCGCTTGGTTCGATCGCCTAGCCATGTCGAATCAGCTGTGGGTGTTGAGGAACTCATCACCGATAATGAAAATGTACGTCGGAGAAATAAGCGATCAGCCCAGCGAGAGCGGGCCAAGCTCCAGAAACAGGGCTTTTTCCGCACCCTCATCCAGATCATCGGCGAACTGCTTATTACCTGTGGTGTGATCTTGCTGTTGTTTGTGGTGTGGGAACTGTGGTGGACCAACATTGAAGCCAATACCGCCCAACAGGCTGCCGTCTCCCAATTTGCGCAGGAGTTCCAGGGCCCTGTGACTCCCCCAGCCCCTGACGCGCCCCCCGTTGATTACGGTGACCCAAAAGTCATGGCCGCTCCAGAGCAGCCAAGTACCGTATTTGGCGTGGTCTACATTCCCCGGTTTGGCCAGACCTACAGCAGGCCCCTTGTGGAAGGCACAGCCCCGGCCCAACTCGATACCCTCGGATTGGGTCGCTACGAGAGTTCTGCCATGCCGGGCGAGGTGGGCAACTTCGCCGTAGCAGGGCATAGGCAAACCCACGGCGCCGTCTTGGACGCGGTACACACACTGGTCCCGGGAGACAAGATCTACGTCCAGACCAACGATGGCTACTACACGTACGTTTTCCGCAACAATCAAATTGTTATGCCGAACCGTGGCGACGTCATTGCTCCCGTCCCCACGCAACCGGGCGTTGCACCAACCGAACGTTTCATGACCATGACCAGCTGCAATCCGCGTTTTGGAGCGGAGGAGCGCATCATCAGCTACTCAGTGATGGAATCCTGGCAGCCGGCTAGTGCGGGTCCGCCAGCAGAAATTGCCGCTCAAGTTGCAGCGAATCAGAACGGGAAAGGCTGAGAATGTACGGCTGGATCTTTAGAAACCTGCCGGGACCGTTGTGGTTCCGCATCATCACGACCATTCTCTTTGTGGTCGCCATAGTGCTGGTATTGATGCAGTTTGTGTTCCCCTGGCTCTCCCAATTCAACCCTCTAAATGATTCAACGATTGGTGGTGGAGTCTGACATGGCAGTGCGGATTCTTGTCATAGATAATTACGACAGCTTTGTCTACACGCTGGTTGGATACCTGCAGCAACTGGGCGCCGAAACCACTGTTGTCCGCAATGACGACGTCACCTTGGCTGAAGCGGTGGAATTGGCTGGCACGCGCGACGGCGTATTGGTGTCCCCCGGCCCCGGTACCCCCGCAGAAGCTGGGGTATGCATCGAACTGATCAAGTGGTGCGGGAGTAACAACAAACCCATGTTGGGCGTTTGCTTGGGTCACCAAGCGCTGGCCGAAGCTTACGGAGGTGTGGTCACCCACGCAGAGCAGCTCATGCACGGCAAGACCAGCGAGGTCCATCACCGTGGCGCCAGTGTTTTTGCAGGACTGCCCAGTCCCGTCATCGCCACTCGTTACCATTCGCTGTCAGCTGTTCCGGCCAGCATTCCGGAGGTCCTCGAGGTCACGGCAGAGACGGTCGACGGCGTGATCATGGGTTTGGCGCACAAAACCGCACCTTTGTGTGGGGTCCAGTTCCATCCGGAGTCTGTTCTCACCGAAGGCGGCTACACCATGTTGGGCAATTGGCTCGAGTCGCTTGGAGAAGTTGGTGCTGTCGCCAAGGCGGCGACCTTGAGCCCGCTCATCAACAGCTGAGTGGCACTCGTAGCTAGGCCTCACTAGCAGCGGGCACTGTTGGTGGCGCTAGGGCTTCTTTGGAGGCTTAGCCGGGGCTGACTCCGTGGGGACGTTCTTGGTCTTGGGTGATGTGGCCGTCGAAGGCGTGGGAGTGGGCGTTGGTGTTGGTTCCGGGGTTGGCGGTGCCTTTGCCAGAGTTACAACCACCGTCGTGCGCTGTGCCACCAGTGCGCCTGCCTGAATGGACTGCCCGGTCACCATACCTGGAGTCACCACAGAGTTCTCAGATTCCTCAAAAGTAACCTCCAGATGCTCCGAAACATTCTTCAGGGCATCAGTAACGGCTTTCTTGACCTGGTCCGGATCCTTCGTCAGGTCGAACAAGGACGGCATTGCTACCTGACCGGTGGAGACCTTGATGGTGACACTAGTCCCGACGGGCACGCTCTCGCCGGGCGCCGGATCCGTGGTGACCACCAGATTAGCGCCGATCGAGCCGTCATTAACAAGATCGCTGGACTTGACGAGCAGGCCAAGATCTACCAGATTCTGGCGCACATCGCCGTCGGTCCTGCCGGCAACATCCTTGGGAATAGCCACCTCGGATGGTCCCTTGGAAATGAACACTTCCACCGCGGTGCCTAATTCTGTCAGGGTCCCCGCAGCGGGATACGTGCGGATCACGGTGCCTTTATCCACGGCAGAGAACTCCTCCGTGCTACTGGCATCCATGCCCAAGGCGTCCAAGCGGAACATGGCATCGTCCTTGGACATCCCTGCCAGAGAAGGGATGGTTTCCTGGGCAATAGCAGCCGGTTGCTGATTCAACATGTTGTAACCCACCACGGCGCCACCACCGAGCATAAGGGCGACAACCACAAAGAGCGTCACCATCCAGGCTCGACGGCGCCGCTTGACAGCAGGGGCGAGGTCATGAGCCTGCTCTGGTTCGCCGTCGTCAGTGGTTAAAGCTCCCCCGGCCATGACCTTGGCCATGGCGCGGCTAGAGGGGCCGGCGTCGTGCGTGCCGAGAAGAGGTGATGCTGTCAGCGGTTCAGCGACGGCCGAGATCACTGTGGTCTCGTCGGCAGAGGCGTGGGTGGGCGCCTGCACCTGTCCGGGAGAGGGCATAACGCCAGTGCCGGCAGCACGCAGAGCGCGACGGAAGGATGCCGCGTCCTGGAAACGCTGATTCCGGTCCTTCTGCAGCGCACGCATAAGCAATGCGTCCAGGGCTGGCCCCAGCTGTGGGTTGAAGGTGCTGGGCACGGGGGGTAGCTCGCGCACATGTTGATAGGCCACCGAGACGGGTGAATCACCGGTAAAGGGAGGCCGTCCCGCGAGCATCTCGTACAGCAGGCAGGCGGCAGAATATAGGTCACTCCGGGCGTCGACGCTCTCGCCGCGCGCCTGTTCCGGCGAGAGATACTGAGCAGTCCCCATGACGGTCTGGGTCTGGGTCATGGTGGCTGCAGAATCGGAGATGGTTCGCGCGATGCCAAAATCCATAACCTTGACCGTCCCCAGGACACCGTGTTCATCCTCGGTGACCATGACGTTGGCCGGCTTAATGTCTCGGTGGATTACACCTGCACGGTGGCTGTAATCAAGGGCCGCCAGCACGCCACTGGAGTACTCCAGCGCCTGATCCGTGGTGATGCTCTTACTGCGGATCAGATCGCGCAGCGTCTTGCCATGAACATATTCCATGACTATGTAGGGAACGTGGGCGCCGTCGCCAGCATGCTCTGACGTGACATGTTCGCCTGTGTCGTACACAGCAACGATGGCCGGGTGGTTCAGACCCGCAACAGCCTGCGCCTCGCGTCGAAAGCGTGCATGCAGGTGTGAATCCCGAGCCACGTCGGCGCGTAGCAACTTGATAGCGACAGTCCGGCCCAGACGCGTGTCGCGGGCCTTATACACATCAGCCATGCCGCCACGGCCCAGCAATTCCCCTATCTCGTACCTGTCATTGAGGACGCGCGGAATACTCATAAGTACCAGTTAGTCCTGTCTGGGTAGGTGTGAGGTTGGGGAATGCTGGGTTAGGGAACGCCGGGCTGGCGAAGGATTACGGAGCTGGGGTTTCTACCGGAGCCGGAGCCGGGGCCGGGGCTGGAGCTGGGGTGGTTTCTACAACCGGGGCCGGGCCGCTGGAAACGTAATAGGTCACCTGGGTTCCCTTTGGTGCCTTTGCTCCAGCACCTGGATCACTCGCGATTACCTGACCCGCAGGCAGATCTGATGCCTGAGGAAGTCCATTTGGCTTGAAACCGGCGGCCACAAGGGCTGTGCTGAAACTATCGCCGGTTTGGCCAGTAAATGAAGGCACGGTACCCATTTCAGGTCCTGATGAAACAGTCAAAGTGACGGCAGAACCACGAGCCAACGGTCCTGTGGGAGAAATTTCCGTTACGGTGCCTGCAGTCTTATCACTAACTACATCCACCGGAGCGTTGACCACCAGACCCATTTCAATCAGTTTGGCACGGGCGGCATCAAAGGTCAGGCCCTGGAACTCGGTTGGATTCACCACAATCTCTTCCGGGGCTTGCGTTGTGGTTGGCGGCAACGATTCCTCAGTGGGAGTCGGCGCCTCAGTAGTGGTGGGAGGCGCCGACGGGGTCGCGGACGCGGTGGCAGTCTTCGTTGCCGTGGCTTCGGGACTGCCGCCAAAGAGGTTCGTGTTCTGCAGCAGCAGGGCACCAACAGCAAAGACCAGCAGGATGAGCAGGCCCACCATGGGCCACGTCCACGGGCTGCGACCCTTCTTGGCGGGTGCCGCGGGAGGAACATCCTCCTCCAAAGGCACCAAGGCGTCCTCGTCGTCGTGCTCTGCCTGCCAGGCACGCTCGGCACCGAGGATCTCTGAGCGGGTGGGTGCGCCGGCGCCATCCTGCGCATCGTCGGAGATGGTGGGAAGCGCGGTGGTGCTGGGTTCGGAGATGCTGCTGACCACGGAGGTGGGAGCCGTCGCGTTGATGTCCACGGGGGCTGTGATGGGACCGGTTGTGGCCTCAAACAAAAGCATCCCGGGTACGGCGGCATGGGCAGCCTTGACGTCACCTGCGCGAATGGCGTCAGCGGCTTCAGCCAACTTCAAAGCGTTAGACGGACGGTTGGCAGGTTCCTTGGCCAGCATGGACATGAGCAATGCCCGTACGGGTGTTGGGAGCGTGTCGGGCAGTGGTGGCGGAGCATCGTTGACCTGTGCCAAGGCAATGGCAATCTGGGATTCGCCGGAGAACGGACGGTGCCCCGTCATGCACTCATAACCTATAACGCCTAAGGCATATATATCGCTCGATCCGGTTGCAATCTGACCCGTGGCCTGTTCCGGCGCCAAGTACTGGGCAGTGCCCATGACTTGACCGGTCTGAGTCAGCGGCACCTGATCAGCCAAGCGAGCAATACCGAAGTCGGTGATCTTCACCTTGCCCTCAGGGGTAATAAGCAAGTTGCCAGGCTTTACATCCCGGTGCACCAAGCCCTGTGCGTGGGCTGCGGCAAGGGCGCGGGCCGTCTGGGCGATCATCGAGAGCGTCCAGTCGGCAGAGAGCACCCGCTCGCGCTCGATCATGCTGGAGAGCGGCTCGCCGGGAACCAATTCCATGACTAAGTACGCTGAGCCATCTTCTTCGCCGTAGTCAAAGACGTTGGCAATACCCTCATGGTTGAGCAGGGCAGTGTGCTTGGCCTCTGCCCGGAACCTGGCGCGGAAGCCGGGATCCCCCGTGTACTCATCCTTGAGGATCTTAATGGCAACGATCCGGCCCAAGACTAGATCTTGCGCCTTCCACACTTCACCCATGCCGCCAATGGCAATGCGTGATGTGAGTTGGAACCTGCCGCCTAAGGTGATACCAGAAGTAGGCCTCACTTGTTCAACACCGCCTTGAAGAGTTTGCTTGCATTGGGACTTGTAAGTTGTGCGCCGGTGGGAACGTCTACCCCCGGCATGACGATGGTGACAACCACCTGTGGATCATCGGCCGGAGCGAATCCGGTAAACCATGCGTTGTTCAAACCATCTCCGAGTTCTGCGGTACCTGTTTTGCCAGCGACTTTGACGCCGGGTACACCTGCCGCCGAGGCAATGCCGTTGTCAACCACACTGACCATCCAGTCGGTGATTTGGGAGGCGACTTCCGGCGTCGTGGATTTGCGGAGGACCTCTGGGGTGAGGCTGGAAACCGTCTTGAGATCCGGGGTCCGGACCGTTTTTACCAAATTGGGGGCCATTTGCTCGCCGCCATTGGCAATCGCGGCGGTCATCATGGAAATCTGCAACGGCGTTGCCACAACATTGAGCTGTCCAATAGCGCTTTGGGCCAATCCGGCAGCATCAAGCGCCCCTTGGCTACCTGGGAAGCGGCTTGGCTCCACCGCTGCAGGGAAGGAGAGCGAAGAGTCATTGAAGCCAAACTTTTCAGCCTGGGCAGTAATGGCGTCTTGGCCCAGATCTAATGCAATGCTGGCGAAAGGTGTGTTGCAGGAGTTCTCCAGTGCGAAGGCGAAGGACGCTTTGTCCTTGGTATAACACTGGCCGTAGGCGTAGTTGGGCAGCGCGTAGTCCATGCCAGGGAAGGTCAACTGAGCCGGATTTGGAAGTATGCTGTCCTTGTTATATTTCCCAGACTCCAGAGCCGCAGCTGTGTCGATGATCTTGAAGACGGAGCCTGGTGCATAGACCTGCTTGTAAGCGGATGAGCCGAAGAGGTTGATCCCGGGGACCTTCACCAACTCCGCCATCGAGGCGTCAAAAGCTTTCTTGTCGTGGGTGGCCATCAAATTCGTGTCGTAGGTAGGCTTGGAAGCCATCGCAATGATGGCACCAGTCTTCGGGTTCTGAACCACAATGGATCCGCCAATGTCATCGGGGATCATGTCAAGGGCCAGCCGTTGGATCTTTGAATCAATGGTGAGCTCCACCGAGCGGCCTTGGGGCTGCTCCCCAGTGAATATCTGTGAAATGCGTTCAAACAGGGCATCGTCTGAATTTCCCGTGAGTTCCGGGCTCATGGCAGCTTCAATGCCGTACTGGCCGGACCACTTACTGAAGAAGCCCGTGAGGCCTGCATACAATTCCGGATCCTTGTAAGTCCGCTGGTACTTGCAGTCAGTGTTTGTCGCAACTGATTCGGCAATGGCCTGGCCGTCAACCAGAATGGGTCCCCGGGCGCTGCAAAAGCTCTTGACGAGCTGGCGCTGGTTGCTGGGGTTGTCTTTCAGGGAGTCCACGGCAAAGAACTGCACATAGGAGATAGAGCCAAAAAGTAGCGCGAACAAGGCGATGGCGACTATCCAGGAATTGCGAATTGCAGCATTCATGGCGAAGGCACCTCCTTTTGAGTTTCATCGGTTGGGGCAGTCGGATCTTTGGTGACCGACTTGGCAGACATTGCGGAGACGTCAATGGGTCGTCTTGCAGCATCCGAAATCTTTAGGATCAGGGCCACGATGATCCAGTTAGCCAAGAGGGAGGACCCACCGGCCGACAGGAACGGTGTAGTTAGGCCCGTCAGAGGGATTAGCCGAGTCACGCCGCCGATGATGATGAAGCACTGCAGTGCCACGGCGAAGGACAATCCCACCGCCAACAGCTTGCCGAAGGCGTCGCGGGTGCCCAGTGCTGCTCGGAATCCGCGCGCAATCAACAGTGCATAGAGGCACAGAATCGCGAAGAGTCCAATCAAGCCAAGCTCTTCACCAATAACTGCAATGATCATGTCGCTATTGGCCACTGGCAACCGGTCCGGTGAACCCTGTCCCAGTCCGGTCCCCATAAGACCGCCGTTGGCCAAACCAAACAGCCCTTCAACGACTTGGAAACTTCCGTAATCGGCACCAATATAGGCGGGGTCAAAGGCGTTGATCCATACGTCAATTCGCCGGGCCACGTGCGGGAAGATCTGGTAGGCGGCAAAGCCGCCAACGGCCATGAGGGCTACACCAATGAGAATCCAGCTGACCCGGCTTGTGGCCACGTAGATCATGACCATAAACAAGCCGAAGAACAGGATGGAGGAACCAAGGTCGCGCTGGAAGACCAGAACGCCAACACTGGCTAGCCACGCCACGATCATCGGTGCAAGATCTCGTACACGCGGCAGCTGCAGCGGGCCAATCTTCTTACCTGCCAGCAGGATCAGATCGCGATTGGAGGATAAATACCCTGCAAAGAATATAGCGAGCGTAATTTTGGCGACTTCACCGGGCTGGAACGTGAATGGACCAATCGAAATCCATACGGTAGCGCCGAAGACGCTGCCTGCGGAAATTCCAGGTACCAGTGGAAGGATGAGTAGGACCACTGAGACCAGCAGTGAAATATAGGTGTAGCGACGCAGAATTCGATGGTCGCGCAGGAACCACAGGACCGCAATGGCAGCCACCACGGCCAGACTTGTCCACATCCACTGGCGCGTCGCATCTCTGAGGCCAGAGGTGATGTCCAGACGGTGGATGACAGCAAGGCCAATGCCGTTGAGCGCAACCACAACAGGCAATATGACCGGATCGGCATACTTGGCCCGGAGCCGCAGAACCACATGGAAAGCAATGGACAAGACGGCCAAAATTGCAATTTGCGAGTAAAAATCGTTGTCGAAACTGCGGCCCAGATTCAGATTCACCAAGGCATTCGCCATGGCAGAAAGGCCAAGGGCCAAGACCAGCAAGAGTAGTTCAGTATTGCGGCGCGGTTTGGCCACGGTCATCAACTGGCTCATTTTCCACCTCCGGGGATGCAGGTGGGCTGCGCCTGTGATGTAGCGGTAGCGGTGGATGAAGGACTGGTGGTGCTACCCGCGCCAGGAGTAGCGCTAGGTGTTGCTTTGGCCTGTGCCGAGGGTTTTACTGTCTTTGCAGTGGGGCCAGCGCTGGCGGGTGTGCTTGAGCCGGACGTGGCAGTTGCCGTTGAGGTGGGGGCGGTTGCCGGCGGCGTCTCAAGGAGCGCACAAGGTGGCAGGCTTGTGCCCGTACCCAGTTGAAGGTCGCTGATGATCTGTTCAGCATTGCTGAGTGTTGATGCCGGCACAGTGGATGCAACCAACTGCTGAGAATAGTCAGGCAGTGAATTAACCTTCACTTCCGTCTCCTGGTACAGGTGAGAGAGTGAAATGGGGCCAAGGGACTGCGAGACACCTTGGAAAATTGCTACATTTCCATTATTCACACCCACAAAATACTGGGTCTGGGTCCATGCGTAGGCTGCCCATGATCCTGCGACGATAGCCAGGGCGGCAAGGAAACCAACAATGGCCAAGACCAACGGGCGTTGGCGAATCCGGGGAAGGGACACTTCCGTGTCCTCCACAAGAGCAGGCTCCGTAGCTGGTTTGTGGGTCAGTACGGTTGCGGCGCGATGGGCAGTGTGTGGTTTGGTGAGAAGCGGAATCCGCCCCTCTTCATTGGCTGTCAAGGCAGAGCCAACCAGCTCGTGTTTGCGCTCCGAAAGTTCTCTACGAATGGCAGCGGCACGAATATGTGCATCGAGCGCGGCGGATTCAGGTTCCTCTTCGTCACTCTTGGATGAGTCCAAGAGTTCCGCAGAGCCCGTTTGCTCGTCCCCGTCCCCAACTGTAGTGGAGCCCTCGGTCACAGCGAGAGGCTCCTGATCGCCGTCGTACTCTTCTTGGTCCTCTTGGTCCTCGGGATCCTCAAAGGTGGGCGTCCCAGTGGCGTTGGAGACGGGTACAGCGACCTCAACGGCTTCCAGTGCCGCAGTTTGGGTCTGGTCGGGGTTGGCTTCAACAATGTCGAAGACAATCACCGTGACGTTGTCGGGTGAACCGGCCGCCAAGGTCAGGTCAATGAGAGTGTCCGCGGCCGTGGCCAATGACTTGGTGTGCCTGATGACCTCTTCGACCATGGTCGGGCGGACAAAGTTCAACCCGTCGGAGCACAGGAGCCAACGCTCCCCGGGCTCGGCATCGAAGTACTTCAGATCCAGCTCGGGGGAAGCATCCACGTCGCCGAGCACGCGCATCAGGACGTTCTTGTGCGGGTGAACCTCGGCCTCAGCCTCGGTCATGCGACCTTCGTCAATCATGCGCTGGACAAAGGTGTGGTCGGTGCTCATCTGCTCAAAGGTGCCGTCCTTGAGGCGGTAAGCACGTGAGTCACCAATGTGGGCATAGGCTAATCGGTCGCCGGAAAGCAGCAGGGCCGTCACGGTAGTTCCCATGCCAGCCAGTTTCGGATTCACGTGGACCAGCTCAGACAGCAGGGAATTAGCCGTCTGGATCTCATCGGCGAGGTGAGTGCCGGCGTCGTCATTATGGTGGTTATGGTCCAAATGCACTAGATCCAGAACCGTGGAGGCACTTGCGACATCGCCGCCCGCATGGCCGCCCATGCCGTCGGCCACTACGGCTAGATGCTCGCCAGCGTAGGCGGAGTCATCATTTTTGGCGCGAACCAGACCCACATGCGATCTGGCTGCGTAGCGCAGAACCAGGGGGTATTCGGCCATCTCACGGCCTCAATTCGATGACCGTTTTGCCGATCCGCACAGGGACCCCGAGTTCCACGGGGAGGGCACGCGTCAACGCGGTGCCGCCGAGGAATGTTCCATTGGTGGAGCCAAGGTCTTCAATAAACCAGCGGGTGCCTTGGGGAAATAGGCGCGCGTGGCGGCCCGACGCGTAATCGTCCTCGAGTACCAAGGTGGCTTCCTGCGCGCGTCCCAGCAGAATGGGGATACCTGTCAGTTCGAGGGTGGTTCCGGTCAACGGGCCCTCGGTGACAACAAGCTGGCGGGCTTGGAGCTTTGCCGGCGGCGCTTCATCGATAAGTTCGGGATGCTTGCGAGCTTGTCGGGCCGTTGGCTCGCCAACCTTGGCCTTGCGGCCAATGACCAGGTCGCGTCGCATGGCGGCAACAACACTGAAAACCATGACCCACATCAGCAGCAGGAAGCCGAAACGCAAGATGGTGACTACAAGACTAAGATCATTCATCGCTGACCACCGCCGCGTAGGGGCAAAATACGGAAAATAATTTCTGTTCGGCCCATGGTGATGCTTGCGCCGTCACGGAGCTCGGTGCTGCCCTGAACGCGGTGACCGTCCACGAAGCTGCCATTGGTTGAACCAAGGTCTACGGCGGTGTTGGAGCCGGCTTCGCAGCGAATTTCCAGGTGTTTTCTCGAGACGCCGGTGTCGTCGATCAGAATGTCTGCTTCAGAGGAGCGGCCCAGAACAATGGAGCTCGCATTCAATGCATACCGCTGTCCGTCAATGTCCAGAACGGGCTGCCCTTGGGCCGCCGGTGTCTGGCGTTTGTAGACGGGCGCGGGCTGGCCGGGCGCAGCCTTCACGGTGCCGGGACCTTGAGTGGGCCGCACGGGAGGATGGGCTGGGCTTTTCGGAGTCGGGTCCTGGGCCGCGCCCACGTGTTCTTTCTCCGTGGAAGAAGCGACGTCGAACTGCCCGGGGCGCAGAGCTTGGTGGTGGTTGAATGCCACTCTGACCGGCCCCTGCAGCACGTAGCCTTGGCTACGCGCATGGTTGATGACTACATCGCACAGCTCTTCGGCCAGCGAGATGCCCCAAGAGCGCGCACGATCAAAGTCGGCATCTCCGAGCTCGATGTTAAAAACATTGGGTGCCAAGGTTCGCCCGGCATCCAACGTCATGGCTTTGTCATCAAGTTCGCGACGAAGTGCGCTCGCCACTTCAACTGGCTGCAATGACTTGGAACCTAGGGAGAAGGCGCCACGTACTGCCTTTTCAATGCCCTTTTCAACGTTGTCAAACAATCCCATAAGCTCTCCTCTCTTCCTTTGTTGCTGCCTGTGTTGCTGTGGCAAGGGTGCTGCCAAAATTCTTGAAACGGCTGCGCGTGGAGAGCGCAGCCTGAGCGTCGTCCGCGCTGCGGGCAACCTAGTTCAAAGTTGATACTACTGCCGGAGTCTTGGAATAGCCCTATTAGATGGACCGGATGTGGGAAATTTCCTACCTAGGCATGAGGTTGTCAAAAACTTTTTTCGCCGTCCAACTTCCGCGTGATCTAGGGGAATGTTGCCCCTTGATTCCTCCAATTCTAGTGTCTGAACGGGCACTGGAGACCCTCGTTTAGGTGATTTGGCAATATGTCCTATATGCTTGATCTCGCTGTTCCACTGAGAGTTGAAAGACAAACCAGTGAGTAGCGAAAAACGCGCGAGTGGCGGAACGGCAGACGCGCTGGCTTCAGGTGCCAGTGTCCGAAAGGGCGTGGGGGTTCAAATCCCCCCTCGCGCACGTTTTTGAAAAACCCCGGTGGAACCAATGGTTCCACCGGGGTTTTTTGTTGTCTCTGAGCCCTGTTTTCAGTTCTGCGGCTAGCTGGCTCGGTGTGAGGTTAGCGGGGTGGCTCTAAACAGGGGTCAGCCGGTTGCCGGCCAAAAAGCGCGTCTAGCCCGGGGCTGTCAGTGGCTTCTTCCGACCCATCCTTGAGGGATTCGCTTGCAGTCTTGGTAGTTGGGTCGATGAGCTCGCTGGTATGTCTCTGGCTTTCTTTGATGGTTGCCAGTGGTGGGGTATGACGAGGCTCTAAGGATCTTGTGGTCACCCGGTGTGGTGGTAGAGCTACCAGCTCTGGTATCCGGGTAGGGAGAGGGCCTTCCGCTGTTCTTATTCGTGTAGGTGCGGTCCCCCAGGAACTTCTCTCAGCGAGGTTCCCGATCGCACTGCACTGCAACTACATGATCACCGGGTGCTCTTCCGTGGCTGCTGGCGATTGTGGGGCCACGTTCCAGCACCATGCACACTGCACGCTGCACGCTGCACTCTGTGCCGGAGCGTCCGAGCAGAGCCGGCATGGGCGTCTTCAGAACTCTTGCCGGTGATCCAGGACTGTAACGCGCTGAACTCTTCCTACTTCTTGCTGACACCCCGACGATCAGCGTAATCAACGAACAAAACGGAAATTCAATGCACACGTTTTGACCTTCGGCTCGTCCAAGGATCGGCTGTGTTTATCCCCTTGCGGTCGAGTGCTCTATATATAAGGTCAGCACTAGAGGATATGGCCACTCAGGCGGTCGCGTGGATCTTCAGAATGGTGGACAGGATCACTGGCCAGAGGTTGGCAGCTGTTCTGCCGGGATGCCACTGCCCAGCCTTGTTAAGGCAGTACCTCTGCGACGTATATAGAGGCCTGCATATAGAGGAATCGGTCCATTATGGTTCCTCGGTGTTGGAGGTTGGCGTTGGCCGCGTTCCTGCCGACTGACCAAATCGGACACCTACTACTGGGGCTGTTTAAGCGACGTACGGGCCGCAGTATTCTGGAAAGCTCACGTGCTTCACCCAACTGCGTGATCCACCAAGAAACTCGGCTGTGTTGGTTGGGGTCTTTGTTAGAACCACTGCAAGACTCTAGGAAATCTCGACGTGGCGTATCGCTTCACAGCATAAGATCAGGACATGAAGAACCTATTGATAGGCATTGGCGTCCAGCTAGGCAGTTCGGCTGTCGCGATTATGCTTGCTGCACTGATCCTGCCCCGCTTCTCCCTACACTTTGGTGGGTTGTTGACCGCAGTGGTTGTCTTTACGGTTGCTCAGTCGCTTCTTCAGAGGTTAGTGGCCAAGCTGGCCACTAAATACACACCAACACTTGCCGGTCTGGCATCTCTTGTTTCCACCTGGCTGGCATTGGTTATTGCCAGCATGTTCTTTGGTGGCATTAGCATTCATGGCTTCTTTACTTGGATCATTGCCGCGCTAGTCATCTGGGCAATCACTGGGCTCTGTGCCGTGCTGGTGCCTAAGTACGTATTGAAGACTGCTGCCAAGTAGCGGTAGTAGCCCGATCTTGGCGGCCCAGGATCGGGGGGACGGCGTGGCCAGCGGACGATGGCTCTGGGTTTGCCTGGAGCCCCGAAAGAGTGTATTGTTTTTCGAGTTGCCCCGGTTGATGGGGGAACGATAAGCTCGAGTTTTGTGGCCGGTTTTGCCGGTTTACTTCTCATGTTTTGATGGTGTGGTTCACGGTTTAGTGGATTTGCTTTGTTGAAATGTTTCGGGTAAGCTTGAAAAGTTGCCTCGGCACTGATCATCGCGGACTGTTTGGTTTGTGTATGTGTTGGCTGAGTGTGGTTGTTGTTTGAGAACTCAATAGTGTGCCAAGTTTTATTGATACCAATTTATTTATATTGAATTGGTTATTTGGTTGTGTGTTGCCGCCCCTGTGGTGATGCATGATCGTTTAGCTGGTTTCGAATTTAGTGCATGCTTTCATTACCTTTTTCCGGTGTGATTGTGTGTGTCTGTTTAGTTATTAACGGAGAGTTTGATCCTGGCTCAGGATGAACGCTGGCGGCGTGCTTAACACATGCAAGTCGAACGATGAACCCGCTTGCGGGGGATTAGTGGCGAACGGGTGAGTAACACGTGAGTAACCTGCCCTTAACTCTGGGATAAGCCTTGGAAACGGGGTCTAATACTGGATATTGACTTTACCTCGCATGGGGTTTTGTTGAAAGATTTATTGGTTTTGGATGGACTCGCGGCCTATCAGCTTGTTGGTGAGGTAATGGCTCACCAAGGCGACGACGGGTAGCCGGCCTGAGAGGGTGACCGGCCACACTGGGACTGAGACACGGCCCAGACTCCTACGGGAGGCAGCAGTGGGGAATATTGCACAATGGGCGAAAGCCTGATGCAGCGACGCCGCGTGAGGGATGACGGCCTTCGGGTTGTAAACCTCTTTCAGTAGGGAACAAGGCCACACGTTGTGTGGTTGAGGGTACTTGCAGAAGAAGCGCCGGCTAACTACGTGCCAGCAGCCGCGGTAATACGTAGGGCGCAAGCGTTATCCGGAATTATTGGGCGTAAAGAGCTCGTAGGCGGTTTGTCGCGTCTGCCGTGAAAGTCCGGGGCTCAACTCCGGATCTGCGGTGGGTACGGGCAGACTAGAGTGATGTAGGGGAGACTGGAATTCCTGGTGTAGCGGTGAAATGCGCAGATATCAGGAGGAACACCGATGGCGAAGGCAGGTCTCTGGGCATTAACTGACGCTGAGGAGCGAAAGCATGGGGAGCGAACAGGATTAGATACCCTGGTAGTCCATGCCGTAAACGTTGGGCACTAGGTGTGGGGGACATTCCACGTTTTCCGCGCCGTAGCTAACGCATTAAGTGCCCCGCCTGGGGAGTACGGCCGCAAGGCTAAAACTCAAAGGAATTGACGGGGGCCCGCACAAGCGGCGGAGCATGCGGATTAATTCGATGCAACGCGAAGAACCTTACCAAGGCTTGACATGAACTGGAAATACCTGGAAACAGGTGCCCCGCTTGCGGTCGGTTTACAGGTGGTGCATGGTTGTCGTCAGCTCGTGTCGTGAGATGTTGGGTTAAGTCCCGCAACGAGCGCAACCCTCGTTCTATGTTGCCAGCACGTAATGGTGGGGACTCATAGGAGACTGCCGGGGTCAACTCGGAGGAAGGTGAGGACGACGTCAAATCATCATGCCCCTTATGTCTTGGGCTTCACGCATGCTACAATGGCCGGTACAATGGGTTGCGATACTGTGAGGTGGAGCTAATCCCAAAAAGCCGGTCTCAGTTCGGATTGGGGTCTGCAACTCGACCCCATGAAGTCGGAGTCGCTAGTAATCGCAGATCAGCAACGCTGCGGTGAATACGTTCCCGGGCCTTGTACACACCGCCCGTCAAGTCACGAAAGTTGGTAACACCCGAAGCCGGTGGCCTAACCCCCTTGTGGGGAGGGAGCTGTCGAAGGTGGGACTGGCGATTGGGACTAAGTCGTAACAAGGTAGCCGTACCGGAAGGTGCGGCTGGATCACCTCCTTTCTAAGGAGCACCAAACGCCGCGATCGGCTCCGCATGGAGACGTATTGGTGGTGTGAGGAGTAAAGACTCATTGCCAGAACGCATGTTTCTGGGTGAGTTGCTCAAGGGTGGAATATCAATAAAATAGGTGCCTGCTGGTACATGGCGATCTGAATCGAGTACACCGTCCCTTTGGGGGTGGGAGGAAAAGTTCATCAAGGATTGTTGTGTTGTGGTGGGTGGTGTTTGGCACACTGTTGGGTCCTGGAACAACAACGTTCCTTCCTTCGGGTTGGAGTTGTGTTGTGCCTGGTTTCCTGCACATAACGGACTTACTGACGAAAGACACTTTGGTGTTTGTTGGTGGGGATGTGTGTGGTGGGGTTGTTGTTTGAGAACTACATAGTGAACGCGAGCATCTTTTATAAGAAAGCAATTTCTTTGAGAAAATGAATGAACCTGGATCTGATGCTGCACCTTTTGGGGTGTGGTTGATGTTTTCATGGTTCTCTCGATAATCAAGATACATAAATCATGATGCAGGGCCTCTTTGTGGGGTGTTGTGTTGTGTTTGACCCGCTTGTGTGTGGTCAAGTTTTTAAGGGCACACGGTGAATGCCTTGGCATTAGGAGCCGAAGAAGGACGTAGGAATCTGCGATAAGCCTCGGGGAGTTGATAACCAAACTTTGATCCGAGGGTGTCCGAATGGGGGAACCCCGCTACCCGGTGTAAGCCGAGGTGGTGACCTGCACCTGAATATATAGGGTGTGTGGAGGGAACGTGGGGAAGTGAAACATCTCAGTACCCACAGGAAGAGAAAACAATAGTGATTCCGTTAGTAGTGGCGAGCGAACGCGGATCAGGCTAAACCGTGTCATGTGTGATAGCCGGCGGGCGTTGCATGGTGCGGGGTTGTGGGACTTACCGTTCTGATTCTGCCGGATCAGTGAGGGGAATGGTGCATGTATAGGTGAACGGTTTTGAATGGCCGACCGTAGAGGGTGAGAGTCCCGTAACTGAAATGCAGTGCACTCCCTGGAAAGTATCCCAAGTAGCACGGGGCCCGAGAAATCCCGTGTGAATCTGTCAGGACCACCTGATAAGCCTAAATACTACCTAATGACCGATAGCGGACAAGTACCGTGAGGGAAAGGTGAAAAGTACCCCGGGAGGGGAGTGAAATAGTACCTGAAACCGTGTGCTTACAATCCGTCAGAGCAAGCGTGCACCTTTGGGTGTAGTTGTTCTTGTGATGGCGTGCCTTTTGAAGAATGAGCCTGCGAGTTAGTGTTACGTCGCGAGGTTAACCCGTGTGGGGAAGCCGTAGCGAAAGCGAGTCTGAATAGGGCGAGTTTAGTGGCGTGATCTAGACCCGAAGCGAAGTGATCTACCCATGGCCAGGTTGAAGCGCGTGTAAGAGCGCGTGGAGGACCGAACCCACTTCAGTTGAAAATGGAGGGGATGAGCTGTGGGTAGGGGTGAAAGGCCAATCAAACTTCGTGATAGCTGGTTCTCCCCGAAATGCATTTAGGTGCAGCGTTGCGTGTTTCTTACTGGAGGTAGAGCTACTGGATGGCTAATGGGCCCTACAAGGTTACTGACGTCAGCCAAACTCCGAATGCCGGTAAGTCAGAGCGTAGCAGTGAGACTGTGGGGGATAAGCTTCATAGTCGAGAGGGAAACAGCCCAGACCACCAACTAAGGCCCCTAAGCGTGTGCTAAGTGGGAAAGGATGTGGGATTGCTTAGACAACCAGGAGGTTGGCTTAGAAGCAGCCATCCTTAAAAGAGTGCGTAATAGCTCACTGGTCAAGTGATTCCGCGCCGACAATGTAGCGGGGCTCAAGTACACCGCCGAAGTTGTGGATTTCAAACATTGCCCTAGCCAGTAGGTTCGTCCTTTGGTTCAGGGGTTTGGAGTGGTAGGGGAGCGTCGTGTAGGCATTGAAGTCGCAGTGTGAACTAGCGGTGGAGCCTACACGAGTGAGAATGCAGGCATGAGTAGCGAAAGACGGGTGAGAAACCCGTCCGCCGAATGATCAAGGGTTCCAGGGTCAAGCTAATCTGCCCTGGGTAAGTCGGGACCTAAGGCGAGGCCGACAGGCGTAGTCGATGGACAACGGGTTGATATTCCCGTACCGGTGAAGAACCGCCAATATTGAACCAATAATACTAACCACCCAAACCACCATTGAGTGTCCTTCGGGACCAGGGTGTGTGGGGAGCGTGGGACCTGAGTTGGGGATGTAAACGTATTAACAGGTGTGACGCAGGAAGGTAGCCGAGCCGGGCGATGGTAGTCCCGGTCTAAGGACGTAGGAAACACGATAGGCAAATCCGTTGTGTTGTCTTCAATGACGATTCTGAGATCTGATGGGACCCCCGCATGGGGGAATTCGGTGATCCTATGCTGCCTAGAAAAGCATCGACGTGAGGTTCAAACCGCCCGTACCCCAAACCGACACAGGTGATCAGGTAGAGAATACTAAGGCGATCGAGAGAATTATGGTTAAGGAACTCGGCAAAATGCCCCCGTAACTTCGGGAGAAGGGGGGCCTGCCATGTGAAGGACACTAGCTGTCCGTGAGCGTGTGTGGGCCGCAGAGACCAGGGGGAAGCGACTGTTTACTAAAAACACAGGTCCATGCGAAGTCGCAAGACGATGTATATGGACTGACTCCTGCCCGGTGCTGGAAGGTTAAGAGGACCGGTTAGCTCAACTTGTTGAGCGAAGCTGAGAATTTAAGCCCCAGTAAACGGCGGTGGTAACTATAACCATCCTAAGGTAGCGAAATTCCTTGTCGGGTAAGTTCCGACCTGCACGAATGGAGTAACGACTTCCCCGCTGTCTCAACCATAAACTCGGCGAAATTGCAGTACGAGTAAAGATGCTCGTTACGCGCAGCAGGACGGAAAGACCCCGAGACCTTTACTATAGTTTGGTATTGGTGTTCGGAGTGGCTTGTGTAGGATAGGTGGGAGACTGTGAAGCGACAACGCTAGTTGTTGTGGAGTCATCGTTGAAATACCACTCTGGTCACTTTGGACATCTAACTTCGGCCCGTAATCCGGGTCAGGGACAGTGCCTGATGGGTAGTTTAACTGGGGCGGTTGCCTCCTAAAAAGTAACGGAGGCGCCCAAAGGTTCCCTCAGCCTGGTTGGCAATCAGGTTTCGAGTGTAAGTGCACAAGGGAGCTTGACTGTGAGAGGGACACCTCGAGCAGGGACGAAAGTCGGGACTAGTGATCCGGCGGCACATTGTGGAATGGCCGTCGCTCAACGGATAAAAGGTACCTCGGGGATAACAGGCTGATCTTGCCCAAGAGTCCATATCGACGGCATGGTTTGGCACCTCGATGTCGGCTCGTCGCATCCTGGGGCTGGAGTAGGTCCCAAGGGTTGGGCTGTTCGCCCATTAAAGCGGTACGCGAGCTGGGTTTAGAACGTCGTGAGACAGTTCGGTCCCTATCCGCTGCGCGCGCAGGAAATTTGAGAAGGTCTGTCCTTAGTACGAGAGGACCGGGACGGACGAACCTCTGGTGTGTCAGTTGTACTGCCAAGTGCATCGCTGATTAGCTACGTTCGGATGGGATAACCGCTGAAAGCATCTAAGCGGGAAGCCCGCTTCAAGATGAGATTTCCATACACCTAAACGTGTGAGAGGCCCCCAGCAGACCACTGGGTTGATAGGCCGGATGTGGAAGCGAGGACTAAAGACTCGTGAAGCTGACCGGTACTAATAGGCCGATAACTTACACCACACACACTCTTATATGACATGAGTATGCTCGCGTTCACTATGTGGTTCCCAACCAACAAACCCATCAAGGATTTGTTAAGTTGAAACCAAAAAAACAGGTTCCTTTACTGTGACTCTACCCACCAGTTCCTGGTGAAAAGAGAAACACGAAGAGCCTGTATAATAAAATACTGTTGTTCCATAACAAGAACACCCAACAAGCCACCCAACCAGGAAACTGGAACTGGGGAACGAGTTACGGTGGTCATAGCGTGGGGGAAACGCCCGGTCCCATTCCGAACCCGGAAGCTAAGACCCACAGCGCCGATGGTACTGCATTCGTGAGGATGTGGGAGAGTAGGACACCGCCGGACAACACGTAAAAAAAGGGTCGAGGCCCCACACCAACACTGGTGTGGGGCCTCCCCACATTTAACACCCACAACCACAACCACAACACCACTATTCAAGGCCACCCCCACCCCGGGTGGCCACCACTGTTTAAAGCCGCTCTGCTCACCCCAGCAGCAGCTACCCCACCACCGGCACCGCACCAGAAGGGCGGCACCGGCTTCGCCGGCACCACCAACCAGGAGGCCGCCATTGCTTAGCGACCAGCAGCTAAGGCCGGCCAAGGGGCTGGTTTAGCGTTTGAGGCGGGTTGCTAACCCCTCGCCCGGATCCTGATGGTGGGTAGGTTTTGATCGCTGTTAAGGGATACCTGGCCGGGAGCTGGTGGTTGCCGTCATGGGACAGGGCATTTACTTCCTGGATCCCATGATGAAGGGCGGTCATGCCGGGGGCTCCTTTGGTGCAGGGCTCTCTGAGGACCGCTGTAGGTTGTGGTGCTGAGCAATGGGGTGAGCTGGCATGCTCTGATGTTTAGGGGGTTTGCATGATCCTGGTGTCAGTGCGTGAGCTCGCAGCAGAGCCATGCAGTGCGTGTTGCGTCGTGGGCTGAACTCGTCCGAAGCCAGCGAAAGAATCGCCCGGAACAAGGTGTGGTTTGAGCTGGTGCCGGCGCTAGTTCAGATCGGCTCTGCGAGAGGTGGTAGGGGTCACGGTGTTTGGAGTTGGTGTTGAGGGTCAAAGGTGTGTATTGTTTTTCGAGTTGCCCCGGTTGATGGGGGAACGATAAGCCCGAGTTTTGTGGCCGGTTTTGCCGGTTTACTTCTCATGTTTTGATGGTGTGGTTCACGGTTTAGTGGATTTGCTTTGTTGAAATGTTTCGGGTAAGCTTGAAAAGTTGCCTCGGCACTGATCATCACGGACTGTTTGGTTTGTGTATGTGTTGGCTGAGTGTGGTTGTTGTTTGAGAACTCAATAGTGTGCCAAGTTTTATTGATACCAATTTATTTATATTGAATTGGTTATTTGGTTGTGTGTTGCCGCCCCTGTGGTGATGCATGATCGTTTAGCTGGTTTCGAATTTAGTGCATGCTTTCATTACCTTTTTCCGGTGTGATTGTGTGTGTCTGTTTAGTTATTAACGGAGAGTTTGATCCTGGCTCAGGATGAACGCTGGCGGCGTGCTTAACACATGCAAGTCGAACGATGAACCCGCTTGCGGGGGATTAGTGGCGAACGGGTGAGTAACACGTGAGTAACCTGCCCTTAACTCTGGGATAAGCCTTGGAAACGGGGTCTAATACTGGATATTGACTTTACCTCGCATGGGGTTTAGTTGAAAGATTTATTGGTTTTGGATGGACTCGCGGCCTATCAGCTTGTTGGTGAGGTAATGGCTCACCAAGGCGACGACGGGTAGCCGGCCTGAGAGGGTGACCGGCCACACTGGGACTGAGACACGGCCCAGACTCCTACGGGAGGCAGCAGTGGGGAATATTGCACAATGGGCGAAAGCCTGATGCAGCGACGCCGCGTGAGGGATGACGGCCTTCGGGTTGTAAACCTCTTTCAGTAGGGAACAAGGCCACACGTTGTGTGGTTGAGGGTACTTGCAGAAGAAGCGCCGGCTAACTACGTGCCAGCAGCCGCGGTAATACGTAGGGCGCAAGCGTTATCCGGAATTATTGGGCGTAAAGAGCTCGTAGGCGGTTTGTCGCGTCTGCCGTGAAAGTCCGGGGCTCAACTCCGGATCTGCGGTGGGTACGGGCAGACTAGAGTGATGTAGGGGAGACTGGAATTCCTGGTGTAGCGGTGAAATGCGCAGATATCAGGAGGAACACCGATGGCGAAGGCAGGTCTCTGGGCATTAACTGACGCTGAGGAGCGAAAGCATGGGGAGCGAACAGGATTAGATACCCTGGTAGTCCATGCCGTAAACGTTGGGCACTAGGTGTGGGGGACATTCCACGTTTTCCGCGCCGTAGCTAACGCATTAAGTGCCCCGCCTGGGGAGTACGGCCGCAAGGCTAAAACTCAAAGGAATTGACGGGGGCCCGCACAAGCGGCGGAGCATGCGGATTAATTCGATGCAACGCGAAGAACCTTACCAAGGCTTGACATGAACTGGAAATACCTGGAAACAGGTGCCCCGCTTGCGGTCGGTTTACAGGTGGTGCATGGTTGTCGTCAGCTCGTGTCGTGAGATGTTGGGTTAAGTCCCGCAACGAGCGCAACCCTCGTTCTATGTTGCCAGCACGTAATGGTGGGGACTCATAGGAGACTGCCGGGGTCAACTCGGAGGAAGGTGAGGACGACGTCAAATCATCATGCCCCTTATGTCTTGGGCTTCACGCATGCTACAATGGCCGGTACAATGGGTTGCGATACTGTGAGGTGGAGCTAATCCCAAAAAGCCGGTCTCAGTTCGGATTGGGGTCTGCAACTCGACCCCATGAAGTCGGAGTCGCTAGTAATCGCAGATCAGCAACGCTGCGGTGAATACGTTCCCGGGCCTTGTACACACCGCCCGTCAAGTCACGAAAGTTGGTAACACCCGAAGCCGGTGGCCTAACCCCCTTGTGGGGAGGGAGCTGTCGAAGGTGGGACTGGCGATTGGGACTAAGTCGTAACAAGGTAGCCGTACCGGAAGGTGCGGCTGGATCACCTCCTTTCTAAGGAGCACCAAACGCCGCGATCGGCTCCGCATGGAGACGTATTGGTGGTGTGAGGAGTAAAGACTCATTGCCAGAACGCATGTTTCTGGGTGAGTTGCTCAAGGGTGGAATATCAATAAAATAGGTGCCTGCTGGTACATGGCGATCTGAATCGAGTACACCGTCCCTTTGGGGGTGGGAGGAAAAGTTCATCAAGGGTTGTTGTGTTGTGGTGGGTGGTGTTTGGCACACTGTTGGGTCCTGGAACAACAACGTTCCTTCCTTCGGGTTGGAGTTGTGTTGTGCCTGGTTTCCTGCACATGACGGACTTACTGACGAAAGACACTTTGGTGTTTGTTGGTGGGGATGTGTGTGGTGGGGTTGTTGTTTGAGAACTACATAGTGAACGCGAGCATCTTTTATAAGAAAGCAATTTCTTTGAGAAAATGAATGAACCTGGATCTGATGCTGCACCTTTTGGGGTGTGGTTGATGTTTTCATGGTTCTCTCGATAATCAAGATACATAATCATGATGCAGGGCCTCTTTGTGGGGTGTTGTGTTGTGTTTGACCCGCTTGTGTGTGGTCAAGTTTTTAAGGGCACACGGTGAATGCCTTGGCATTAGGAGCCGAAGAAGGACGTAGGAATCTGCGATAAGCCTCGGGGAGTTGATAACCAAACTTTGATCCGAGGGTGTCCGAATGGGGGAACCCCGCTACCCGGTGTAAGTCGAGGTGGTGACCTGCACCTGAATATATAGGGTGTGTGGAGGGAACGTGGGGAAGTGAAACATCTCAGTACCCACAGGAAGAGAAAACAATAGTGATTCCGTTAGTAGTGGCGAGCGAACGCGGATCAGGCTAAACCGTGTCATGTGTGATAGCCGGCGGGCGTTGCATGGTGCGGGGTTGTGGGACTTACCGTTCTGATTCTGCCGGATCAGTGAGGGGAATGGTGCATGTATAGGTGAACGGTTTTGAATGGCCGACCGTAGAGGGTGAGAGTCCCGTAACTGAAATGCAGTGCACTCCCTGGAAAGTATCCCAAGTAGCACGGGGCCCGAGAAATCCCGTGTGAATCTGTCAGGACCACCTGATAAGCCTAAATACTACCTAATGACCGATAGCGGACAAGTACCGTGAGGGAAAGGTGAAAAGTACCCCGGGAGGGGAGTGAAATAGTACCTGAAACCGTGTGCTTACAATCCGTCAGAGCAAGCGTGCACCTTTGGGTGTAGTTGTTCTTGTGATGGCGTGCCTTTTGAAGAATGAGCCTGCGAGTTAGTGTTACGTCGCGAGGTTAACCCGTGTGGGGAAGCCGTAGCGAAAGCGAGTCTGAATAGGGCGAGTTTAGTGGCGTGATCTAGACCCGAAGCGAAGTGATCTACCCATGGCCAGGTTGAAGCGCGTGTAAGAGCGCGTGGAGGACCGAACCCACTTCAGTTGAAAATGGAGGGGATGAGCTGTGGGTAGGGGTGAAAGGCCAATCAAACTTCGTGATAGCTGGTTCTCCCCGAAATGCATTTAGGTGCAGCGTTGCGTGTTTCTTACTGGAGGTAGAGCTACTGGATGGCTAATGGGCCCTACAAGGTTACTGACGTCAGCCAAACTCCGAATGCCGGTAAGTCAGAGCGTAGCAGTGAGACTGTGGGGGATAAGCTTCATAGTCGAGAGGGAAACAGCCCAGACCACCAACTAAGGCCCCTAAGCGTGTGCTAAGTGGGAAAGGATGTGGGATTGCTTAGACAACCAGGAGGTTGGCTTAGAAGCAGCCATCCTTAAAAGAGTGCGTAATAGCTCACTGGTCAAGTGATTCCGCGCCGACAATGTAGCGGGGCTCAAGTACACCGCCGAAGTTGTGGATTTCAAACATTGCCCTAGCCAGTAGGTTCGTCCTTTGGTTCAGGGGTTTGGAGTGGTAGGGGAGCGTCGTGTAGGCATTGAAGTCGCAGTGTGAACTAGCGGTGGAGCCTACACGAGTGAGAATGCAGGCATGAGTAGCGAAAGACGGGTGAGAAACCCGTCCGCCGAATGATCAAGGGTTCCAGGGTCAAGCTAATCTGCCCTGGGTAAGTCGGGACCTAAGGCGAGGCCGACAGGCGTAGTCGATGGACAACGGGTTGATATTCCCGTACCGGTGAAGAACCGCCCCTATTGAACCAATAATACTAACCACCCAAACCACCATTGAGTGTCCTTCGGGACCAGGGTGTGTGGGGAGCGTGGGACCTGAGTTGGGGATGTAAACGTATTAACAGGTGTGACGCAGGAAGGTAGCCGAGCCGGGCGATGGTAGTCCCGGTCTAAGGACGTAGGAAACACGATAGGCAAATCCGTTGTGTTGTCTTCAATGACGATTCTGAGATCTGATGGGACCCCCGCATGGGGGAATTCGGTGATCCTATGCTGCCTAGAAAAGCATCGACGTGAGGTTCAAACCGCCCGTACCCCAAACCGACACAGGTGATCAGGTAGAGAATACTAAGGCGATCGAGAGAATTATGGTTAAGGAACTCGGCAAAATGCCCCCGTAACTTCGGGAGAAGGGGGGCCTGCCATGTGAAGGACACTAGCTGTCCGTGAGCGTGTGTGGGCCGCAGAGACCAGGGGGAAGCGACTGTTTACTAAAAACACAGGTCCATGCGAAGTCGCAAGACGATGTATATGGACTGACTCCTGCCCGGTGCTGGAAGGTTAAGAGGACCGGTTAGCTCAACTTGTTGAGCGAAGCTGAGAATTTAAGCCCCAGTAAACGGCGGTGGTAACTATAACCATCCTAAGGTAGCGAAATTCCTTGTCGGGTAAGTTCCGACCTGCACGAATGGAGTAACGACTTCCCCGCTGTCTCAACCATAAACTCGGCGAAATTGCAGTACGAGTAAAGATGCTCGTTACGCGCAGCAGGACGGAAAGACCCCGAGACCTTTACTATAGTTTGGTATTGGTGTTCGGAGTGGCTTGTGTAGGATAGGTGGGAGACTGTGAAGCGACAACGCTAGTTGTTGTGGAGTCATCGTTGAAATACCACTCTGGTCACTTTGGACATCTAACTTCGGCCCGTAATCCGGGTCAGGGACAGTGCCTGATGGGTAGTTTAACTGGGGCGGTTGCCTCCTAAAAAGTAACGGAGGCGCCCAAAGGTTCCCTCAGCCTGGTTGGCAATCAGGTTTCGAGTGTAAGTGCACAAGGGAGCTTGACTGTGAGAGGGACACCTCGAGCAGGGACGAAAGTCGGGACTAGTGATCCGGCGGCACATTGTGGAATGGCCGTCGCTCAACGGATAAAAGGTACCTCGGGGATAACAGGCTGATCTTGCCCAAGAGTCCATATCGACGGCATGGTTTGGCACCTCGATGTCGGCTCGTCGCATCCTGGGGCTGGAGTAGGTCCCAAGGGTTGGGCTGTTCGCCCATTAAAGCGGTACGCGAGCTGGGTTTAGAACGTCGTGAGACAGTTCGGTCCCTATCCGCTGCGCGCGCAGGAAATTTGAGAAGGTCTGTCCTTAGTACGAGAGGACCGGGACGGACGAACCTCTGGTGTGTCAGTTGTACTGCCAAGTGCATCGCTGATTAGCTACGTTCGGATGGGATAACCGCTGAAAGCATCTAAGCGGGAAGCCCGCTTCAAGATGAGATTTCCATACACCTAAACGTGTGAGAGGCCCCCAGCAGACCACTGGGTTGATAGGCCGGATGTGGAAGCGAGGACTAAAGACTCGTGAAGCTGACCGGTACTAATAGGCCGATAACTTACACCACACACACTCTTATATGACATGAGTATGCTCGCGTTCACTATGTGGTTCCCAACCAACAAACCCATCAAGGATTTGTTAAGTTGAAACCAAAAAAACAGGTTCCTTTACTGTGACTCTACCCACCAGTTCCTGGTGAAAAGAGAAACACGAAGAGCCTGTATAATAAAATACTGTTGCTCCAAGAGCACCCAACAAGCCACCCAACCAGGAAACTGGAACTGGGGAACGAGTTACGGTGGTCATAGCGTGGGGGAAACGCCCGGTCCCATTCCGAACCCGGAAGCTAAGACCCACAGCGCCGATGGTACTGCATTCGTGAGGATGTGGGAGAGTAGGACACCGCCGGACAACACGTAAAAAAAGGGTCGAGGCCCCACACCAACACTGGTGTGGGGCCTCCCCACATTTAACACCCACAACCACAACCACAACACCACTATTCAAGGCCACCCCCACCCCGGGTGGCCACCACTGTTTAAAGCCGCTCTGCTCACCCCAGCAGCAGCTACCCCACCACCGGCACCGCACCAGAAGGGCGGCACCGGCTTCGCCGGCACCACCAACCAGGAGGCCGCCATTGCTTAGCGACCAGCAGCTAAGGCCGGCCAAGGGGCTGGTTTAGCGTTTGAGGCGGGTTGCTAACCCCTCGCCCGGATCCTGATGGTGGGTAGGTTTTGATCGCTGTTAAGGGATACCTGGCCGGGAGCTGGTGGTTGCCGTCATGGGACAGGGCATTTACTTCCTGGATCCCATGATGAAGGGCGGTCATGCCGGGGGCTCCTTTGGTGCAGGGCTCTCTGAGGACCGCTGTAGGTTGTGGTGCTGAGCAATGGGGTGAGCTGGCATGCTCTGATGTTTAGGGGGTTTGCATGATCCTGGTGTCAGTGCGTGAGCTCGCAGCAGAGCCATGCAGTGCGTGTTGCGTCGTGGGCTGAACTCGTCCGAAGCCAGCGAAAGAATCGCCCGGAACAAGGTGTGGTTTGAGCTGGTGCCGGCGCTAGTTCAGATCGGCTCTGCGAGAGGTGGTAGGGGTCACGGTGTTTGGAGTTGGTGTTGAGGGTCAAAGGTGTGTATTGTTTTTCGAGTTGCCCCGGTTGATGGGGGAACGATAAGCCCGAGTTTTGTGGCCGGTTTTGCCGGTTTACTTCTCATGTTTTGATGGTGTGGTTCACGGTTTAGTGGATTTGCTTTGTTGAAATGTTTCGGGTAAGCTTGAAAAGTTGCCTCGGCACTGATCATCACGGACTGTTTGGTTTGTGTATGTGTTGGCTGAGTGTGGTTGTTGTTTGAGAACTCAATAGTGTGCCAAGTTTTATTGATACCAATTTATTTATATTGAATTGGTTATTTGGTTGTGTGTTGCCGCCCCTGTGGTGATGCATGATCGTTTAGCTGGTTTCGAATTTAGTGCATGCTTTCATTACCTTTTTCCGGTGTGATTGTGTGTGTCTGTTTAGTTATTAACGGAGAGTTTGATCCTGGCTCAGGATGAACGCTGGCGGCGTGCTTAACACATGCAAGTCGAACGATGAACCCGCTTGCGGGGGATTAGTGGCGAACGGGTGAGTAACACGTGAGTAACCTGCCCTTAACTCTGGGATAAGCCTTGGAAACGGGGTCTAATACTGGATATTGACTTTACCTCGCATGGGGTTTAGTTGAAAGATTTATTGGTTTTGGATGGACTCGCGGCCTATCAGCTTGTTGGTGAGGTAATGGCTCACCAAGGCGACGACGGGTAGCCGGCCTGAGAGGGTGACCGGCCACACTGGGACTGAGACACGGCCCAGACTCCTACGGGAGGCAGCAGTGGGGAATATTGCACAATGGGCGAAAGCCTGATGCAGCGACGCCGCGTGAGGGATGACGGCCTTCGGGTTGTAAACCTCTTTCAGTAGGGAACAAGGCCACACGTTGTGTGGTTGAGGGTACTTGCAGAAGAAGCGCCGGCTAACTACGTGCCAGCAGCCGCGGTAATACGTAGGGCGCAAGCGTTATCCGGAATTATTGGGCGTAAAGAGCTCGTAGGCGGTTTGTCGCGTCTGCCGTGAAAGTCCGGGGCTCAACTCCGGATCTGCGGTGGGTACGGGCAGACTAGAGTGATGTAGGGGAGACTGGAATTCCTGGTGTAGCGGTGAAATGCGCAGATATCAGGAGGAACACCGATGGCGAAGGCAGGTCTCTGGGCATTAACTGACGCTGAGGAGCGAAAGCATGGGGAGCGAACAGGATTAGATACCCTGGTAGTCCATGCCGTAAACGTTGGGCACTAGGTGTGGGGGACATTCCACGTTTTCCGCGCCGTAGCTAACGCATTAAGTGCCCCGCCTGGGGAGTACGGCCGCAAGGCTAAAACTCAAAGGAATTGACGGGGGCCCGCACAAGCGGCGGAGCATGCGGATTAATTCGATGCAACGCGAAGAACCTTACCAAGGCTTGACATGAACTGGAAATACCTGGAAACAGGTGCCCCGCTTGCGGTCGGTTTACAGGTGGTGCATGGTTGTCGTCAGCTCGTGTCGTGAGATGTTGGGTTAAGTCCCGCAACGAGCGCAACCCTCGTTCTATGTTGCCAGCACGTAATGGTGGGGACTCATAGGAGACTGCCGGGGTCAACTCGGAGGAAGGTGAGGACGACGTCAAATCATCATGCCCCTTATGTCTTGGGCTTCACGCATGCTACAATGGCCGGTACAATGGGTTGCGATACTGTGAGGTGGAGCTAATCCCAAAAAGCCGGTCTCAGTTCGGATTGGGGTCTGCAACTCGACCCCATGAAGTCGGAGTCGCTAGTAATCGCAGATCAGCAACGCTGCGGTGAATACGTTCCCGGGCCTTGTACACACCGCCCGTCAAGTCACGAAAGTTGGTAACACCCGAAGCCGGTGGCCTAACCCCCTTGTGGGGAGGGAGCTGTCGAAGGTGGGACTGGCGATTGGGACTAAGTCGTAACAAGGTAGCCGTACCGGAAGGTGCGGCTGGATCACCTCCTTTCTAAGGAGCACCAAACGCCACGATCGGCTCCGCATGGAGACGTATTGGTGGTGTGAGGAGTAAAGACTCATTGCCAGAACGCATGTTTCTGGGTGAGTTGCTCAAGGGTGGAATATCAATAAAATAGGTGCCTGCTGGTACATGGCGATCTGAATCGAGTACACCGTCCCTTTGGGGGTGGGAGGAAAAGTTCATCAAGGATTGTTGTGTTGTGGTGGGTGGTGTTTGGCACACTGTTGGGTCCTGGAACAACAACGTTCCTTCCTTCGGGTTGGAGTTGTGTTGTGCCTGGTTTCCTGCACATAACGGACTTACTGACGAAAGACACTTTGGTGTTTGTTGGTGGGGATGTGTGTGGTGGGGTTGTTGTTTGAGAACTACATAGTGAACGCGAGCATCTTTTATAAGAAAGCAATTTCTTTGAGAAAATGAATGAACCTGGATCTGATGCTGCATCCTTTTGTGGTGTGGTTGATGTTTTCATGGTTCTCTCGATAATCAAGATACATAAATCATGATGCAGGGCCTCTTTGTGGGGTGTTGTGTTGTGTTTGACCCGCTTGTGTGTGGTCAAGTTTTTAAGGGCACACGGTGAATGCCTTGGCATTAGGAGCCGAAGAAGGACGTAGGAATCTGCGATAAGCCTCGGGGAGTTGATAACCAAACTTTGATCCGAGGGTGTCCGAATGGGGGAACCCCGCTACCCGGTGTAAGCCGAGGTGGTGACCTGCACCTGAATATATAGGGTGTGTGGAGGGAACGTGGGGAAGTGAAACATCTCAGTACCCACAGGAAGAGAAAACAATAGTGATTCCGTTAGTAGTGGCGAGCGAACGCGGATCAGGCTAAACCGTGTCATGTGTGATAGCCGGCGGGCGTTGCATGGTGCGGGGTTGTGGGACTTACCGTTCTGATTCTGCCGGATCAGTGAGGGGAATGGTGCATGTATAGGTGAACGGTTTTGAATGGCCGACCGTAGAGGGTGAGAGTCCCGTAACTGAAATGCAGTGCACTCCCTGGAAAGTATCCCAAGTAGCACGGGGCCCGAGAAATCCCGTGTGAATCTGTCAGGACCACCTGATAAGCCTAAATACTACCTAATGACCGATAGCGGACAAGTACCGTGAGGGAAAGGTGAAAAGTACCCCGGGAGGGGAGTGAAATAGTACCTGAAACCGTGTGCTTACAATCCGTCAGAGCAAGCGTGCACCTTTGGGTGTAGTTGTTCTTGTGATGGCGTGCCTTTTGAAGAATGAGCCTGCGAGTTAGTGTTACGTCGCGAGGTTAACCCGTGTGGGGAAGCCGTAGCGAAAGCGAGTCTGAATAGGGCGAGTTTAGTGGCGTGATCTAGACCCGAAGCGAAGTGATCTACCCATGGCCAGGTTGAAGCGCGTGTAAGAGCGCGTGGAGGACCGAACCCACTTCAGTTGAAAATGGAGGGGATGAGCTGTGGGTAGGGGTGAAAGGCCAATCAAACTTCGTGATAGCTGGTTCTCCCCGAAATGCATTTAGGTGCAGCGTTGCGTGTTTCTTACTGGAGGTAGAGCTACTGGATGGCTAATGGGCCCTACAAGGTTACTGACGTCAGCCAAACTCCGAATGCCGGTAAGTCAGAGCGTAGCAGTGAGACTGTGGGGGATAAGCTTCATAGTCGAGAGGGAAACAGCCCAGACCACCAACTAAGGCCCCTAAGCGTGTGCTAAGTGGGAAAGGATGTGGGATTGCTTAGACAACCAGGAGGTTGGCTTAGAAGCAGCCATCCTTAAAAGAGTGCGTAATAGCTCACTGGTCAAGTGATTCCGCGCCGACAATGTAGCGGGGCTCAAGTACACCGCCGAAGTTGTGGATTTCAAACATTGCCCTAGCCAGTAGGTTCGTCCTTTGGTTCAGGGGTTTGGAGTGGTAGGGGAGCGTCGTGTAGGCATTGAAGTCGCAGTGTGAACTAGCGGTGGAGCCTACACGAGTGAGAATGCAGGCATGAGTAGCGAAAGACGGGTGAGAAACCCGTCCGCCGAATGATCAAGGGTTCCAGGGTCAAGCTAATCTGCCCTGGGTAAGTCGGGACCTAAGGCGAGGCCGACAGGCGTAGTCGATGGACAACGGGTTGATATTCCCGTACCGGTGAAGAACCGCCCCTATTGAACCAATAATACTAACCACCCAAACCACCATTGAGTGTCCTTCGGGACCAGGGTGTGTGGGGAGCGTGGGACCTGAGTTGGGGATGTAAACGTATTAACAGGTGTGACGCAGGAAGGTAGCCGAGCCGGGCGATGGTAGTCCCGGTCTAAGGACGTAGGAAACACGATAGGCAAATCCGTTGTGTTGTCTTCAATGACGATTCTGAGATCTGATGGGACCCCCGCATGGGGGAATTCGGTGATCCTATGCTGCCTAGAAAAGCATCGACGTGAGGTTCAAACCGCCCGTACCCCAAACCGACACAGGTGATCAGGTAGAGAATACTAAGGCGATCGAGAGAATTATGGTTAAGGAACTCGGCAAAATGCCCCCGTAACTTCGGGAGAAGGGGGGCCTGCCATGTGAAGGACACTAGCTGTCCGTGAGCGTGTGTGGGCCGCAGAGACCAGGGGGAAGCGACTGTTTACTAAAAACACAGGTCCATGCGAAGTCGCAAGACGATGTATATGGACTGACTCCTGCCCGGTGCTGGAAGGTTAAGAGGACCGGTTAGCTCAACTTGTTGAGCGAAGCTGAGAATTTAAGCCCCAGTAAACGGCGGTGGTAACTATAACCATCCTAAGGTAGCGAAATTCCTTGTCGGGTAAGTTCCGACCTGCACGAATGGAGTAACGACTTCCCCGCTGTCTCAACCATAAACTCGGCGAAATTGCAGTACGAGTAAAGATGCTCGTTACGCGCAGCAGGACGGAAAGACCCCGAGACCTTTACTATAGTTTGGTATTGGTGTTCGGAGTGGCTTGTGTAGGATAGGTGGGAGACTGTGAAGCGACAACGCTAGTTGTTGTGGAGTCATCGTTGAAATACCACTCTGGTCACTTTGGACATCTAACTTCGGCCCGTAATCCGGGTCAGGGACAGTGCCTGATGGGTAGTTTAACTGGGGCGGTTGCCTCCTAAAAAGTAACGGAGGCGCCCAAAGGTTCCCTCAGCCTGGTTGGCAATCAGGTTTCGAGTGTAAGTGCACAAGGGAGCTTGACTGTGAGAGGGACACCTCGAGCAGGGACGAAAGTCGGGACTAGTGATCCGGCGGCACATTGTGGAATGGCCGTCGCTCAACGGATAAAAGGTACCTCGGGGATAACAGGCTGATCTTGCCCAAGAGTCCATATCGACGGCATGGTTTGGCACCTCGATGTCGGCTCGTCGCATCCTGGGGCTGGAGTAGGTCCCAAGGGTTGGGCTGTTCGCCCATTAAAGCGGTACGCGAGCTGGGTTTAGAACGTCGTGAGACAGTTCGGTCCCTATCCGCTGCGCGCGCAGGAAATTTGAGAAGGTCTGTCCTTAGTACGAGAGGACCGGGACGGACGAACCTCTGGTGTGTCAGTTGTACTGCCAAGTGCATCGCTGATTAGCTACGTTCGGATGGGATAACCGCTGAAAGCATCTAAGCGGGAAGCCCGCTTCAAGATGAGATTTCCATACACCTAAACGTGTGAGAGGCCCCCAGCAGACCACTGGGTTGATAGGCCGGATGTGGAAGCGAGGACTAAAGACTCGTGAAGCTGACCGGTACTAATAGGCCGATAACTTACACCACACACACTCTTATATGACATGAGTATGCTCGCGTTCACTATGTGGTTCCCAACCAACAAACCCATCAAGGATTTGTTAAGTTGAAACCAAAAAAACAGGTTCCTTTACTGTGACTCTACCCACCAGTTCCTGGTGAAAAGAGAAACACGAAGAGCCTGTATAATAAAATACTGTTGTTCCATAACAAGAACACCCAACAAGCCACCCAACCAGGAAACTGGAACTGGGGAACGAGTTACGGTGGTCATAGCGTGGGGGAAACGCCCGGTCCCATTCCGAACCCGGAAGCTAAGACCCACAGCGCCGATGGTACTGCATTCGTGAGGATGTGGGAGAGTAGGACACCGCCGGACAACACGTAAAAAAGGGTCGAGGCCCCACACCAACACTGGTGTGGGGCCTCCCCACATTTAACACCCCTCTTTTCACGGAACATGACACCCCTTATTTCACGGAACGACTTTCACGCAAAGCCCCGGGCCCTAGAGCTCACGACGAGCAAAACCCCTACGCACCCCCAACACCACTATTCAAGGCCACCCCCACCCCGGGTGGCCACCACTGTTTAAAGCCGCTCTGCTCACCCCACAGCAGCTACCCCACCACCGGCACCGCACCAGAAGGGCGGCACCGGCTTCGCCGGCACCACCCAGGTGCGCCTTAGCGGAGGATGATGTCGGTGGCGGTTGCCGGGGACTGACCCGTGGAGACAAAGCCCGAGACGTTGGCCTGTGGGTGCTTGATGATGTCCGTGACTGATCCTAGGTGCCTGGACAGGTCCACCTTGTCCTCAGGGGCAGCCAGTAGGAGCTGGAAGCCGAACTCTTGCAGCGCATTGATGCCGGCTCCGGCGTACTCGGAGTTGGCCTGTATGAAAGCCTCATCGATCATGACGGTCCCATAGGTGCTGTATCCCTGAACATCGATCCCCAGCTGGTAGGCCAAAGCTGCACCCATAATGAAGGAGGTGAAGCGCTGACCCTCACCGCCGGAGAGTGTGCCGGGCTCGAGTCCCGTCTCAACCTCCCCGTTGGGCCGGTGTTCGTTGCAGCTGATGGTGACATGCTGACGCACGTCCAGCACGGTGTCTGCCCAATGGGCCAACGCAGGGTCTGCCAAGGCATTGACCAGGCGCTCAAGTTGCTGATAACTGGAAGCCATCGTTTCCTCGGTGGCCTGCGTGTAAGCGTTGCCCAGTGCCTCCTTGAGTTCTTGGCGGAATACCCGGGCCTCGTCAGGAATGCTGGTCTTGACCTCCAATCGCAGTCTGCTTCCCTTTTCGAAGGGAACATCCTCCAGGATTTGGTTTAGTGGCAGGATGCGCTCCTCAATGGACCTGCGTTCTTCCTCGAGTAGTTGCAAGAGGTCAGAAAAGCGTTCGTAGGAGCGGTTGTTGAAGTATTCCTTGAACTCGTCTTGGCGCTGCGGCAGTCCGTCGGAAACGATTCGCGCATACAACTCTTCGTAATGAGGTGCAGCCTCGGCGCCTGTGCCATGGCTTGCGCTCATGGACGGGCCAAACTGGCGGGCAAAGGCCTTGAAGATTTCGGTCAGTGCGCCTTCCGCGCGGAACTGGCGCTCCTTGATGGTGGCGATGCGCTCACCCAGGTCCACAGCGACATGGCTCAGCAGCACCTCCAGCTCGTCCAAGGTGGCAGGGTCGCCGTCGCTCAGATAGGGGGCAAAGGCCTCCTGAGCCCATTCCTCGGCAGCGCTTCCAGGAACGCCCCCAGCCAGTACGTCTTGGGCGGAAGTCAGATCCTTCTCGATACTGGAGAGGTCATGGTGCAGCACCGCTACCCGGCCCACGGCAGCCTCGAGTTCAGTTTGGGCGGTGGTGAGGGAATCCCTCAGCTGCGCCAGGGTGGTGCTGCCTGCAATGGTCTGCTCTAATGTTGCCGTCAACCCCGCCAAAGACACAGCAAGCCCGGCCGAATCCAGCTGCTCGAAGCTCCTGTCGTCTTCGGCAATTCGCTTCAGGGTGGCCAACCTGCGTGCTGAGGAGTCCTTGGCCAAGCTGCTCTGCGTGGCCGATGCTTCCGCGGCTGCCTGCTCGGCAGCGAGGAGCCGTGCTTGCTCTTCCAGTTCAGCAATCTTGGCCACATTGTTGAAGCCGAGCAAGTAATCGGAGGGATTGATGGTGCGGGTGTCCCGCTCAAACAGAGAAGAGCTGAGCTTCAGGGTCCCGGTCCGAGAAACCGCCTTCACATGATCATGCAGTGCTGCATCGTCGTCCACACAGGTGAAGGCAAAGTCGCTGGCGATCTTCTCGCGAAGCCATGATCCGGCGTCGGAGGCGTGAAAATCAAGTTTCGTGACAAGATGCGCACGTCCTGCCTTGGCCGGCTTCGCGGGAATACCCAGGTTGATCCAGCGCAACTTGCCGTGTCCGTCAAGAGAGTTGATGGCAGTTGTCACTGCGCCAATATCGGCGCCGCGGACCAACAACGTGGTAGCCAGCGATCGGAGCACCTTCTCCGCTGCCGGCCGCCAAGCGCTGTGCTCGCTGCCAATATCCACCAGTTCACCAGCAAACGGCATGTCTTCAATGTCCAAACCGGTTGCGGCGCAAATGGCGCGGCGGGCGGCAGCACTGCGCGAGTCAATGTTGGAGCCGCGGCGTTGGTAGGAAGCAATTTCAGCCCGTAGTGCAGCCTCTTGCGCCTTGACGTTTACACTGGTCGCCACAGCCTGGTACTCGAGGGCACGCGCTGAAGCGGTCTCCTGCTGTTGATGGTCGACGCCGGCTGCCGCACCCGCGCGGGCGCCGGCAAGGCCCTGCGCACTCCAGTCATAGACGAGTCCGGCGCCGTCGAGATCATCCCGCACGGCAGCTTCAATGCGCGTCCGCTCTGCTAGCTCGCGCTTGCCAGCCCGAATGTCCTTTTCCAAGCCGTCAATAGCCTGCCCACCGTGGCTGGCATGCTGGCTGGCCAGCGCCGCCACGGTTTCACTCAGGGCGTCCTTGGCGTGTGTGGCGGAGACGATCTCTACCTGCTTCAGCGTCTTCGCTTCCGTCAGCGCAACCGCCCGAGCAGCCAACAACTCGCTTTGGAACTGCTGGCGCAGCAAGGGTAACTGAATGTTTTTTAGCTCAACTGTGCGGTTATGCTGTTGGCCTAGCTCACGTAGTTTTTGGTGCAGTTCCGGCACGGGAGCCAGCGCATCGCGCTGGCCGCGGGCGTCCTCGAGCTGGCGGTAGATTCCGCTCAGGTGGCTGAAGTCCTCCACGGCAGCAGCAGCTGCGCTCAGGGTGGCCGGCTTGTCCAGCACCTCGTAGCGGAAGAATCGATTCACACCCTTGTCCAAGCCCTTGCCGTTTTGCAGGGTACGTAGCAAGCTGAAAGCTTTGTCATTGTGGATGCCCAGCTTGCGCCGGAAGCGCTCGGCAAAGGTCTTGTGGACATCGAAGGCCTCGGCTCCGGGCAGCGCGGCGTGCAGGGACGACGGCGAAAAGCGGCGGCTGCCGTGCTTCTCCAACGCCTCGGTGTCCAAGGGCTTGTTGTGAATCAGATAGTGCTTACCTACCTGACCCTCAAGTCCGTTCGCAGGCAGATCAAAGAGCGCCGCAATGGTGACGTGACGGCCCAAACCGTCTTCGAAGACCAAGGCCGTGGCGCTCCAGGTGGCGCTGGGACGTTGGTACTCAACGCCGTCGGCCGTCTTGATCTTGCGCCCGCGCATATAGCTAAACGTGGTGCGGCGGTCCTTACGGTTGGAGGCGTCGTGCGCAGACTCATTCAGGCGCGGAGCAGCGTAGAAGATGTGCTGGATGCCATCAAAGAGGGTGGACTTTCCCACGCCCGGATGGCCCGTGAGCAAGGTGCCGGCGCGGTCCACATACATGCTGTGGCGTCCATGGAAGGTTCCCCAGTTGATAATTTGGATCTGGCTCAGCCGGAACTGTCCGGGGTTGAGTTCTTCGCCGATGGGCAGGGTGGTTGCAATGCTCACTTAGAAGATCTCCTGCAGAGGTTGGTTCGTATCATCGGGGTGGTCAGGGTCCAGATCAAAGGGTTCGTTCTGGGTGCCCGCATCCAGGGCGGCCAGATAGGCCGGAATCTGTTCAATGGAATCGAACGGCAGCGCCAGTGCCAGGGCGTTGCTGACCCGGTATTCGTGGGGGAGCTCGGTAGGCAGGATCAGCTTGAGATTCAGTAGCCTGGCCAGCGCAGCGTCGGTCTGCTCATCCATGCGCTTGTCATCAACGGCGCCGGGCTGGCGATGCTCGGCCAGAATCTCACGCGCACCATCGCGGGAAATGCTCACATCTGTTCCCGAACCTGCATGCCTGTCCAGCAATACCCGCAGGCGCAGCGCCAGCAGCGTCTCCTCACGGCGCAGCGGCTTCCTGGCGACGATCGGCTGCGTGTGAACGGCGTCCATCTCGGCGGGAGCGAGCAGTGCGATCTTGCGCTCAGTATCAACGCTCAACAGCAAGAAGATCTCGCTCAGGTACTGCTGCAGCGAGACCGCATGCGTGAGGATGGTTGTCCACAGCGCCGGATCGGCCGTCCCGTCAATGTAAGGTCCGCGCAGCAGCCGCACCAGCGCCTGACGCATGTCCAGCGGGAAAGAGCCGGTATCGCCGGGAAAGAGTGTGCGCTCGGTGCTCATGGTGCTTTAGTCCTTCGTGAAGGTGAACAGGGGGACAGTTGCGGTGCGCGTGGTCCCGTCGATCTGTGTGAATGTCAGTGTTTCGGTGCGGTCCGGGTCGATGCTGTTGCTGGAACCGCGCGCCGCCAGGATTAGCCCGCGAATTGTGTTGATGTGCTGGAGCTCCGCCGGCAGGGATGTGTAGACGTCGGCCAAGGTGGCAGTACCGTTTCGTGTTTCCCTGGCATGTTCGACGGCGGCCAGCAGCTTGGGCATATCCGGCGCCGGTGTGGAGGGAGTGCGGTGGATATCGGCATCACTTAATGCAGGCGGGGCGGCCAGCTTGGGTGGCGGCACATGGTCCTCTGGGTTGAAGATTCCCAGCCCGGCCAAGGTTTCAAAGTTGGGGGAGTACAGCAGCGGCGCCACCACGGGCGTCCGAGATACCAGCGGCGCCGTGGCCACCGCCAGTTCTGCGGCATGGATGGCTTTACGCAGCAGCACTGATTCTTGGAACTCGGCGGACTGGACATAGGCGTGCAGGCTCTCGGACAGGCGTCCGTAGATGGCGTGGACTTCGCCAGCCTGCCGACGCATCTCCCGAACCAGTGAGGCCAGGTTGTTGCGCTCCTCGGCAGTAAGCGCATCCGTGAAGTCCCGTTCCAGCACCTCATTGACGGATTGCCGGAACCGGGCCTGTTGCACCGGGTCATTGAGGAATTCGGTGAAGCCGCGGAACGTTTCACCTTCGGCGGTCCCGCGAAGGGCCTTATCACCGGCCAGCACCTGACCCACGGCAACACCCTTGGATAGGGAGGATTCCATGATTTCGGTGCGGATCGAGTGCAACATGACCTCGACGCCGTCGCGCATTCGCTTGAAATCCGCAGGCAGACTGGCAGCCAGATCAAGCACGCTGCGAGTGGCAGCAACGGCCGAATCGTTGGAAAGCACTGCCGGGTTGGCGCCGTTCTTCAGTGCTGTGATCTCCCGTTGCCGGTCCAGGATTTCCGCTTCGAGGGCGGCAATGCGGGACTCCGGGTTGGGATCGCTTTGCAACGACAGCGTCTCAATGCTGTTCAGCAAGGTGCTCAGACGCGAGCTGTTCAAGTTGGTGTGACGCCCGCCCAAGGTGTCAATGAAGGCCAGCACGCGTGCCGTGGCCGCCGTGGGTTCGTAGTGGAACTTGCCGTCCACCATGGGCCGTGCCAAGAATTGGCTGCGGACCCAGGAGTCTGCGTAGTGGGAGGCCTGCCACGCCTCATTGAGGCTGAGGTTTTCCTCCCGCAGTTCCTTCATGAAGTCCGCCAGATCGGCGTGGAACTCCTCAAGGGGCACGCGTTGCGTGGTGGCGGTGAACTCCGCGCGCAGGAATGCCAGAGTCCAGGGGGCGCCCTGAAGTAACTTCCAGGCCGGGCTCAACCGCAGCTGTTTTTGCGCATGCCACTGTGCAACGGCGTTGTCAGTGGAGCGCATAGCGGGGCCTTTCGGCAAACTTCTTAAAAGGGAGACTGGATTACTTCCATTTTAAGGCATAGCGGGGCTATTTCTGCCGGTTCCCCGTCCAGTCCGAGCGTGACGTTCGCTGTTCGTTGCATTCATCCGTGACAAAAGGTCGCTATGAGCTGCGAAAGCGACCTTTTGTCACGGATCGGTGGTGGAGTGACCGGATCGGTGCGCGGAAACGGCCGGGGTGGCGGGATCGATGCCGTGGAGCAGCCGCGGAGGCTGAGTCCGGCGTGTGGTGAGAGTTACGCGCAGGGGTGAGCGCCCGGCGTCGTACTTACGGTAAGATGGACAAGTCTGTGCTGGCAACGGGACCACTCGCTGAGTGACCGCGCCGCACAGGTAATGCAAATGAACCTCCTGTTACGGAAATGCCGTAACCGCCTAGACCAAAGGAGGTGGGTTCACATATGCGTCCTTACGAACTGATGGTAATCATCGACCCCGATGTTGATGAGCGTACCGTTGAGCCGTCGCTTCAGAAGTTCCTGAATGTCATCACCAACGATGGTGGAACCATCGAAAAGGTTGACATCTGGGGCCGTCGTCGCCTGGCTTATGACATCCAGAAGAAGTCTGAAGGTATCTACGCAGTGGTGAACTTCACCGCTGAGCCTGCTACCGCTCAGGAACTTGATCGCTTGCTTGGTATCAATGAGACCATCCTGCGCACCAAGATCACCCGTCCGGAAGAGCAGAAGGTTGTTGCCGAGTAATTTCGGTAATTTCTTTATAGCTTTTTCTTTGTAGGAAAACACCAAGCAGGAAGCAGGAGCAGATGGCAGGCGAAACCACTATCACGGTCATTGGTAATCTCACCAGTGATCCAGAACTTCGGTTTACCCCGAGCGGTTCAGCAGTAGCGAACTTCACCATTGCGTCGACTCCGCGGACCTTTGACCGCCAGTCAAACGAGTGGAAGGACGGCGAAACGCTGTTCCTCCGCGCGTCGATCTGGCGTGAAGCGGCCGAAAACGTTGCCGAATCCCTCACAAAGGGCATGCGTGTACTCGTTCAAGGCCGGCTGAAGTCGCGGACCTACGACACCAAAGAAGGCGAAAAGCGCACCGTCATGGAGCTTGAGGTCGACGAGATCGGCCCCTCGCTGCGTTACGCCAATGCCAAAGTCAACCGCACCCAGCGCTCCGGCACTCAGGGTGGGGGCAACTTCGGTGGCGGCCAGGGCAACCAAGGCGGCCAGGGCGGAAACTTCGGCGGCGGCAACGCTGGCGGAGGGCAAGGCGGCTTCGGCGGCGGCACTCAGGGTGGCGGAAACGCTCCTTGGGGCGGCGGTCAACAGCAGCAGCCACAATCCGCACCGGCGGCTGATCCCTGGGCCACGCCCGGTGGAACAACCGGCGGCTGGGGCGCGGGGCCGGATAGCTCCGAGCCTCCCTTCTAGACACAAAATTTTTACAAATGTGCGGCAACCGCCGTACGCACTCCATCCCGCGGATTAATATCCACGGGCTCCACGAATACTAAGGAGCTCCACGATGGCTAAGGCTGAACTCCGTAAGCCCAAACCAAAGTCCAATCCCTTGAAGGCCGCTGACGTTACAGTCATCGACTACAAGGACGTAGCATTGCTGCGCAAGTTCATCTCTGATCGCGGAAAGATCCGTGCGCGCCGCGTCACGGGCGTCACCGTTCAGGAGCAGCGCAAGATCGCACAGGCAATCAAGAACGCCCGCGAAGTTGCACTGCTGCCCTACTCCGGCGCTGGCCGCGGTTAAGGGAGATAACTAAACATGTCAAAGCTCATTCTGACCCACGAAGTAAGCGGCCTCGGTGCCGCTGGCGACATCGTTGAGGTGAAGAACGGTTACGCACGTAACTTCCTTCTGCCCCGCGGCTTCGCACTGACCTGGTCCAAGGGTGGTGAGAAGCAGGTTGAAGCCATCAAGGCTGCACGTGCTGCTCACGCACACGCAAACGTTGAAGCTGCACAGGCGCAGGCAACTGCCCTCCAGTCCAACGCTGTTGTACTCAAGGTTAAGGCAGGCGCCTCAGGCCGCCTGTTCGGCACCGTCAAGGCTGCCGACGTTGCAAAGGCTGTTGCCGATGCAGGTCTCGGAACCATTGACAAGCGCAAGGTTGAACTGCCCGCCCACATCAAGTTGGTTGGCAAGCACACTGCGACTCTTCGTTTGCACGAAGATGTTTCAGCGACGATCACCCTGAACGTTGTAGCGAACTAGTCTCGCTGCACTGCTTTCAAAAAGCCCGGTCCCCTTTGTGGGGCCGGGCTTTTTGGTGCTACGCCCTGTTGCAGTGGGATCACAGGGCTAATGGCGGCTACTTGCGGCTACTTGCGTTGCGACTGCAAGGATTGAATAGCTGTGGTGGTGGAGTGGTCATACGTCAGAGCAATGAGCTCCCGCAGCACCGCCATATCTACGTCCGCCAACTTGGTGATGTACACGCAGGCCACGCTCGCTTTGAACTTCCCCAGCTTTGCCAGTAGTGGTTGGGCCGCTGTTGGATAGCTGAGCCCATAGACCACCAGGTTGGCCTTCCTGGGTGAAAATGCGACGGCGGGCGCGTCGCCTTCCCTGCCCGAAGCGTACGTGTAGTGATACTCGCCGAAGCCAATGATGCTGGGCCCCCACATATACGGTGATTGACCCGTGACCTCGTGCATGAGTGTCATAAGCGTGAATGCATCCTCGCGGCGCACGGCGGTGGTGTCGACCGTCTGGATGAACTTCACGGGGTCCGCTCCGGTGCGGCTTGTCTTATTGTTGGACGTTGCTGAGGCGGGGTTTGATTCCATGGGAGCCTTCTCCTGTCATTGCTCTCAGCATAGTGCTGACGGATTTTCCGGTCCTGAATTTCGCTGGGCACCGTTGGGTCTTTCTGCGTATGCGTCGCGAGCAGCTTCAGCCATGGATGTAGAGAGATCAGATGTATTAGTGTGTGGGTCACATCAGAAAGGCTTGCGTGACAACTGGCTTTATCGGTGTCAGCGTGACAACTGGCTTTATCGGTGTCAGCTGGAATGAATCTAATGGGGCTGCCACCATTGCCGCACCAATTGCAACGGAGACGTCTCATGCGCCTGTAGTGGTCCCTAGTGACGGCAATACCGCGACTTCTCCGAGCCCGGGCGAGCTGGCTGATACCGGTGCTACTGGCGCGGGCATGACGATGTTGCTGGGTCTCTTGATCGTGGCATCCGGTGGTTTTCTGGTGGTCAGGGCCAAGAGAAGGCACATACCCAGGCGGGCATAAACCGCCCTGAACAGCTTGCGCTCTAAAGCACCGCAGGGATATCCACAGTGCGACATGTATCTGTGGATATCCCCGCGGCATATGTTCATTTACCATATGGCTCACAGTGTGATGTGAGAAGAAGCATCTTTGAAAAAATGTCGTAATCCACAGGCAGTGGATAGTGTTTGCGCAGGTCAGAGGCAGGTTAAATGCTTGTCCGCATAGTTGTCCACATGCTTGTCCCCATCCTGTGCACAAGCAGGGGCAGTTAATGCACCGGTTATCCACAGGCAGGGTGGACAATGGGGTTGGTAGATGGCATTTGTGCGTCTAACGTTGCAAAGAACGCCTCCGCTTTTGACAACTTTGTCGGTATCAGCTGGTAAGTAGGAGCAGCAACATAAGAATGTGTCATCGCGAGATGATGAAAGGCCCGGCCAGCAGGGCAGAAAGTGGGCACCAACATGTCAGCTCCAGCCATGGACAAAAGGGATACTTCCCGCGAGCCGGACTTTGCCAGGACACCTCCTCAGGATTTGGTGGCCGAACAGAGCGTCTTGGGTGGCATGATGCTCTCCAAGGACGCCATTGCAGACGTTGTTGAAGTGCTGCGCGGCAACGACTTCTACCGGCCCGCGCACGAGAGCATTTACGAGGCCATTCTGGACCTCTACGGCCGCGGTGAACCTGCCGATGCTGTCACCATTGCCGATGAGCTGACCAAACGCGGCGAGATTACCAAAATTGGCGGTGCCGCCTATTTGCACCAGCTGATCCAGTCCGTACCCACCGCAGCCAATGCCGGCTTCTACGCTGAGATCGTGGCCGAGCGTGCGGTTCTGAGGCGTCTGGTCACCGCTGGCACCAAGATTGTCCAGATGGGCTATGCGCAAGACGGCGAAGTTGAAGATACTGTCAATGCCGCCCAGGCCGAGATTTTCGCTGTGGCGGAACGCCGCACCACCGAGGACTACGTGCTGCTCAAGGACGTCATGGAATCCACCGTGGATGAAATTGAGGCGTCCGGCCACAAAGGTCAAGGCATGACAGGTGTGCCCACGGGATTCTACGAGTTCGACGAGTTGACCAATGGTCTTCATCCAGGCCAGATGATTGTTATTGCCGCCCGTCCCGCCGTCGGTAAGAGCACCTTCGCCCTTGACTGGGCGCGCTCGGCAGCCATTGATCACAACATGGCTACCGTGGTGTTCTCCCTGGAAATGGGCCGGAACGAGATTGCCATGCGCCTGCTGTCGGCCGAGGCCACCATCAGCTTGCAGGACCTGCGCAAGGGAACTGTCAAGGACGATCAGTGGTCCAAGATTGCCACCACCATGGGCCGGATGAACGATGCGCCCTTGTTCATTGACGATTCTCCGAACATGTCACTGATGGAAATTCGGGCAAAGTGCCGGCGCTTGAAGCAGCAGCACGATTTGAAGCTGGTGGTTCTTGACTACCTGCAGCTGATGTCCTCGGGCAAGCGCGTGGAATCGCGTCAGCAGGAAGTTTCCGAGTTCTCCCGTGCCTTGAAGTTGCTGGCCAAGGAACTGCAGGTTCCGGTGGTGGCACTGTCGCAGCTAAACCGTGGTTCTGAGCAGCGAACCGATAAGAAGCCCATGGTTTCTGACCTTCGTGAATCTGGTTCCATTGAGCAGGATGCCGACATGGTGATCCTGCTGCATCGCGAGGATATTTACGACAAGGAATCGGCCCGTGCCGGTGAAGCTGACGTGATCGTCGCCAAACACCGTAATGGTCCCACCAAGACGATCGTGCTGGGCTTCCAGGGTCACTACTCGCGCTTTGCCAACATGGCCAGCGAAAACGGTGGTGGCTTCTAGCTATTGCTCACTTGAGCCGATCGAGCGGGGGTTGGCGCCCCCGCTCTGGCGCCATTGCTGTCACGGGTAACCCTGAAGCGCGACTCGATTTTTTGCCCTGAATAACAGCCGGCAACGATCAGGATTGCGCCCAGGGCGCCCAGCCAGCCCAGGGTTTCGCCAGCCAGGCCGACGCCCACCAACACGGCCCACACGGGTTCGGTGCCCATGAGCAAACTGGCTCGGGAGGCCGAGGTGCGCCGGACAGCCCAGAGCTGGACCAAGAACGCGAAGACGCTGCAGGCCAGACCCAGATACGCCAGGTTAAGCCACGTGGCGATTGAAAAGTGTGCGGCCGAGCCGAGAATCTCCGCCGGATTGACCATAATGGCCGCCAGTGCACAGACGGTGGATTGAATGAAGGTCACTGTGATGGAGCTATAGGGCTTGTTAGCCGTCAAGGATCCCAGCAATGTCACGTGAGCCGCGCGCACAGCTGCGGCTCCGAGCATGAGTGCATCGCCCACAGTAGGCGTGCGAAAACCGCCACCGGTGACCAAGAGCGCAACTCCCACTATGGAGACGGTTGCCGCAATGAAGAACGACGGCGGCAGCCACTTTCGTGACGCAGCTGAGTCGAGCAGGGGTGTGAAGATGATGGTTAGGCTGATGACGAGTCCGGCGTTGCTGGCTTGCGTATGTGCCACCCCAAAGGTTTCCAGAAACAGGACGGCAGCTTGAGTCATTCCCAGAATGACTCCTGTGCACAGTTCGGCACGGCCGGGCAATTTGCGCACCCGCAGCAGCCACAGCACCCCGAGCGCCGCTGAAGCCACGAGGAAACGCCAGCCAAGAACGGCCGGGACACTCATCACGGCCGTCAGATCCTTCGCCACAAGGTAGCTGCTGCCCCAGACAAAGGCCACGGCCAGTAGTGCAATATCGACGTTCAGGCGATCCCACGTTCTTTTCACCTTTCAATACTCTACGCAAAAATACCAGCAAACCAGAGTCCAATCGACACCCAATGCATTAGTTTGAACTTATGGAAATTTCGCAATTACGTGCACTCAGAGAGGTTCATGACAGGGGAAGTATCGCCGCCGCGGCACAAGCGTTGGAGGTAACGGCGTCGAGCGTTTCTCAACAGCTCACGGCCCTTCAACGCAAAGCAGGGACGGCGTTGACCTACAAGGTTGGCCGGCGAACGGCACTCACCCCTGCCGGCCTAGCCTTGTGTTCGGCCACCGTGGACGTGGAAATCGCCTTGGCGAAGGCCGATGCGGCCGTCAGTTCTTTCCGGGACAGCGCCCTGGAACCAGTCAGTGTTGCGGCCTTCCACAGCGCCGGACTTGCCTTCTTCGGCCCGCTAGAGCGCGCGCTTGCCGACGATGGCGGACCATCGATACAGCTCTTCGACCATGACGTAGCCCAAAAGGATTTTGCGACTCTGGCAGCTGACTACGATCTGGTAATCGCTCACCGGCTGCCCAACAGCGCCCCCTGGCCCGCCACCGTCAAGGCCACCGAACTGGCCTATGAACCGTTGGATGTTGCCGTCAGTTCTCGGCACCGGTTAGCGCAGCAAAAGAGTGTGAAGCCCGCAGATCTTCGGGGTGAACGCTGGATTTCGGTGCACCGCGGGTTCCCCTTGGAAGGGGCCATTGAAATGATCGGGACCATCGCCGGGGAGGAGGTAGAGGTGGTCCATCGCGTCAATGAATTCTTTGTGGCGGCCTCACTTGTGGAACAAAGCGACTGTGTCTCCTTGATGCCGCGCTATTTGCTCAACCGGCGCTACTTTGCAGATCTGGTCCGACTTCCGCTCCGGGAGCCCAGGCTAGGTAGGCGGATTGACATCCTGGCCCGCCCCGAAGCCATGGAACGTGCCGCGGTGGTCCACGTCATCAACGTTCTGCAGCGAGTTATGCGAGAACTGCTCGACTTAGGGGTGCCCGCAGGGCCGATACTGTTGAATCATGCCCAGAACTGAAACGACGCCGGACGGCACGCGGGCGGCCCGGCGTTCCACCGCGAAAGCGATCCGTGGCCTGGCCATTCCGGCCTTTGGTGCCCTCATAGCTGAGCCACTCTTTTTGTTGGCTGACTCGGCCATTGTTGGCCATCTGGGCGTTCCTCAGCTGGCCGGGGTGGGGCTAGCCGCCACAGTCTTGCAAACGGTCGTCGGACTCATGGTCTTCTTGGCATATTCCACAACGCCCGCTGTGGCGCGCCTTCTGGGTGCGGGCAGACGTGCCGAAGCGCTTGCCGTAGGTCGGGATGGACTATGGCTGGCGGCGTTCCTCGGAGTGCTAGTTTCCGTGGTGGGTATATTGGCTGGCGGCCACCTGCTCACGGCAATGGGAGCCCGAGGCGAGGTATTGAGGTATGCGCAGGAATACTTTCTGATCAGTTTGGCGGGGATTCCGGCCATGCTTCTGGTCATGGCGGCCATGGGTGTCCTGCGCGGGCTGCAGGACACCAAAACGCCGTTGATCGTTGCTACGGCCGGATTCGGGGTGAATATTGTGATGAACTTTGTGTTCGTCTACGGCTTTGACTTCTCGGTGGGAGGTGCCGCAGCTGGCACCGTCATTGCCCAGTGGGGAATGGCCGCGGTCTACCTGGTCATTGTGTCGCGCGCAGCCCGTCATTTTGAGGTGGGAATGCGCCCGAACTGGGCTGGCATCAAGGCGGTCTCAAAGGTGGGTAGTTGGCTCATGCTCCGCACACTTTCCTTGCGGGCCGCGATCCTGGTGACAGTTGTAGTGGTGACGACTCAGGGGCCCACCAACCTTGCCGCCCATCAGTTGGCCATGACGCTCTTTAGTTTTCTGGCATTCGCACTCGACGCGTTGGCTATTGCTGCACAGGCCCTGATTGGCAAGGAACTGGGCGCCGGAAATGTGCCCCAGGTGCGCCTGCTGACCAGAACCATGACGCGGTGGGGTCTGGGGTTTGGGGTGTTGACCGGGGCGGGGATCGCGGCCGTATCGGGGGTGGTTGGCTGGGTCTTCACCACCGATCCTGGTGTTCATGCGGCACTGATGGTGGCACTGCTTGTTATGGCGGTGGGGCAGCCGCTGGCAGGGTACGTCTTCGTTCTGGATGGGGTCCTTATTGGTGCCGGGGATGCCCGCTACCTGGCCCTGGCGGGGTTGGCGAACCTGGTGGTCTACTTGCCCTTGCTCTTCTGGGTCGCTCAGAGGTCCTTGGGGGACACCGTTCCGGGGTTGTTTTGGGTGTGGGCGGCTTTCAGCGTGGGCTACATGGGCGCTCGGGGGCTGACGTTGGGCTTGCGCGCACGAACGGGGCGTTGGATGCGGCTCGGGGTTACCGGTAGCCACGGCTAGACTTGCTGGGTGAGTGAAACTGCCCTTCCCCAGCCTGCCCAGCCCAGACTTTCAATTTCGGTACGCCACCTAGTGTGGCGGCCGGTGCTGTTGCGGGCGCTTGTCACGCTGGCTTTCGGCCTCACCACGGTCTTCTGGGCAGCGCCCGGACCCCTGGGTCTGAGCCTGACCCTTGGCGCCTATTTCCTTGCCTCAGCAGCGACGCAGTATGCGGTGGTGCGTACTTTGGCGTTACCAGCCGGCGATAACCGCAGATTTGTGCTTCAGGGGGCCGCCGGGATTCTGGCCGTAGGTGGCGTGGTCGTCGCGATTTCAGCCAACACCGCGATGGCCGCTTGGCTAGGTGGCGTGGCACTGGCCTTCCTTGGCGCGTCGGAGCTGATCGCAGGGCTGCGAAAGCCGGCGGCTGGCACCGAGAAGAAACTGGTTCTCACAAGCGACTGGCGGATATCCGGGGTAGTGGGACTGGGAACGGGTATTTTGCTGCCTTTCTACGCTACGGCTGGACCTCATGCCTTGATGGGTGTGGCTGGTGGCGGGGCCCTGATGACAGGTGCCCTCTGGATGTTGTCGGCCCTGACACTGCGCCATGATGGCAGCAATCCAAAAGCCCAGTAAACTAACAGTAAGATGTTCTACTTTGCGTAGAAACGCGTGGTGCGCGACACACCGACCAAAGCAAAGGACCAATCGTGGGCAGTGAAGAGCCGAAGAACCCCAAGTCAGCCAATTCCATCAAGCTTCCCCTCGGCTTTTCCGCTGCCCTGGCCCTCATTGCTGGCATTCTAACCTTGGTCTTTTCCTCTGGAGGAACGCAGTATGGCCTTCGCTGGGACCTTGCCGGCATTGCCGTTGGCATCGCCTTCGTTGCTGCGCTTCTGATTTCCTCACTGCTAGTCATGGGTCACAAGGAAAATGATGCCTCCCTTAGTGAGGGATCGGGCGTATACCGTAAGTCCTCCGATCGGCTGGCTCAGGCAGCCGAGGCGGCGCGCAAGTCTGCAGAAGCTAAGAATTCCTCTGAAGCCTCCGGCGAAGAATCTGCTCAGTAGCTCAGTAGCTCAGTAGCTCAGTAGCTCAGTAGCTCGACTAGAGCTGCAGCTCTCAGCTCTGCATTCCCGCGATCACTGGCGTAGAGCTGCCAGGCTGTCCTGAACGCGGGCAAAGATAGCCGCATCCACCGTGATGCCGTTGCGTTTGAGCGCCAGGACGGCGGCTCCCACTACACCGTCTTCGACGAGCACGGGGCTGGCCGCCAGTGTGGGTTCAGCGTTCATGCCGGGAATGGCCGCCGTGCCAGAGCTCGTGCTCCTACCGGACCTGTCCGAAGCCAGTTGCTCCATGACCGCGGCCGCCACCGTCCCGCCCTTCGTCAAGACGCTGCCGCCAAAGATGAGCGGTTGCTTGGCGAGCTCTGCTCTGCTCCGCGTCGTCCCACTTTCGCCGCCCACCGCTCCCGCAGCCGGGACATCAGCTCGGCCGTCCACAGTGTTGCCTGCGACGGCCAAAAGCGTCTGGGCCAAATACCGTGCGGCCTCATCCACAATCTCACCAGCCACAGCATCCTGAGTGGCTGCAAAGACCAGTGGGGCAAAACGCGAGAGCTCGACGGGACTCAGCTGGTACGTCTTGAGGATTAATTGCTGTTGGGCGCGCAAGCGGCCCTGGCTCCGTTGCGAAGAGTCCAGCGGTATGTCGAGTTCAGCCAGCAAGAGTTCTGTCAGCACGGTGGGCCGACCTCTGCCATCTAGCGCGGCAGCCACTGCCCGCGCCACCTGCTGACCCAGCCAGAATCCCGAACCGTTATCGCCCAACAGCCATCCCATGCCGTCGGTCACCGCCACTAGTTGCGCGTGAGCGATTCGGGCGCCCACGGCACCGGTTCCGGCTATCAACGCACACCCATCATCTTGATGGGTTCCAGAGTAAAACGCGGCCAATAAATCAGATTCAATCATGACATTTCCGGTCAGGCCCAGCGTCATGAAGCGCTCACGGAACAAATGTGTTGGCAATTCCATGGATGCGCCGGCCATGGCCAGCAGTGCCTGGGAGATAGTCCGAGGGGTACCCCCTAGGGCGTTGCTCGATGCTTGCCACAGTGACTCAACAGCGGCCGGAAATCCCCGGGAAACCGGGTTTCCAGCGCCCGCTGTGCCATAGCCAAAGCAGTGGCCTGAGGAGTCCAAAAGAACGGCCCTCGTGGAGGTGCCTCCGGCGTCAATTGCAAGGTAGTTGTGCATCGTTACCATTCTGTGTCTGGGTGTGACTTGACTTACATCCATGGTGATAATAGTTTTCATTATGTAATCACCTAAAAGAAACGGATTTTCACATGTCAGCCTCCACGACTCCTCCCGCGGTGGTCTCTGCTGCCGGTGTCGTGAACCGCATTCAGGCCAAGCTACCTGACATGCCGGCGGCCATGGCAAAAATTGGCTCGTTTCTCTTGGAGCACCCGCAGGCACCCTTGGAGCTCTCCATTATGGAACTTGCGGAGCAAACCAAGACTTCCCCTGCAACCGTGACCAGGTTCTGCCGGCTGCTGGGCTATGCAGGATACGTGCCTTTCCGGGTCAGCATTGCGTCGGACCTTGGCCGCAGCGATGCCCGCGAATCCTGGAAGGCTGACATTGGCCGGGCTTTTGGTCCAGATGATTCCCCCCGCGACGTGCTGAGCACGCTGGTGAATGCGCACACGCGTTCGCTGGAGGAAACGGCTGCGGTTATGGATCTGGCCTTGATGAACAAGATTGCCCGTCGCATCGCCATGAGCTCCCATGTAGATATTTACGGAATTGGTGGCAGTGCCGTGATGGCCAAGGAATTGCAATCGCGCCTCTACCGCATTGGTATCAACGCTCACCACTGGTCCGAGGTTCATGCAGGTCTGACCAGCGCGGCCATTCAGGACACCAACTCGGTGGCCATTGGAATTTCAAACACCGGCCGCACCGAAGAAACCCTGCAGATGCTACGTGAAGCAGGCGAGGCCGGTGCGCTGACCATTGCGCTGAGCAACAATCCGGGATCGCCGCTGGCAGAAAGTGCTGATGAATCAATCATCACCTCGGTCCATGAGCAGTTCCTGCAGCCGGATGACCTATCCGCCAAGCATGTTCAGTTGCTGGTTCTGGACTTGATCTACTTACTGGTGGCCCAGGTAAATTTTGCCCAGACCACCTCGAAATTAGCAGCCTCCGCCATGGCCGTCTCTCCGCATCGTCGCCCCACCCGGGCTGCCCGGATCGAGTCCAGTGCCAACAGGGCGCTGCGTAACAGTGGAAAGGGTGATGGGCATGTCTGATGCAATTACGGCATACAGCCTTGAAGTTTCCTCTCGTCTTGATGTCATTACTGAATGGGCGCTGGCCGGTGGCGTAGCCGAGGCAGCAGCGGCCATGGCGGACACGCTCAATAATGGCGGGGTCATCCAATCCTTCGGTACCGGGCACTCTGAGGCGTTCGCCATGGAAATCGCCGGCCGCGCCGGCGGGCTGATCCCGACCAGCAAGATTGCCTTGCGCGATCTGGTACTCCATGGCGATCGCGATGTTTCGGCACTGGACTCCTTGGAGGGATCAGTGCTGGAGCGGGACACCGGGGTTGCCGAGGAACTTTTCAAGTTATCTCTGGTGGATCCGCGTGACATCTTCCTCATTGCCTCCAATTCCGGTGTCAATGGTTCCATTGTCGGGTTGGCGCTCGCCGCCAAGGAGCGTGGGCACACGGTGATTGCGGTCACCAGCCTCGAACACACCAATGCTGTCGAAGCAAAGCACCCTTCCGGGCTGCGACTCAGCGAGATCGCAGATATTGTTATCGATAACAGGGCGCCTTTTGGTGATACCACCCTCGAAGTTTCCGGCGGAGGAGGTGTTGGTGCTGTCTCATCGATCACAGCTGCTTATATTGCACAGCTGCTGACCATCGAGACAGTCCAATGCCTGATCCGTGCGGGGAAGAAACCGCCTATCTATATTTCGGCAAATATCCCGGGCGGGGACGAACACAATACCGCACTAGTGGGCCAGTACGTTGGCCGGCTCAGGCGAGAGGCGTGATTCCAATAGCCACGTAGTTGACGCCAGCTACAACGCGTGAAGTCAGCCAAGTGAATTGCAGTGAAATGCAGTAACCGAACTACCAAAGTGCAGACTAGTACCGATTTAACGCTCGTACCATCAATGGAAGGCAGTAAAAAATGAGTATTCAGAACAAGCCGTTGCAGCGTCGCGGATTCCTTCGCGGCGCCCTGGCCACCGCCGTGCTCTTGCCCCTGGGCGGGGCACTCGCTTCCTGCGCAGGCGGCGGCACACCTGAAAAGTCCGCTGCCCCTGGTGGCGACGTCGATCCCACGAAGAACCCGTTTGGTGTAGCCGCTACCGGCAAGCTCGATGCGGTCATCTTCAAGGGTGGTTACGGCATTGATTATGTAGATTTCGCTGGCGCCATCGTCAAGAAGAACTTCCCCGAGCTGGAAGTCAGCATCAACCCCTCCACAGACATTGCTCAGGAAATGCAGCCTCGCTTTGCTGGCGGGACCCCGCCGGACTTGATCGATAACTCCGGTGCCAAGTCGATTGGCTTCAGCACCATCCTGGACCAGCTCGAGGATCTGCAGAGCGTTATTGACTCCAATAACCTCGAAGGTGAAAAGATTGCCGGCACCCTGTTCGACGGCGTCCTGGCGCCGGGCACCTTTAACGGCAAGCTCGCCGCCATCAACTACGTACTCACCGTGTACGCCTGGTGGTACTCCGCCAGCCTGTTCAAGGAGAACAGCTGGACCGTACCCACCACTTGGGACGAGGCCTACGATCTCGGCGTCAAGGCCAAAGCGAAGGGCAAGTTCCTGTTCGTCTGGGGCAAGGAAGCCGCAACCTACTACCAGACCATGGCCATTGAATCAGCCATCAAGGAAGGTGGCGATGAAGTGCGCCTCTCCCTTGAAAACCTCAAGCCCGATTGCTGGTCACTGCCGGCTGTCCAGAGCGTCTTCACCGCCATGGAAAAGATCGTCAAGGCTGGCATGTTCAAGCCCGGTGGCTCCGGTACCGTGTTCACCGCAGCCCAGGCCGCATGGTCCAACGGTCAGGACGCGCTGCTGTACCCGTCCGGATCCTGGATTGAAAACGAGATGAAGGACCAGACCAAGGCTGGCTTCGAGATGACGGGTGCTCCGGTTCCCGTTGTTTCAGCAAGCCCGAAGATCGCCCAGACGGGCGTGCGCTCCGCAGGTGGCGAGCCCTTCATTGTCCCCACCAAGGGTGCAAACGCTGCTGCCGGCAAGGAACTGCTGCGCACCATGCTTTCCAAGGAAGCAGCAACCAACTTCGCCAAGACAAAGTTGGCCCCCACTGTTGTCAAGGGCACCGTCCCGGCTGACGGCTTCGGATCCACCGCGTTGGTGTCCCAGACCTCCATGCTGGAGAAGGCTGGCAAGGACATTTTCACCTGGAACTTTGTTGACACCTACGGCATGAACCCCGACCAGCTGGTTCCGTGGAACTCATTCCTGGATGGCAAGTTGGATACTGCAGGCCTCACCAAGGCCCTGCAGGAAATCACCGACAAGGTTGCAAAAGACGACTCTGTCAAGAAGATTGAAGTGAAGTGACTCAAGTAACAAATGAAGTGCAATCGGGCGGTGGCGTTGTCGCCACCGCCCGGCGGCGCCGGAAAAAACTGACATTCGACAAGATCAGCTTCATGGCAGTCTTTCTGGGGCTGCCTTTGGCGATCTATCTGGTCTTTGTAATCTCGCCCTTCGTGCAGGCGGTGTACTACTCCATGACCAGCTGGGGCGGCTTCGACAACAATATGCCGTTCGTGGGGCTCGCTAACTACGTCAAGCTATTTCAAGACGACATCTTTATGATCTCTGTTCGCAATAGCGTGGTCCTGGCGGTGTTCCTTCCGGTTATCACTGTCATTCTGTCTTTGATTTTGGCCACACTTGTCACCATTGGTGGCAGTAGTCGAGGTCAGATTAAGGGTATGAAGGGTGCCGGTTTCTACCGCGTCATCTCCTTCTTCCCTTACGTTATTCCTGCAGTTGTCATTGGTATTATCTGGCAGCAGATTTTCAACCCGGACAACGGCCTGCTCAACGGCATTCTGACAGGCATCGGGCTGAACGGATTTGAAAATTACCCGTGGCTTGGCGATGCTCGCACAGCCATGGTTGCATCCATGTTCGTCATTGTGTGGGGCTTTGTGGGCTTCTACATGATCTTGTTCATTGCCGCCATCAAGGGCATCCCGGCCGAAACGTTTGAAGCGGCCCGCATTGATGGTGCTGGGCGTTTTCGCACCGCCATTAGTATTACGATCCCGCTCATTCGCGACAACATCCAGACCGCCTACGTTTACATGGGCATCTTGGCTCTTGACGCGTTTGTCTACATGTCAGTCTTGAACTCCACGGGTGGGCCCGAAAACTCCACTCTGGTGATGTCCCAGAAGCTGTTCAGCACAGCGTTTACTAAGAACCAGTTCGGATTGGCATGCGCCATGGGTGTTGTGCTGGCAGCTATTACTTTGATTTTCTCGGCACTGGTATTCCTGGTGAACCGTTTGACTGGCGGCAGCAAGGATGTGTCTGAATAATGTCCCTCAAACTTACTAAAACAGCCCCGCACGACCATGTGGAGCGCAAGGCATTAGACAGCAAGGGTGACAAGACTGTAGCTGGCGTCTCACACGTCATGCTCTCCCTCTGGGCCCTCTTGGTCCTGATTCCCCTTGCCTGGACTCTCATGTCTTCCTTCAAGAAGACCAGTGAAATCTTTGCCTCGCCGTTCTCCTTGCCGGCTGAATGGCAGGTCCAGAACTACGTAGAGGCGTGGCAAACTGCCGGAATTGGCAAGTACTTCTTCAACACCGTCATTGTGGTGGGCTTCGCGCTGGTCATCGTGATGGTCCTCGGGGCCATGTGCGCCTATGTTTTGGCCCGTTACGTGTTCCCCGGCTCGCGTGCCATCTACATTCTGATGCTCGCCGGTCTGACATTCCCCGTCTTCCTAGCCATTGTTCCCCTGTTCTTTATCTTGAAGAACATCGGATTGCTGAACACTCTTCCAGGTTTGATCATTGTGTACGTAGCGTTCGCGCTCCCGTTCACCGTGTTCTTCCTGTTCTCCTTCTTCAAAGCTTTGCCAAGCGAAATTGCTGAGGCTGCGCAGATTGACGGTGCTGGGGAATGGCGGACTTTCTTCCAGGTCATGCTGCCTATGGCCAAGCCTGGATTGGCCTCCGTTGCCATTTTCAACTTCCTTGGTTTGTGGAATCAGTACCTGATCCCTGTAGCCATCAACACCAACCGGAACAACTACGTACTCTCGCAGGGTATCGCCGCCTATGCCGGCCAGATGGGTTACGCCGTCAACTTCGGCGCACTGTTCGCAGCAGCCATCATTGTGGTTGTGCCCGTGCTGATCATGTACATCCTGTTCCAGCGCCAGCTCCAGGGCTCGGTTTCTGCAGGAACCATGAAGTAGAGTTTTTCCTCGTCGAACGGTGAGTAGTTGCTAGTGTTTCAGGCAAACATTAGCAACTACTCACCGTTCGGTTTTATTTAAGGGTTGATTGGCGACGCCGGTATGCGGCCACGTGGGCACGGTTGCCGCAGTTGCCGGTATCGCAATACCGCCGGGAACGGTTCTTGGACAGATCGATCACCACGGCGCAGCAATCCGGGGCGGCACATACCTTCAGCCGGGCCAGTTCTTTGCTGCGAATGACATCAACCAACGCCATGGCGGCCTCCACCCCCATGCGCTCTGCAAGTGGTGCGGCGGGTGCTGTGGCATGGAGATGCCAATCCCACTGATCATGCTTGACCAGCTGGGGTAGCGCCTGCGCCCGAGCGAGCAGTCTGTTGACCAGATCCACCGCCGTTGCCTCGTCCGAGGTGAAAATGGTGCGGAGTTCCTGGCGTATCCCGCGCACCGCGGCGACTTCCGCGTCAGTATGCGTCCGGGATCCAGAATACTGCTCGCGCACTACAAAGGCATCCAGCTCAGCCACGGTTTCCAGCCCATCCGGCCCGGCCGCGGACCCGTCCTCCGCAGCTGAAATGGGGCCGGTATTGATCAAATTCACGGCAGAGAGCAGCGCCATTTCCGTGTCATGACTAAAGACCATGTTGACTCCTGACAAGTGGCGAGCGTAATGTCATTAGTCTAACGCCTTTTACTGCTGACAAATGGATCTGCCATGACAACTTCACCCGCCACTTTCCCTGCACCCGCAACGGGCTCCCGTACTGTGTTGGCATCGCCTGCGCTCATGTTGGCTCTTGTTTCTGCGGCAGCTTTCGCGCTGTCGGGACCCTTCGCGAAGTCGCTCTTTGACGTCGGATGGTCTCCAGGAGCAGCTGTGGCCGTCCGCATTGGAGGTGCCGCCGCTGTCCTTCTGATTCCGGTGATCATCACGCTGGTGCGGTGCTGGCCCAAAGTTAAGGGGTCCTTGGGGCGGATCGCGATTTACGGCGTGGTGCCTATTGCGTTGTGCCAGCTGTTCTACTTCAACGCCGTCCAGCACTTGTCGGTGGGGGTGGCGCTGCTGCTGGAATACCTCTCGCCGGTGCTGCTGGTGGGCTGGGCATGGATCATCACACGGAACCGGCCGCGCGTGCTGACCATCATTGGTGCCGCGTGCGCCATGACCGGTTTGGTGTTGGTGCTCGATCTTGCGGGCAGCCAAAAGGTCAGTGTCGAGGGCGTGCTGTGGGGGCTGGCTGCGGCGGTGTGTTCGGCCGTCTATTTCGTGATGTCCGCCAGGGCAGACGACAACGTCCCCCCAGTTCTCATGGCTGGCGGCGGCATGGCGGTGGGTGCGGCACTGATCGTGGGGCTGGGGGCTGTAGGAATTCTGCCTATGGCGTTCACCTTTAACAACCCCGTGTTTGCCGGCAGCCAGGTGCATTGGCTGGTCCCGGTCTTGGGGCTGGTGCTGGTTACCACAGTGTTTGCCTACCTCATGGGCATCGTGGCAACGCGGGGGCTTGGCTCCAAGGTTGCGTCATTTGTGGCTCTATTCGAGGTGCTTTTTGCCGTGATATGGGCCTGGCTGCTGCTGGGCGAAATGCCCCGCATCATTCAACTTTTGGGTGGTCTTGCCATCATGGGCGGCGTGGTGCTGGTGCGGCTGGATGAACTGCGCGGATCACCCCGGCGGGGGCAATCCTACGTAGTCGACCTTGGTGCTGATGCTGATGCTGGTTCTGATCCTGACGGGCTGCCGGCGGATTTACCGGCCAAAGCGGCGCAGTCGTAGCGAGTTCGCCACCACCAGCACAGAGCTGGCGGCCATGGCGGCTCCTGCGATCATAGGGTTCAAGAGACCGAACGCTGCCACCGGGATCCCGATAGCGTTGTAGAAGAAGGCCCAGAATAGATTCGTCTTAATGGTTCCCAAGGTCTTGCGAGACAGCGCGATAGCGGTGGCTACCTGGCTCAAATCGCTGCCCATGACCGTCAGATCTGCGGCCTCGATGGCCACGTCAGTGCCGGAGCCCATGGCGATGCCCAGGTCTGCCTGAGCTAGCGCGGGAGCGTCATTCACGCCGTCGCCCGCCATTGCCACCGTGGCACCAGCGGCCTGCAGCTTCTTGACCGCTTCCACTTTTCCTTCGGGCAGGACATCGGCAAAGACATCCTCGGCGCTGATGCCCACAGCAGCCGCCACTTGGATTGCCACGGCAGCGTTGTCGCCGGTCAGTAGGATGGGGCGCAGCCCGAGTTCCTTGAGCTTGGCAATGGCATCCTTCGACCCAGCCTTGATGGTGTCCTTGAGGGCGATCAGCCCGGCGGCCTCACCGGCCACCGCGACCCAAATGGCGGTGGTGCCGCGCTGCTGCTGCGCTGCCAGTTCAGCCCTTGCCTCATCGGAAAGTTCGACGCCGTTTTCCTCCAGCCAGCCTGCCCGCCCTGCCAGCACGGTACGGCCCTCGATGATGGCGCGGACACCGCCGCCCGGTGCGGAAATGAAATCGCTGAGCTGGGGGAGCTCCCCGGCCTCGCGGGCATGCGCCGTGATGGCGTGGGCAATGGGGTGTTCGCTGTGGGATTCCACGGCCCCGGCCAGGCGCAGGAGTTCGGCGGCCGGCACCTGGGTGAGCGGAACGACGTCGACCACTGACAGGCGGCCCTCGGTGACGGTGCCAGTCTTGTCCAGAACAATGGTGTCCACCGTGCGGGTGTCCTCGAGGACCTGCGGGCCCTTGATGAGGATGCCCAGTTGGGCGGCCCGGCCGGTTCCCGTGAGCAGGCCGACAGGAGTAGCCAGACCCAGGGCGCAGGGGCAGGCGATGATCAGAACGGCCACGGCGGCCGTGAAGGCAGCTTGGATGTCGCCGCTCAAAACCAGCCAAAGGGCGAAGGTGATGACGGCAATGAGGAGCACAATAGGCACAAAGACGGAGCTGATCCGGTCCGCCAGCCGGGCAATCGGGGCCTTGCTTGCCTGCGCGGCGCTGACCAGCTTGCCCATCTGGGCGAGCGTGGTTTCGCTCCCGATGCGGGTGGCCTTGACCAAGAGGCGGCCGGAGGTATTGATCGTGGCACCCGTGACGGTATCTCCTGGTGCAACCTCAACCGGCATTGATTCGCCGGTGATCAGCGAGGTGTCGACGGCGGATGCGCCGTCAGTGACCACGCCGTCCGTGGCGATTTTCTCGCCGGGGCGGACCACGAAGATTTCATCCATGGCGAGCTCGGCTGCCGGAATTTTGACCTCAACGCCGTTGCGGAGCACGGTGGCTTCCTTGGCGCCCAGACTCAGCAGGGCCTTGAGTGCGTCGCCAGCTTTGGCCTTGGCCTTCGCTTCCAAGTAGCGGCCCAGCAAGAGGAACGTGACCACCACGGCGGACACCTCAAAGTAGAGGGGCGCGTGGCCCGCCATGGCACTGCCGTGCGCAGTCATCATGGGGTTCAGCCCGAGTTCCACGGCTGAAAACAAGAACGCTGCGCTGACGCCGATGGAGACCAGGGTGTCCATCGTGGAGGCGAAATGGCGGGCGTTGATGGCTGCCGCGCGGTGGAACGGCCAGGCCGCCCATGTCACCACGGGCAGCGTCAGGATGCCGGCAACCCAGCCCCAGTGCGGGAATTGCAAAGCCGGGAACATGGAAACCAAGAAGACCGGGATGGTCAGGATAGCGGCTAGGATCAGGCGCGGCCGCAGGGTTGCCGCGGTGCCGCCGTGGGCCATGTGATCCTCATGACTGCCGTGGTCGGAGTGGGCGGAGTGCTCCGCGTGCTCCGGCGCGAGGTGGTTTTCGCCTTCCTTGGCGGCACCCGGGTGGGGGGCGTGTGGGAGGGGGTGTCCGGCGTCGTGCTTCATGGCGGAGGGGGCGGAGGGATTCTTCAGGCGCGCCTTGTAGCCGGTGGCCTTGACGGTGTCGATGATTTGTTGGTCGGATATGCCGGCGGGGACCGTTACCGTAGCTGTTTCCAGCGGGAGATTCACGGAAGCGCTGACGCCTTCGAGTTTGCCCAACTTGCGCTCAACCCGGCTGACGCACGAGGCGCAGGTCATGCCTTCGATATCGATTTCGACCATGCGGGGGCCGGGTGTGGCGAGTGGGGACAAGATATCTGAGGCGCTCATGGCGCTCCTTAAACTGTGGGTGGGTTACGCATTATTGGATACGACGAGGTAACCGGCTTCGGCGACGGCCTCACCGATCTCCGCAGAATCCAGGGTCAGGGTCGAGGTGATGGTGACCTCGGAAAGTCCGCCGGTGTTGAGGTTAATGGCGACGTTTTCAACGCCCTTGAGGCCGCTCAGTTCCTCGGTGACGGAGCTGACGCAGTGCCCGCAGGTCATGCCGGAAACGTTGACGGTGATGGTGTGGCTCATGATGATTAGCTCCTGAGTAGGCGTGAAATGGCGGATGTTGCTTCGGAAACCTTCGCTGCAACGATTTCCGGGTTGCCGGTTTCGGCGGATTCGTGGGCTGCGTTGACCACGCAATGCGCAATGTGGTCCTCAAGTAGGCCAATGCTGACAGCGTGCAGGGCCTTGTTGACGGCGGCCATCTGGGTGAGGATATCGATGCAGTATTTGTCCTCTTCCACCATCCGGGCGATGCCGCGAACCTGGCCTTCGGCGCGTTTGAGGCGGCGCAGGTAGGCCTGTTTCTCCTCCGAGTAACCGTGGGTGTGAGTTTCTGTTTCCATGCTCTCAAGCTATACCCCTATGGGGTATGCGTCAAGTACCCCTGGGGGGTATCCTCTGGGTGCTGTTACTCCCGGCCGCATCCCGGTGTCGCATAAGTTACCTGCGGGAAACCCTTGATGCGGGGACGCCGCGGTGGTCGACTTAGACCCATGGAAAATAGCGAAGCATTCACCGCCGGTCAGCCCGGCAGTACGCATTTACTGGCCGTGGGCACCAAAAAGGGGCTATGGCTGGGAACCAGTGAGGATAGAGAAAACTACACTTTCACGGGCCCTCACTTTTTGATGCAGGAGATCCCCAGCATCGGTATCGATACACGGGGTGGGCGTACCCGGATTATGGTGGGCCTGCGCAGTGAACATTGGGGCCCCACCGTGGCGCACTCGGACGATTTTGGTGCCACCTGGCAGGAGCCAGAGCTTGGTGCCATCACGTTCCCGGCGGACACCGGGGCGGCTCTGGAACGTGTGTGGCAAATTCAGCCGGACAGCGCCGATCGCCCGAATGTGGTGTGGGCTGGTTGTGAACCCATTTCTGTGTGGAAGTCCACCGACGGCGGCGAGCACTTTGAACTGAATCGAGGACTGTGGGATCACCCGCACCGGAGCGAGTGGGGTGCTGGTTACGGTGGCGCAGCAGCACATACCGTGTTGCCCAGCCCTGCCGATCCGGACACCATTCATGTCGCCATGAGTACCGGCGGCGTCTACCGCAGCACGGACGCCGGAGCATCGTGGATACCGCGGAATAAGGGGATTGGTGCCAGTTTCATGCCGGAGGAAACCCCTGAATTCGGCCAATGTGTGCACAAGATAGCCCGCGATCCCAACCATCCAGAAGTGCTCTTCGCCCAAAATCATGGCGGCGTTTATCGCAGTGCCAACAATGGAGACTCCTGGGAGTACATTGCCGCGGGCCTGCCCGCGGACTTCGGCTTCACCATCCTCACCCATCCGCGGCGCTCGGACACTGCCTGGGTCATCCCCATTGCCGCCGATTATCAACGAATCCCGCCGGATGGGCAGCTTGGGGTGCATAGGACTGACGACGCCGGGGCGTCGTGGACATGCTTGGCTGACGGCCTGGTTCAGCCCGAGTACAACGTGGTCCTGCGCGATGCCGCGGCCGTGGACACCTTCGAGCCGGTGGGGCTCTACTTCGGCACCCGCGGCGGTTCCGTATACGCCAGCGCGGACGAAGGCGGGCATTTCACACAAGTCCTCGCGCAGCTTCCGGATGTTTTGTGTGTCCGTGCGGCCGCCGTCGAGCTTGCCTAACGTGGCACTCATGACGGGAGAAGTGACCCTGCTGGTCCCCAGGCTACTCCAGCCGTTAGTAGGTAACAGTGCGGAGCTGGCGCTGGATGTGGGCGACGGGGCAACTGTGGCGCAGCTGCTGGATGCCGTTGCCGCCGAGTTTCCCGTGTTTGGCCGGCGGGTGCGGGACGAAACGGGGGAGCTTCGCCGATTCGTGAATATTTACCTTGACGGTGAGGACGTGCGGCGGCTCGACGGGCTAAAAACACGCGTTGCCGCCGGCCAAGAACTGATGGTTATACAGTCCGTGGCCGGCGGCTAAGCAGGTTAGATCAAACACACCGAACGCGGCGATTAGACGGCGTCGAGGTCCGTTTCGAGCATCTTGACCAGCGTGTCCAGTGCCGCTTCGGCGCCGTCACCTTCGGCGCGCAGGACAACTTCGCTGCCATGCTCGGCGCCCAAGGTCATGAGCGAGAGGATGCTGCTTGCGTCCATGGCGTCTTCGGCGGGGGTGCCGGCCATTGCGATGGTCACCTCAACACCTGTTTCAGCGGCTGCTTCAGCGAAGAGAGACGCCGGACGGGCGTGCAATCCAGAGCTGCTGGCGACGGTTGCGGTACGTTCTGACATGGTTCCTCCTGGGGAGCTGATGGTTGAATCTTGGGTAGTTCGGTCTTGCTGGGATGAATCTACAGCCCAAGCTCGGCGAGAATGGGCAGCTTTCCGCGCGCCAACTCCCGGGCTTGCGCTGGGCTCGTTGCGCGTAGGGCCAGTGTAGCGATTTCCTGTGCTTCCTTCAGGGTCACCGTGGCCAACACGGCGCCCACTGCTGCCAGTGACCGGGCGGTCATGGACAGTGTTGCTACGCCCAGGCCCACGAGTACGACGGCGAGAGCCGGGTCCGCGGCGGCCTCGCCGCAGACTCCCACGGGTTTTCCGCCGCCCTCGGCGATGGAGCCGGCCACCGTCAGGCGGACCAGTTGTAGTACGGCTGGCTGCCACGGGTTGTTCAAAGCGGCGAGTGGACCCAGCTGGCGGTCGGCGGCCATGGTGTACTGCGTCAGATCGTTGGTGCCGAGGCTGGCGAATGCCACTTCGCGCAGGATCGACTCCGACGTGACGGCGGCCGAGGGGACCTCCACCATGACGCCCGGGGTTTTCAATCCCGCAGCGGAACAAAGCGATGCGAACCGGGCTGCCTCATCGGGTGTCGAGATCATGGGAGCCATGACCCACACATCGGCCGTGGCGCCTTCGGTGGCTGCCGCGATGGCAGCAAGCTGGCGCTCGAGCACGCCCGGGGATGACATGTCCGTCCGGTACCCGCGCACACCCAGGGCCGGGTTCGGCTCCGTTGCGTCGGTCAGGAACGGCAGCGGCTTGTCTGCACCCGCATCAAGGGTGCGGACCACCACTTTCTTGCCCGGGAAAGCGTCAAAGACGCCGCGATAAGCCTCCACCTGCTCGTCGTGGCTGGGCTCGGTTTCCCGTTCCAGGAAGCAGAATTCAGTGCGCAACAGGCCCACGCCCTGAGCGCCGGCGGCCGCTGCCTTGATGGCATCCTTGGCTCCTCCCACGTTGGCCAGAAGCGGCACCAGATGACCGTCCGCCGTGGTTCCGGCTCCGTCAAAGACTGCAAGGGTTGAGGCGTTGGCTGCCCAGGCAACCGCCGCGGCGCGCTCGTCATCGCCGGGTTCGGTGGCGATGGTCCCGGCGGCGCCGTCCACATAGACTTCCGTGCCATCGCGCAGCGTGTCGACGCCGGCGGCGGCCACTACGGCAGGCAGGCCGAGGGAGCGGGCAATGATGGCCGTGTGTGACTGCGGCCCACCCCCGGCCGTTACGAGGGCAATGACAATGTTGGGATCGAGCGTGGCGGTGTCGGCCGGGGCCAGATCTTCTGCCACAAGAATGAAGGGCTCCTCCGATGTGGGGATGCCGGGTGCCGGAACGCCACGCAGTGATGCAACAATCCGGGCCCGAACATCCAGGACGTCGGTGGCACGTTCGGCCATGTAGCCACCGAGATTAACCAGCATCGCGACGACAGCTTCGGCGGCTTCCCACACGGCACGTTCGGCCGAGGTTCCGGTCTTGATCAACTTGATGGCTGCCTTGATCAACATGGGATCCGCTGCCATGAGCGCGGTGGCCTCCAGTACGGCCTTAGCATCGGAGCTGGCGCCGGCCGCGCGCTCACGTAGCTGGGTCTGCACATCCTTGGCGGCTGTTTGAAGGGCTAAGGTGGCCTCTTCTGCGCTGGTCCCTGAAGCCAGCATCTCCCCGGCGGGCGGGTCAGCCAACGGTGCAGGCATCTGGCGAATGGTGCCAATGATTCGTCCGGGGCTGACCCCAACTCCTGGGAAATTCTGCATTGAAAGTCCTCTACTTCTTTAGGTGTCGCTGTGTCTGTGGGCAGGGCGGCGGTGCCCCAGGTCATACGCCAAGCGAATACGGGGCCGTGCTAAAAGTATTTCCTGTGATGCTCTTCATATAGCGTTGCTATAGATGCTACGGTAGCAGTCATGAACATCGACGGCCAGCTTCCGGCCAAAACGAGGCTGCTTCAAGCTGCAGCTGAGTTGTTGGCCAATTCGGCGGGTAAGCCAGTTTCAACACGGCAAATCACCGAGTTGGCTGGTGTGACTGCCCCTACTTTGTATCACCACTTTGGGGACAAGGAGGGGCTCTTCAATGCGGTCATTGACGCTGGGTTTGAGGAGTATGTAGCCGGTGAGCACAACTTTGTGCCCACGGGTCACCCCTTGCAGGATGTGCGTCAGATTTGGGATAACCACCTCCAATTCGGTCTGGACAATCCGCAGCTGTATTCGGTGATGTTTGGCAATATCCGTCCTGAAAGCCGCCCTGCGCGAGTAGCTGAAGCGGAAGGATTCATGGAGGAAATGCTAGAAAAGGCGGCCGCGGCTGGCCTGCTTTGCGTTTCTCCCGTGGAGGCCTCCCGCAGCATTCTGGCGGCCAATGTTGGTGTCACCTTGATGCTCATTGCTGAACCGGCAGAGGGCAGGAATTTCGATTTGTCGGACATGACCCGAGAAGCCGTCATCACGGCGGTTTCCTCGGCGGCGGGTCTCAGCCCGGCGGCAGCGCCGGTGGGCCCCATGTCGGTGGTGGTTGCTGCGATTGCTCTTAACGCCGCTCTGGAATCCTCGCATCCGGAGCAACTCTCAACCACCGAGTTAAAGCTTTTCCTCGAATGGCTTCACCGCATTTCTAAAACTTAAAGCACCACACACCATAATCCCCAGTTACTCCTGCAGAGGCGCAGGACTCACGGTAAGGAAAATCTCATGGCAACTCAAACAGTGGCCGCCCCGAAGGGTGGCGTGCGGGTAGGGGTGCAGAAATTTGGCACCTTCTTATCCGGCATGATCATGCCCAATATTGGTGCATTCATTGCCTGGGGCCTGATTACGGCTCTCTTTATTCCCAAAGGTTTCTTCCCTAACGCGACGTTGGGGGCCATGGTGGACCCAATGATCGGGTACCTCCTGCCCCTGCTGATCGGTTATACCGGTGGCAAGATGATCCATGGTGTTCGTGGCGGTGTGGTGGGTGCCGTGGCGACCATGGGTGTCATAGTCGGCACCGATATCCCCATGTTTATTGGCGCCATGATCATGGGCCCGCTGACAGCCTGGGTCATGAAGAAGCTGGATAAGGCCTGGGAAGGTCGCATCAAGCCCGGCTTTGAAATGCTCGTTGACAACTTCTCCGCAGGTATTCTTTCCGGCATCATGGCCGTGATTGGCCTCTTGGTTGTGGGCCCTGTGGTGACAGCATTCAGCAACGGTGCAGGCCATGTTGTTGAATTCCTGGTCAATAACGGGCTGCTGCCGCTGACCAGCATCTTTATTGAGCCCGCCAAGGTCCTGTTCCTGAACAACGCCATCAACCACGGCATCCTGACCCCCTTGGGCACTGAACAGGCGCTTGCCAACGGTAAGTCCATCCTGTTCCTGCTCGAGGCGAACCCTGGCCCCGGTCTGGGTCTGCTGCTCGCTTACTCCGTCTTCGGTAAGGGCCTGGCCAAGGCAACAGCCCCCGGCGCTGCACTGATTCAGTTCCTCGGCGGTATCCACGAGATCTACTTCCCCTACATCCTGATGAAGCCGGTCATGATCCTGGCAACCATCGGTGGCGGCATGACGGGCATCTTCATGCTGGTTCTGACCAACTCCGGACTGGTAGCCCCGGCCGCACCAGGGAGTATTTTCGCCGTCTTCGCCATGACGTCCAAGGACAGCTACTTTGGTGTGGCGTTGTCGGTGTTTGCCGCGGCAGCGGTGTCGTTCGTGATTGGCTCCGTCATCCTCAAAGTCAGCCCCAACCCGGTTGACGGCGATGGTCTGGGCGACGCCACGGCCAAGATGGAAGCGCTCAAGGGCAAGAAGAGCTCGGTTGCGTTCGCACTGGCCGACGCCGGCACCAGCGGTCCCATCAGCACAGTTGTTTTTGCCTGCGACGCCGGCATGGGCTCCAGTGCCATGGGAGCCTCGGTGCTTCGCAACATGATCAAGAAGGCCGGTTTCCCGGAGGTGAAGGTCACCAACTCGGCGATCTCCAACCTGACCGACACGTACGACGTCGTTGTCACGCACCAGGACCTCGCCGCACGTGCCGCTCCTGTCACAGCAAGCGCCGTCCATGTCGCCGTGGACAACTTCATGAACAGCCCGCGCTACGAGGAAATTGTGGAGCTGGTCCGTGCCAGCAACTCAACGGCCGGACAGGCCACTGTACCTGCGGCCGAAGAGCCTGCAGAAGCCGCAACCTCAGGTGGCGGCACGGTTCTGGCCCGGGAGAGTGTGATCCTGAACGGGACCGCAACCACGCGCGACGGTGCCATCGATGAGGCCGGTGCGTTGCTGCTGGCCAGGGGCGCCGTGAATGCCGCCTATGTTGCGGCCATGCATGAGCGTGAATCCTCGGTTTCCACCTATATGGGCAACTTCCTGGCCATCCCGCATGGAACCAACGAGGCCAAGGGGAACATCACCAGCTCTGCCGTCTCGATCATCCACTACCCGAACGGCATCGACTGGAATGGCAAGCCGGTCAAGTTCGTGGTGGGTGTGGCAGGAATCAACAACGAGCACTTGTCCATCTTGTCCTCTATTGCCCGCGTCTTCACCGACAAGGCGCAGGTGGCCCGGCTCGAAAACGCCACCACCGTGGATGAGGTTCTGGATATCTTTGGAAAGGTAAACGCGTAATGAAGGCAGTTCATTTTGGGGCCGGCAACATCGGCCGAGGATTTGTGGGCTTGCTCCTGCACAATGCCGGGTATGAGATTGTCTTTGCTGACGTCGCCGAGGCGCTCATCAACGAGCTTGCCGCGGCAGAGAGCTATGACGTCCACGAGGTGGGCGAGAACGCCACCGTGCGTACCGTCAACAATTTTCGGGCGTTGAACTCCGCCGCTTCGGCGGACGCCGTGGTTGCGGAAATTGCGACGGCGGACATTCTCACCACCGCGGTGGGGCCGAACATCCTCAAGTTCGTGGCGCCGCTCATTGCTCGCGGCATCGCCGCGAGGGACGCTGCCTTGGCCCCGTTGCAGGTCATGGCCTGCGAAAACGCCATCAACGCCACTGACATCCTCGAAGCGGCCGTCCGCTCGGACGACAGCGTGGATGAGGACACCGTGAACTCCGCTGCCGTGTTTGCCAACACGGCTGTGGATCGGATCGTCCCGAACCAGGCGCCCGGACAGGGTCTGGATGTCACAGTGGAGACGTTCTTTGAATGGGTCATCGACAGAACCCCCTTCAGGGGCAACGAACCTGTCATTGACGGAGCCACCTTTGTCGATGATCTGGCCCCCTACATTGAACGCAAGCTGTTCACAGTGAACACGGGTCACGCATCCACGGCCTACTTTGGCTACGCGGCAGGGATCGAAAAGATCTCCGACGCCATGGCTGATCCCGGCGTTCAGGCTCAAGTTAGGGCCGTGCTGGAGGAAACAAAGGCGCTGCTGGTGCGCAAGCACGAATTTGCGCCGGCGGATCAGGAAGCCTATGTCCAAAAGATTCTGCTCCGGTTCTCCAATGAATTCCTGCCTGACACCGTCAATCGTGTGGGGCGTGCGCCAATGCGCAAGCTCAGCCGGCACGAGAGGTTTATTGGGCCCGCTGCCGAACTGGCTGAAAATGGTGTCACTCCGGTGGCGTTGTTGGCGGCCATCGGCGCTGCGTTGCACTTTGATGATGCGGCGGATGCCGAAGCGGTGGAGCTGGCGGAGATCATCGCTACCAACACGGCGGAGGATGCCACGGCACGGATTACCGGGCTTGCCGCGGAACATCCGCTATTTTCCGCGGTTAGCGCCTTGATTGCGGCCAAGAAGTCGGAGCCGGCCAGCAACTAGTCTGCGCTCGACTAGCCACAGTAGCCCTCAGCGCGGCCCAGCGCAGGGGGCTACTGTGGCCAGTAACCGATGTAGAGCCAATTTGCAGCAGGAGGGTCTCATGGCCAAGGAACTTGCCACTCAGCTCATTGAACAATTGCAGTCCGCCGGAGTACGGCGCATCTACGGGATTGTGGGCGACAGCCTGAATCCGCTGGTGGACGCGGTACGGAAAACCGGTGGGTCAAAAAACGGCGGAATCGACTGGATTCATGTCCGCCATGAAGAGGCAGCAGCCTTTGCCGCCGGCGCCGAGGCGCAGCTGACGGGGGAACTGGCCGTCTGTGCCGGATCCTGCGGGCCAGGCAACCTGCACCTTATGAACGGGCTCTACGACGCCAACCGCACAGGCGCACCCGTTTTAGCCATCGCCTCGCACCTGCCCAGCGTGCAAATCGGCAGCGGCTTCTTCCAGGAAACCCACCCGGACCGACTCTTTGGCGAGTGTTCGGTGTACTCCGAAATGATCAGCACCTCGGACCAGGCGCCGAGAGTGCTTCACAACGCCATGCAACATGCGCTCGGATTGCGCGGGGTGGCCGTGGTGACGCTGCCCGGCGACATTGCCAGCCTGCCAGCCACGGCGCCGTCTCCCTTGTCGCGGCCGGTGCGTCCGGCCACCCTGGTCCCGGCCGCAGACAGCGTCCAAGAACTGGCAGACGCGATCAATGGAGCCAACAAGGTGGCCATTTTTGCCGGAGCCGGTGTACAGGGCGCCCATGATGAGGTGGTGGCGCTGGCCGCGAAAATTAATGCACCCATTGGTCACAGCCTGCGTGGCAAGGACTTCATCCAGTACGAGAACCCGTACGACATCGGCATGACAGGACTGCTGGGCTATGGTGCCGCGGCCGAGGGTATCGCGGATGCGGATCTACTGATCATGCTTGGAACAGATTTCCCCTATGACCAGTTCCTACCTGACACCCGCACCGCCCAGGTGGACCGGGCTCCGGAACATTTGGGGCGGCGTACCGACGTGGATATCGCAGTCCACGGCGACGTCTTGCCTACCCTCCACGCCCTCATGCCCCTGATTGCGGCCAAAGAGAACTCCAAGTTCCTGGACGCGATCTTGAAAAAGCATGACCGGCTCATGAACAAGGCTGTGGGTGCCTACACCCGCAAGGCCGACAAATTGGTGCCAATTCACCCGGAATACGCGGCGTCCCTGCTGGATGAGATTGCCGCCGACGACGCAATTTTCACGGCCGACACCGGCATGTGCAACGTCTGGACGGCCCGTTACATCAACCCCTTGGGTACCCGAAGGCTCATCGGCTCATATTTGCACGGCTCCATGGCGAACGCCCTTCCCCAGGCCATCGGTGTCCAGGCAGCTTATCCGGACCGGCAGGTCATCTCGGTCTCCGGCGACGGCGGGCTATCGATGTTGCTGGGTGAATTGATTACTGCAGCGGCTCACAATCTGCCCGTCAACGTTGTGGTGTTCAACAACTCCACATTGGGCATGGTCAAGTTGGAAATGCTAGTGGACGGTCTGGCCGACTTTGGTGTTGACGTCCCGGATACCAACTATGCAGCCATTGCCGCGGCGATGGGATTCCATGCTGTGCGAGTCAGTGATCCTGCCGGGATCGCTGATGCCTACCGTGCCGCTTTTGCCCATGATGGACCATCGCTGGTGGAACTCATCACGGACCCCAACGCGCTGTCTATCCCGCCGAAGATCAAGGGCGGGCAGATCCTGGGCTTTGCCACGGCCATGTCCAAAGTGGTGTTGAATAGGGGTGCCGGGGAGGCCGTCAGTATGGCGCGATCGAATCTGCGCAACATTCCGCGCGGCTAGCTTCCACCCCTAACTTCCACCACGAGTACGAGGATTCCCATGCTGATTGTCGCCCTGATTTTCGCTGGACTGGCCGCACTGGTCCACGTCTACATCTTTGTGCTGGAATCCTTACGGTGGACGGCCCCCTCGACCCGCAAAACCTTCGGAACCAGCGAAGGTGAGGCCCTCGCCACGAAGGAGCTGGCCTTCAATCAGGGCTTTTACAACTTATTCCTAGCGGTGGTAGCCGCGGTAGGGATCGTTGCCGCCGCCACAGGGCACCACGGTGTCGGCGCCGCCTTGGTGCTGGCTGGCTGCGGGTCGATGCTTCTGGCCGGGCTGGTATTGCTCATTTCGTCCCCCAAGAAGGCCAAAGCGGCGCTGGTGCAGCTCACCTTCCCGCTCATCGCCGTCGTGCTTACCCTGGTGTGGCTGCTCTAAGAAATTCACGCACGACGCCGGAACTTGCGTCGCGCTGTCCCTACGCCGAAGTACGGCGAAACCCCGTGGACACAACGGTGAGGCTGGCGAGGTAGGCCACTGACACAAAGCGCTGCAGCTCAGCGGTACTGGCCGTAATTGATAAATGCAACAGTTTTGCGTGATTTTAACCATTGAAGAGGCGCTGCGACAGGCATAACGTTGAAGAACATCCAAGGGGGTGGCCAGAATGGAAATTCATCTGTGGTGGCTTGAGATCGAGCTGCCGGCCAAACAATGGCTGCGGGAAAACACGGGCGCCGGTCAGGTGCCCAGTCATGTGGTGGCGGCCGTGGAAACGGCCGGTGGCACCATGACGAATGGAACGTTGAGCGATCGCGAGTGGGAATTCATCGTGACCCAGTCGGAATTTGTGGACTGAGTGTTTGCGCTCTGATGGGTTGCGGACTGTGCATTTGTTGTCTGTGCGTTTGCGGACTGTCCGAATGCTCCTGCTCGCTGCTAGCTGCTGGCCAACACCAGCGCCGTGGTCAGGAACACCGTCAGCGCCACGAACGGCAGGCACAGAAGCGCGTGAAGCACCTTATGTTCGGTCAAGATGGCCGCATATTCGCGCAGGAACGCGCTCGGGAGAAAGTATCGGGCCGTGGGGGAGCCCACCACTTGGGCGTCGAGCCCGAGTTTGCGGGACAGCAAGGCGGCGCGGAGCACGTGGTAATTGTTGGTGACAATCACCATGGCGCCACCCCGACCTTGACCCTGCGCAACGGCGGCTGAAAACTGTAGATTCTCAGCAGTGGTCTTGGCCTTTTCCTCGGCAATCACGTGTTGGGAGGGCGCCCCGGCGGCGACCAGGTAGTCCGCCATGGCTGCACCCTCAGGTCTGGATTCATCCGCTCCCTGCCCGCCGGACGGAATGAGTAGCGGAGCCAGCTCTTCCTGGGCGCTGACCCCTCGGTATACTTCCAGCCCCTTGTCGAGGCGAGAGCGCAGCAGTGGCGGCACTTTTCCGTTGATGATTTGCGAGCCCAAGATGACCACGGCTGCCGGAGTGATGGTGTGTTTCATGCGCCCGTACGCCACCGCGTAGGCCAGGAAAACCACAAAGACCACGCCAAAGTAGCTACATATGAAGAACAGCAATGCGGCCAGCCCAATGGCCACCGGATTGAGCGTGAGCACCAGCAGGGCGGCAACAAGCGGCAGGCCCAACAAGGCAAGACCGGCAATCAAGGACAGCAAGTTCCCTAGGCTGCGGCCCTCTCGGCGCATCATGCGCACACCGTTACTGATCAAGAAACCGGCCAGGACAACCACTGCAAGAGGTGTCAGGGCCACTATCCCGAGCGTGATCCACTGTGTCCACGGGAACCATTGGGCCAGCACTTGGGACACCCCTGTCACGGCAAACCAGCAGGCCGCCACCAGGACCAGCCCGTTGCGCAACATGCGCGGGTCCTTGCGGCGTAGATAGACATAGCTGCAGGCCAGGACCGCGGCAAGAATCAAGGAGAACATGTTTTCAGCCTATGTGACCCCAACCGCCCGCACGCGCCACCAAGGGTGGATATTGCAGAGCCTCATGCGCCACCACAGCGGGAGATGTGGGCTCTGGCGCAGGGACGAGCCGCCGTCGTTCCTGTCCTAAAAAAATCCGCACCCAGAAAAGCCAAAATGTGATCTTGGCGGTGAAGACGGGACAGGCTGGGGTAAGTAGGGGATGATGGAAAGGATGACTTCCCCCAAAAACATTCCCAGCCCCGCAGTCGCCTCTTCCGCGACCGCACCGAAGCGCCGTCCGGCCCGCCCGGCGCAGGTTATGCCTGCCACCGAGGGCTGGGATCAGGCCAAGAACCCTGAAGGCCGCCCGCTGCTGCAGTTTAAATCGCCGCGCGTTTCGCAGCCGCCGGTGCACCTGGCAGACATGACGCTGGCCGAGCGCGAGGAAAAGTTCAAGGAGATGGGCCTGCCGGCATTCCGTGCCAAGCAGCTCTCCGTGCACTACTTCCAGCACTACACCACCGATCCCGAGCGCATGAGCGACCTCCCCAAGGACCGTCGCGCCGAGATTGTGGACACCATGTTCCCCAAGCTCCTGACCGAGGTCAAGCGCCTCACCACGGACAACGGCGACACCGTGAAGTTCCTGTGGCGCCTGTTCGACGGTTCCCTCGTGGAGTCCGTCCTCATGCGTTACACGGGCCGCGTGACCCTGTGCGTGTCCAGCCAGTGCGGTTGCGGCATGAACTGCCCGTTCTGCGCCACCGGCCAGGCCGGACTGACCCGCAACATGTCCACCGCGGAGATCCTGGATCAGATTGTCCAGGCCAACCGGGTCATCGCCGAGGGCGGCTTGGGCCACCTGCGCCGCGATGGCGGACACGACGCCGACCGTGTCACCAACATTGTCTTCATGGGCATGGGCGAGCCGCTGGCCAACTACAAGCGCGTCATGAACGCCGTGCACCGCATGGTGGCTGACGGTCCCGAGGGCCTGGGCATGTCCGCCCGCGGCATCACCGTCTCCACCGTTGGCTTGGCTCCGGCGATCAACAAGTTGTCGCAAGAGGGCCTGGCCATCACGTTCGCGCTTTCCCTGCACGCGCCGGATGATGAACTCCGCGACGAACTCATCCCCGTCAACGACAAGTGGAAGGTGGATGAGGTTCTGGATGCCGCGTACAACTACTACAAGGTCACGGGCCGCCGCGTCTCCATCGAGTACGCGTTGATCAAGGACATGAACGATCACCCGTGGCGTGCCGAGCTCCTGGCGAAGAAGCTCAATCAGCGCGGCCGGGGTTGGGTCCACGTGAACCCGATTCCGCTGAACCCCACCCCGGGCTCCATCTGGACGTCCTCGGAGCCTGCCGTGATGCAGGAATTCATTGACACGCTGATCGAAAATGGCGTACCCACCACGTTGCGTGACACCCGCGGCAAGGAAATCGACGGAGCGTGCGGCCAGCTCGCCGCTGCCGAGTAACGTTTGGCCTGCTTGGGCGCGCTTAACTGAAGCGGCACTCATTAAAGGACGACGCCGGAACTTAGCTTCCGGCGTCGTCCTTTGCGTTAAGCGGTGGCTAGCTTCCGTTGCGCCGCAGGCAAGTTGGCGGGCTAGGGCGGATTCTGCAGGAAGGAATCCACCCTGGCGGGTTAGCGGGTTAGCGGGTGATCGTGCCGGTGGTGACGAAGGCCGTGGTGGAACCGGGTTCAATCTCGGTGCGGCCAGCATCTTGGATCACAGGACCCTTGCACTTGCGGGCGCCCTTTTTGAACTCCTTGGCCGCAAGTTCCTGCACGCCAACGGGGCAGCCCGCGTCCAGCCACCCCTGGACGGCGGCGGGCTTGGATTCGAGAACCCACGCGAAAAGTGCATGGGCGGCCTGGGCGGCGGCCTTACCGGTGGACATCTCCAGGGAGCCATTGAGGACGATTGTCAACGGCTGCGGCGGGAGCTGCGCGCCGGGTGGCAGCTGGGTCCCGGAAACCTGAAGCTTGGACAGCAGCTTGGGTAACGCTGCGGCTGGCATGGGCGGCAGGCCAACGGCGCTGGCTTCTCCAACAGTGGCGAGCACATGATCGGGGAATGCCGTGAGTACCTTGGCGAACATCTTGGCATCGGCCCGGCGCACGGACTTGGCGAAGTGGCCCGCGGCCCAGATCCGCCAATCGGGGTTCTGGGGATCATGCAGGTACGCCTGAACTGATGCCAGGGCGGCTGCGGCAATGCCGTGCTGCTCGCTAGCGGGTTCTTCCCGGTCCACGAGCAAGATAATGGGTTGGACAAGTTCTTCGGCAGCGCGTTCGCTAAATTCACTCACCCAACAAGCGTAGGGGTAAGCAGTGCGGGGTGTGACAAGCTGGAGGTTGTTCTCTTTTTCGCTGCGCACCTCAGACACTTCACCTTGGACACGTCGCCGTGCGCTCGGCACAGCTCAGGAGCTTCCATGCGTAAACCACTCACAGTAGCGGCCCGGGCGGCCGTGGAGCCCTTTGCCGTCATGGACATTCTGCAACGAGTTGCCGATCTTCGCGCCGCCGGGCGGGACATCATTTCCCTGTGTGCCGGTGAACCCAGCGGCGGAGCCCCGACTGCGGTCTCGGCCCGGGCCGCACAAATCCACACGTCAAAAATCCCGTTGACGTACACGCCGTCCCTTGGTTTGCCGGAGCTCCGCCAGGCAATCGCAGGGCACTACAAGCGCTGGTATGGGATCGAGGTGCCGGCCCGGAATGTTGCCGTGACCACCGGTTCCTCTGGTGCCTTCATGCTGGTTTTCCTTGCCGCGTTCAACCCCGGCGACAAGGTGGCTTTGGCGCGTCCCGGCTACCCCGCTTACAAGAACATCCTGAAGGCCCTGGGCATTGAGGTGGTGGAACTCGACGCCGGATCAAGCTCCCATTTTCAGCCCACCCCGGAGATGCTCGACGCAGCCATCGCCGAACACGGGCCACTGGCCGGGTTGGTGTTGGCATCACCGGCTAACCCCACAGGCACCATGGTTTCACGCGCAGAGTTGGCTGCTCTCAACCATTGGTGCGGTGAGAACGGGGTCCGATTGGTGAGTGATGAGATTTACCACGGCATCACCTACCCTGCCCCGTGTGACGCCGATCCCCAAGGGGTCTGCGCCTGGGAACTTGAGGCGTCCGGCGTCGTGATTTCCAGTTTTTCCAAGTATTGGGGCATGACCGGGTGGCGGCTGGGTTGGGCTCTGGTTCCGGATGATCTCATTGCGGGCGTTGATGCGCTCGCCGGCAATGTGGCACTCTGCCCGCCGGCACCGGCGCAGATGGCGGCCATTGAGGCATTTAGTGGGCAGTCCTATGCCGAAGCCGACGCGTTTGTGGCGGAATTTTCACGCACCCGCGACTACATTCTTTCCAAGGTGGCTGACCTTGGCTGGGTTGATGCCGCCCCGGCCGACGGCGCCTTTTACTTCTACGCGAACCTGGGCCCGGCGCTGGCCGCCTTTGCCGACTCCAACGAGTATTGCGCGGCGCTGCTGGAGCGGGAGGGCGTGGCACTGGTGCCCGGCGGAGACTTTGACTCGGTGCATGGCAGTGCCACAGTTCGGTTGAGTTTCGCCGCCGGGTACGACGCCGTTCGCGAGGCTTTGGTGCGGATCGAAAGGTTCCAGGCATCCCAGCTGGGGGGACGCCTAGCGGGCTAGCTGGCCGGCTGCTTCTGAGTCTTGGGGATGCGATCGCGATCGTAGGTGATGGTGCTGTACCCGTGCGGTGCTGGTTTGCCGTCGTCGCCCAGGTTAACAAAGACGATGCTTTCAACCGTGAGGATTGATTCGCGAGTGAAGATATTGCGAACCTCGGCACGCATGGTCAAGGAAGTGCGGCCAAACTTGGTCGCTGTCAGTCCCATCTCGATCAAATCGCCCAAGGCGGCCGAGGAAACGAAGTTAATTTCGGAGATGTACTTGGTCACGGCCTTGCCGTTACCCAGCTGCACGATGGCGTAAATTGCTGCTTCTTCGTCAATCCAACGCAGCAAGCTGCCGCCGAAAAGGGTGCCGTTCGCGTTCAGGTCTTCGGGGCGAACCCATTTGCGGGTGCGGAAAGTAATATCGGCGGTGTCCATACAGTAAAACTTACCGGGCCAACGGGGTGCCTGTGCCTAAAATGTTGCCGATAACACACCATGTTTTGTACCACGATTGCCGCGCAGCGTAGAGGTCACTACGGCCTCTCAAGAGGTCTTTAGTTGGTCTCGAACAGAACGACGGCGGCACCCAGGGTGCGCTTGAAACGCAACGTGAGTGCCGCCGTCGAACTTTCCCTAGCTGCTCCCGGAAGGGAACGGTTTGGGACTTACTTGTTCAGGTGATCCACCAAGGACTCGGCGATGCCGATGTACTTGCCCGGGGTCAGTGCCAGGAGGCGTTCCTGCGCGCCGGCTGACAAGCCCAGTCCGGAGACGAATTCCTGCATCCGCGCAGCATCAACGCGGTGGCCGCGCGTGAGGTCCTTCAGGCGCTCGTACGGGTCGGCCATGCCTTCGACGCCGGCGATGGCCTCGGCGCGCATGACCATCTGGATGGCCTCGGCGAGGACCTCCCAGTTGTGATCAAGGTCCTCGGCCAGTACTGCTTCAGCGGTGTTGAGCCGACCCAGGCCGCCCAGCACGTTGTTGATGGCCAGCAGGGAGTGGCCGAAGGCTACGCCGATGTTGCGCTGGCTGGAGGAGTCGGTGAGGTCGCGCTGCCAGCGGCTGGTGACCAGGGTTGCGCCCAAAGTGTCCAGCAGGGCATTGGAGATCTCCAGGTTCGCTTCAGCGTTTTCAAAGCGGATCGGGTTGACCTTGTGCGGCATGGTCGAGGAACCCGTGGCGCCCGGAACCGGGATCTGCGCGAAGTAGCCGATGGAGATGTAGCTCCACACATCCGTGCACAGGTTGTGCAGAATGCGGTTGAAGCGTGCCATGTCGGCGTAGAGCTCGGCCTGCCAGTCGTGGGATTCGATCTGGGTGGTCAGCGGGTTCCAGGTCAGGCCCAGTGATTCAACGAAGTTCTTGGCAACGTCTTCCCAGTCGGCTTCCGGCACAGATGCGTAGTGGGCTGCGTAGGTTCCGGTGGCGCCGTTGATCTTGCCCAAGAATTCGGTCTTGGCAATGCGGTCCAGCTGACGGGTCAGGCGAAAGGCCGTCACGGCCAATTCCTTACCCAAAGTGGTGGGGGTGGCGGGCTGGCCGTGTGTGCGAGAAAGCATGGGGACGGCGCGGTTTTCCTCGGCCATGGCGGCGATCTTTGCAACGAGTGCGCGTGCGGCGGGCAGCCAAGCATCCTCCACGGCACCCTTGACGCCCACGGCGTAGGAGAGGTTGTTGATGTCTTCGCTGGTGCAGCCGAAGTGAACCAGCGGCTTCAGACGATCAAGGCCCAGTGCGGCGAGGCGATTGCCGATGAAGTACTCCACAGCCTTGACATCGTGGACCGTAACCTTTTCAATGTCGGCCAGTTCCTTGACGGAGGCTGCATCAAATTCGGTCACGATGGCGCGCAGGCCTGCCTGCTGCTCTGCAGTCAGCGGCTCCGTGCCGGGCAGTACGTTGTTGCTGGTCAGGTGGATGAACCACTCAACTTCAACAGCTACGCGGTCGCGGTTCAGGGCTGCTTCGGAGAGGTAGTCAACCAGGGGTGCGACGGCGCCGGAGTAGCGGCCATCAAGGGGCCCCAAAGCGATGCGCTCGGAGGAAGCGGCCAATGACTTGCGGCCGGAAGGGATGCGGGCTGTGGCATTTGCGGAATCAGACATGGCCTAATTCTTTCATGAACCGCCCATTCCTCCACAGCGGGGGTATCTAGCTGGACAAGCCACATTTCGCAGGAAGGCTCTGGTGCAGCCTTTGGAAGGCGATCTAGGGTTGGCTTCTCAGGCGGCAGCGGCCAGACATTGAGGGGCAACGCTGCCTGACGTGGGCAGGTTTACTGCGGGGATAGTGAAGGAAGGCGGTGCATCACATGGCAGCAGCAGAATCCTTCCGCGGTGGACTTGGGGGACTTGGGGCTGGCAGCGGAGTTGGGGTTGGGCTAGGAGCTGGGGTGCGAGCCGGACTGGATCCAGCGGCACTGCTCGCCATGGCTCATCGGCTCGCTGGAATCTCACAAGAAATGCAGGCATTGCGGCTACAGCTGGGACAAGTGGCTCTGCTGGACTGGAAATCTCCTGCCGCAACGGCTTTCCGGGAGGAATTATCAGCCCGAGATGCGGCAATGCTGGCTGTGGTTCGGGCCATTGACAGCGCAGCCAATGCAGTTAGTGCCTACGGATTCGCTGCGGGCAGCAGCCCGGACGTTTGCCTCAACCCCGACCTTCCAGGGCAGCGGGCTCCGTGGTTTGCCGGAGGGTTGGGACCTGGGTTTGGCCCAGGGTTCAGCGGTGCAGGCGCCGGGTCCGCCGGAGCCGGTATTGCCGGCTTCGCACCAGGGTATGGCACGGGGAACGCCGGGGGTGGCTGGGCGTTCATCCCGAGCAGTGGAGGGTAGTGGGCCTAGACATCGAGGGTGGTTCGGTGGCAGTCGGGGTGCAGGTGCGTGATTCACCGGCGCAGTGCAACGGTGAACTTTACGGCGGGGAGGGTGGGAGCATGAGCGACCAAGAAGGGGATTCCACCACGTTTTCCATTGAGGGTGGGGTCGGGTCCATCAGCTACACCTTGGCGGAGATCGCCGGAGTCGGAGACCACTTGGGCAGTTTGGCGCATCTCATGATCCCGCTCGTGAATAGTCTGCAAGCGGAATGGGCCTGGTTGGTGGGGGTCACAACAGCGGCCCTGCCGTATCCCTATGGACCCGTCGATGCCCTACGCAATTCGGTGTGGACTGCTGGCCGGGCACAAGTAGACATCGCCGCGCTCGCCCGGAAGGCACAATTGGCCAAGGCGAACTATGAAGCTGCAGAAGCACACAATGTTGCCGTCGTGGCGCGCATGGGCAGGATTGACGCTCTGCGCCAGGGACTGAATGCCTGGAGCTTGGGCCCCTTCGCTCCCTTGGGGGTAGCAGCCGATGTGTCAGCTCTACTGCGTCAGCCAGGGGCCGGGCTGCGTGACGTGATGGAGAAGATTCTCAACAACGGCGGTGGCTATGCGGCCGGCCTGTTGGGGCCTGGATACGCGATGGCCTATCTTCTGTCCCAGATCCGCAGGCAGGGACAGCCAGGAGTCATCCCGGCCGTTGTCCTGAGGAAATTCTTCGACGAAGCGGGGTTGGCCCAGCCGGGAAAGGTGGCAGTACGTGCAGTTCCTGCGCAGGAATGGGATCCCGAGGAACCATATTTCCCTCCCGGTCATGCTTCCTCCGCTGAGGGTACTTCTTGGAAGCTCCGGGCCAGCATTGAGGGTCTCTTGGCTGGCAGCAGCGATGCTTACAAGTATCCGCCAGGGTCCATCGGTGTGGTTCGGATCGAACGTCCTGATGGAAGCAATGTGTGGGTGGTCCATCTGCCGGGAACCGAGGATTGGTCCACGGTGGACAGTACAAACCCCTTTGACATGGAAGGCAACATGGAAGGGTTAACAGCGGCCCAACGAGAAGCGTTTGAGCAGCAGGAAGTGGTGGTGCAGCAACTTATTAAAGAAGCATTGCGAGCCTCGGGTGCGCTGCCCGGGGAAGATGTGCTTCTCACCGGACACAGCGGCGGCGGCATTCACGCTGCCGCGGCTGCGGCAGACCCAACGTTCCGTGCCGAGGTAAATGTCAAGATGATTGTTATTGCCGGATCGCCAGCAAGGAACGCGGATGTTCCCGAGGGTATTGCTGTGGTGGATCTAGAAAATGAGCACGATATTGTCACGGCGGGTGACTACGGTCCACCAGAAGCGGCACCGAACTGGGTGACGGTGACATCGCACCGCCCACCCATGGCGGAAGACGGGGATTTGGGAGAGGTCATTGAGCAGGCACACTCCTTGGACAATTACCTAGTGGATGCTGCGGCACTTGATCAGTCTGACAACCCTGCCGTTGAGGCGTCCAGGGATACGCTGCGGACAATTTTGGGCGCTGGGGTGGGCGGAGCGGCCGTCGCTGGCACCAAATGGGTATACCAAGGGCGGGACGTCAAGGATCAGTCCAAGCCGGCACCTAAGCCTATTCCGATGCCAAAACCAACCCGGCGTTCGATCAAGCCAACAAGGCTGGCATGAGCGTTTCGTCCGGGCCCGGTGTCCGCAGGTCAGCGGTGACCTCTAGCGGCGAGACGTCGACTTTCCCAAGTTGGAGGTCAACATTGAAACGACACTGATGATCAGGGCGGCCAAGATTGCCGTCCAGAAGAAATCGTCAATAGTGAAGTGCACGGGCGTATAGGTGCTGACCCAGGCCGTCAACCACAACATGGCGGCGTTGATGACGATGGTGAACAGACCCAAGGTCAAGATGGTCACTGGCAGCGACAGTAACTTCACAATGGGTTTCACGAGCGCATTGACCACACCAAAAACCAGGCCGATGAACAAATACCCCAGGGCCGTGTTGAGAGTTTCTGCAGTACCTGACGGGCCCCCCAGATTGGAATTAACAACCGACGTGGACGCAATGTTCATGCCAGGTAAGATCCAGCTGGCAATCCACAGGGCAACCGCGTTGAGCACTATTTGAATGACAATTCTTCGCATGGCTCCATAGTTCCACAGTCCAGCCACGGAGGGCACTGCTGTAAAGCAAGACTCAACGACTTCCCCTGCGCGCCTGATGTCCTCCCCGGCCTCGCTTCTCCCCACCCGCTCCCGCCGTTCGCAAGCTCTCGGCGGGTCCCTCGCGGGCGTGGCCCCCCGCCCGTGGTCCCTCGGCCATTAGCGCCTAATGTCCTCCCCGGCCTCGCTTCGCTCGCCCGTGGCCCCTCGGCCATTAGGCTTAGTCCATGACCGAGACTTCTATTCCCGCCGATGCCGATTCAGTTGTGCAGCCCCGTCCGGCAGTTGGCCGCCTGCCCAAGTATGTTGCGGGGAAACCCCCGGTGGATGTCCCCGGTCTGGAAAGTTTTAAGCTCTCATCTAACGAGAACCCACTGGGCCCGGTACCGGCTGTCATGGACGTGTTGCGCACTGCCGCTGACATCCACCGCTATCCGGACGCGGGCAGCACCCGCTTGTGCGCAGCCCTCGGCGAGTTCCTCGACGTTCCGGCTGCTGACATTGTCCCGGGCGCAGGAAGTCTAGGGGCACTGAACCAGATTCTGGCGGCTTTCGCAGGCCAGAATGACAACGGTGTGCAGGACGAGGTCATCTACGCGTGGCGTTCCTTCGAGGCCTACCCCATCTGTGTTGGTCTTGCCGGCGCCAAAAGCGTGCAGGTTCCGGTGCGCGAAGATGGCAGCCACGATCTGCCCGCCATGGCCGCCGCTGTCACGGACAAAACGAAGGTAGTGCTGCTGTGCACCCCAAATAACCCCACCGGCCCTGCCTTGGGCGCCGTGGAAACCGAAGATTTTATCCTCAGCGTTCCACGCGACGTGGTCATTGTTATTGATGAGGCCTACCAAGAATTTGTGCGTGCAGGCGACGCCGTCAATGGTGTGGATCTCTACCGCAAATACCCCAACGTCATGGTCCTGCGGACATTCTCCAAGGCGCATGGACTGGCTGGCTTGCGCGTTGGCTACTCCCTATCGCAGCCAGAGATCACCCAGTATGTGCGCGCGGCAGCAACACCATTCGCCGTCTCTGGAATTGGCGAATCGGCCGCTATTGCGTCGATGGAAAACTACAGCCAGGTTGTGGAAAGAGTACAAAGTCTGGTTGATGAACGTGACCGTGTCATGGCTGGCCTAAAAGATCTGGGCTGGGACATTCCTGATGCCCAAGGCAACTTTGTGTGGCTGCCGTTAGGACGCAACACCCAAGAGTTTGCCGCTCTGGCGCAAAGTCAGGCGCTCTCCTTGCGTGCTTTTGGCGATGACGGCGTCCGGGTCAGCATTGGTGAGGTGGCGGCGAATAGTCGGTTCCTTGAAATCTGTGCGTCCTATACAAAAGAGCCACGGCGTTCCTAGCGGTTAACAAAGGCAGTATTTGCCGGGCTGTACCGATACAGTTGTAAATCGAAAACGTATATATATGCACACCGCGGAATGCATTCCGAAGGCGGCATATATCGGCACCAACGAGTCGTGACGGGGCATTTGAAGCCCCGGGATTCGGCAGACGAGGAGACAGCATGGGCGCCGCCCAGCAAGCTGACACAGGCACATCAGGATCAGGTGCTCAGGTATCGCCGCGCCCGCAGGCAGGTAACCAAGTAGGTAACCCGCAGGCGGGTAATCAGCCGCCGATCCCAGCAGGGGAATCCGCAGGCGTGCTGCGCAACACCGGAGTTGGCCCCGAGGAGGCGGTCCAGCTCCTTGATGAGCATGGCGGCACCCATCACGATGCCACCTTCAGCCCCTACATAGACAAGCTGGACCCGGATGTTGTGCGTGGTTTCTACCGCGATATGGCTACTGTGCGTCGCTTCGACACCGAGGCCACAGCACTTCAGCGCCAAGGCGAACTCGCGATGTGGGTCCCTGTCATTGGTCAGGAAGCTGCTCAAATTGGTTCCGGCAGTGCCATGAAGAAGGCCGACTACGCGTTCCCCACCTACCGTGAACACGGCGTGGCCTTGACGCGTGGCTTGGATTTGGCGGATCTGCTTAAGCTTTTCCGTGGCATTACCAATGGTGGCTGGGACCCTCGCGAGACCAACTTCCACCTCTACACGCTGGTCTTGGCCGCGCAGACGTTGCACGCCGTGGGCTATGCCATGGGGATCTCACGCGATCTGGTGGCCGATCCCACCACCGAGCCGGCCGCCGTCGTGGCTTACTTTGGTGACGGGGCCAGCAGCGAGGGGGACGTCCACGAGTCCATGGTCTTCGCCGCTTCCTACGACGCCCCCGTGGTGTTCTTCTGCCAGAACAACAACTGGGCCATCTCCGTCCCGTTTGAAGTTCAGTCCAAGGTTCCGCTGGTCAACCGTGCCGCAGGGTACGGGATTCCCGGTATTCGCGTTGACGGCAATGACGTTTTGGCCGTGTACGCCGTGACCCAGTGGGCGCTCGATCACGCCCGTAACGGCCATGGCCCTGTATTCATCGAGGCCTCCACCTACCGCGTGGGCGCGCACACCACGGCGGATGATCCCACCAAGTACCGGATGGGTGCCGAAGAGGAGCTGTGGAAAACACGGGATCCGCTGGCACGTCTGGAAACCTACCTGCGCGCCGAGAACTTGGCGGATGACGCCTTCTTCGAACAAGTGAAGAACGACGGCGACGAGCTGGCTGCCCATGTACGCCGCGTCACGCTGGCGTTGGGTGGCGCGGATATACGCCACAAGTTCGCCACGGTTTACGCCGAGACTCACCCGCTCGTGGCCGAGGAATTGGCCTGGTTTGAAAACTATGAGGCGTCCTTTGCTGACGTTGACACTGAAAACGGACAAGGCGGTGCCGCATGAGCACAATGACCATGGCCAAAGCCATCAATGAAGGCCTCCGAGCAACGCTGAGCAAGGATCCCAAAAGCTTCCTCATGGGAGAGGATATTGGCGCTCTCGGCGGCGTTTACCGCATTACCGAAGGCCTGCAAAAGGAATTTGGCGCCCACCGTGTCATGGACACCCCGCTGGCCGAATCCGGCATTATCGGTACGGCGCTGGGCATGGCTCTGCGCGGGCACCGCCCCATCTGCGAGATTCAGTTCGACGGCTTTGTGTTCCCGGCCTTCAACCAGATCACCACACAGTTGGCCAAGATCCGCACCCGCTCCGACGGTCAGCTCAGCGCCCCTGTGGTCATCCGCATTCCCTACGGCGGCGGCATCGGCTCCATCGAGCACCACTCCGAATCCCCGGAAGCTCTCTTTGCCCACACGGCAGGACTGCGCATCATCACCCCGTCCAACGCCAACGACGCCTACTGGATGATCCAGCAAGCCGTTGAGTGCAAAGATCCCGTGATCGTCTTTGAACCCAAGCGCCGCTACTGGTCCAAGGGTGAAGTGGACACCGAGAACAGCCCGGGAGATCCCTTCAAAGCCCATGTGGTGCGTGAAGGTACTGATGCGACCTTGGTTGCTTACGGTCCACTGGTGCCGGTGGCTTTGGCAGCTGCCAATGCCGCTGCCGAAGATGGGCACAGCGTGGAAGTCATTGACCTGCGTTCCATCTCACCGATTGACTTTGACACCGTTGAAGCCTCCGTCAACAAGACCGGACGCTTGGTAGTGGCCCACGAGGCCCCCACCTTCGGCGGTATTGGCGGCGAAATCGCCTCGCGCATCAGCGAACGCTGCTTCTACTCGTTGGAGGCTCCGGCCATCCGCGTCGGTGGATTCCACATGCCCTACCCCATAGCCCGCGTGGAAGAGCACTACCTGCCGGACATTGACCGCATGCTGGAGGCGTTGGAACGCGCCTTCGCATACTAGGAAGGCCCACCATGTCTACCCTGAACTTCTTCAAGCTGCCCGACGTCGGCGAAGGCCTGACAGAGGCCGAGATCGTCTCCTGGAAGGTCAAGTTGGGCGATGTTGTCGCCGTCAATGAGGTCCTCGTGGAGATTGAAACAGCCAAGTCGCTGGTGGAACTACCCTCGCCCTACGCCGGCGTGGTGGCTCAGCTGATGGTTGCTGAAGGTGAAACGGTGGATGTGGGGACTGCCATCATCGCCATCGGCTCCGAGGTTTCCGGGGCCGCTGCCGCGCCTGCCCCTGTTGTTCAAGCCCCTGCCGCACCTGAGGAAGAAGCTCCCAAGCCGCTGGTGGGATCCGGTCCCAAGGCCGACGCCGTCAAGCGGCGACCGCGGATCAGCTCACCCTCCGCCGCGCCCACCCGAGCCGCTGCACCGGCTCCAGCTGCTCCTGTTGTCCCGCAGGCAACTGCGCCCGCGGCACCTGCCGCAGCGAAGGCACCTAGCCACGATCCGGCGTCGAACTTGATCACGAACGCGGCGGCAACTGTCAGCCGCATGGTGGCGCATGCCAACCGTGTGCTGGCCAAGCCGCCGGTCCGCAAGGCCGCCAAGGACATGGGCATCGACCTGAGCGAGGTCTCCGCCACCGGCCTCCGCGGCGAGGTCACCAAAAAGGACCTGCTCAGCTACCAGGATCAGCGCACGGCCGAACAGGATGGTGCCGGTACCTTCTGGGCTCCGGCGACAGGCACCGGGCTCGAAGATGATCCGCGCATTGAACGCATCAAGGTCAAGGGTGTGCGCAAGGCGACGGCCAAGGCCATGGTGGAGAGTGCTTTCTCCGCACCGCATGTGAGCATTTTTGTGGATGTTGACGCCTCGCGCACCATGGAATTCGTCAAGCGTTTGAAGGTCTCACGCGACTTTGAGGGCATCAAGGTGTCGCCGCTGCTGATCCTGGCCAAGGCCGTGATTTGGGCAGCTGCGCGCAACCCTTCCGTCAATGCGACGTGGACCGGGGATGAGATCATCATCAAGCACTTCATGAACCTGGGCATCGCCGCGGCCACCCCGCGTGGGCTCATGGTGCCGAACATCAAGGACGCGCAGAACCTCTCCTTGAAGGAGTTGGCCATTGCGCTGAACGCCCTCGCCACCACGGCGCGGGCTGGCAAGACTCCGCCGGCAGACATGCGCGGCGGCTCGCTGACAGTTACCAACATCGGTGCCCTGGGCATCGATACCGGAACGCCCATTATCAATCCGGGTGAGGTTGCGATCGTGGCATTCGGAACCATCAAGCAAAAGCCGTGGGTACTGGACGGGGAAGTCATTCCGCGCTGGATCACAACACTGGGTGGATCCTTCGATCACCGTGTGGTGGACGGAGACCTCTCGGCCCGCTTCATGGCCGATGTTGCCGCCATCATGGAAGAACCGGCGCTGCTGCTGGACTAGCCGTTGCGAAAAATGCTGTTGTTTGACGTTTTCGCTAGGGTTCAAACCACCGCGAAACCGTCAAACAACAGCATTTTTGTGTTTCGGGGTTGCAGCTACTGCGCCGCCGCGATGGCCTCGGCCAAAACCGGGGCCAACCGCTTGACGCCTTCGCGCAAAGTTTCCGGCGGGACGGCGCTGAACGCCAATCGCAACTTGTTACTGGGACCCGGAGTGGCAGTGAATGCTGCGCCGGGGACAAAGACGACCCCGGCGTCAATGCCGCGATGCAGCAACGGGTAGGTATCAATGCCATCGGGCAGGCTGAGCCAAACGAAGAAACCACCCTCGGGGCGGGTCCAAGACACGCCAGCAGGCATAAACTCCTCCAGTGCCGCCAGTAGTGCCGCGCACCGTTCGGCATACAGTGCACGGTAAGTGTCAATCTGGCCGCGCCAATCGTAATCGCGCAGGTAGGCGCTGACCAGTAGCTGGTTGAAAGTGGGTGGGCACAAGGTCACGGCCTCGCTGGCCAAGTAGTAGCGCTGCTTGAGGTGTGCCGGAACTAGAGCCCAGCCAATGCGCAGTCCGGGAGCGAAGATCTTGGAAAACGATCCCAGATAGAGAACGTCATCCGGATTGGCCGCGCGCAGGGGCTCCGGCAGGACGCCGTCGAACTTCAGGAGCCCATAGGGGTTGTCCTCCAACACCAAGATATTCGCCTCACGGCATATGTCCACCACTTCCTGGCGGCGTTCAGGGGCCATGGAGACGCCCGAGGGGTTGTTGGAGTTGGGGATGGTGTAGAGCAGCTTGATGGATTTGCCCTCGGCCTGCAGGGTGGCGATCCGCTCCCGCAGCAACTGCGGAATGATGCCGTGTTCATCGCCGGCCACCGGCTGGACGTCAACTTCGTAGGCTTCGAAGGTGTTCAGCGCGCCTACATAGGTGGGGTCCTCCAGCAAGATGACATCGCCCGGGTTGCAGAACACTTTCGCGGCCACATCCTGGGCCGACTGCGAGCCAGCCGTGATTACTACATTCTCGGGATCGGCGTCGAGAATGCCCTCCGCCGCCATGACCTCACAAATTTGTGTGCGCAGCTCGAGCGTGCCCTGACCGCCGCCGTACTGCAGTGCCTCAAGCCCGTGCTCGGCAATGATGGACGCGGCCGTGGCCGACAGTCTGTCCAGGGGGAGGGATTGCAGATACGGGTTGCCGCCGGCAAGGGATACGAGTCCGGGTTGCATGGAAATCTCAAACACATCACGCACGGCGGACTGCTTGATATTGGCTGCGCGCTCAGAGAGCAGGGCCTCGTGCCGGTGCGGGGAGAGGGGTTGCGCCTCAGCGGTGGCACGATTCAGGGCATCGAGGGCTTCTTCGGACAGCGTTTCTGCAGAGAATGTGTGCGCAGGCAGTGTTTGTGCGGACTGGTTGTGCTCGGTGAGGGTTTCGGTGGGCAGGGATTCGGCGGCGGCGTTGGCGCTCGAGGCTGGAGTATTCACGTGCTCAGGATATAACCAAAGTTGCTAAATAGGCATCAAAAGTTTTCTTAGATGTGGACTATTTCAAACTGAGCGCCTCAGTCAACGTCTTCCCGTTGATGGTGATGGCCACGGTAGTGCCGGCAGCTTGTTGTGCCGTCAGAAGTAGTTGTTGTTCAACGCGAGGGATATCGCATTCGCCGGCCAGGCTCAGGGTGCCGCTTAAATGTGCGGTGATTGTGGTTCCGGACCTGTCTACCGAGTCCACGATGAGGCGGGCGTCCGCGAGGGCGTTCCTCAGCCCGGACTGGCCTATGTGGGCGGCATGATTAGCCAACAACGTTCGCAGGGCGCCTTCCACTGGATCCGTGTAGGTGACAGTTTGGCTGGTCACCGAGATGGCACTGTCCCCGCAGCCCACCGCAGGGCCGGAGGTGCCGGCGTCCCCTTCTGCAATGAAAAACAGTGTCACGGAAGCGGAGGTTGCCATGACAGTGGGTTGTGGCGCGTTCGACGACGGAGCCTGGCTTGCGTTCCCACTGCGGCTGCCCGTTGGGGATGGGAAGGCGGCAGTTGGATCTGTGGGGACGGCGGGGATGGATGGGATTGGGCCGGTGGCGGTGGCGGTGGGGGCCGTGGAGCTTGATGAACTTGCCGGGGTTGCTGTGCTGACCGGTGGAGTGGATGTGCAGCCGCTTAGTAGGAGGGGCGCGCCGGCCACTAGTGCCAAGAATGAAAGTCTGCCTGTGCGGCGCATGGCTGCCTCCTTGTGCTCACTCTGGCGGTGGCTTTCCGCGGCCACCTGTCCCATTGCACCCAAACTATGGCGAAATTCGATGCCGGGATAGTGCGCGCGAACAACGTGTGTTTAACCGTGACCACATCGCCGCGCGGTCACGGTACCGGCTCGCTGTCTGCGTTGGATTCACCCCGGTTCACCCCGGGTGAGCAACTGGCTTGTCGCGCCCGTCCGTCAGCCAGTACAACGCCCACGACGCCGAGAACGCAAGGTGTTCCTCCGCGGAAATCGGCCCCTGAGCTCTTTTCTGATCCGATTATCAGGTTGCCAGCTGATGCTGGGCGGTTGCGGGTGCTAGTTTTCGGGGCTCAGGGCGGCTGCACTCTTTTGCTTGGCTAGCCAGGCCGTGATGTCTTGGCGCCGGATCCGGCGGTGCGAGCCGCGGTACTCCACAGCGATTTCGCCCCGGTCGGTGAGATTACGCAGGAAGGTGTGGGAGATGCCTGCCAGTTCCGCGGCTTGCGAGGTGGTGAGCAGCTCAGCGATGCTCGCTACGCTCACGGCGTCCCCACGCGAGAGCCGTGCCAGTAGATCCAGCACCGCCTCCCGTGCGCCGGTATCTAGGCGGTGAGCTGTCCCGTCCACAAACACGGTGACATCGTCACTGTCGGCGAGGGTGCGAGCCAAGGCGGCTTGTTCAGCGGGTTCCAGTGGTGAACTGATTTTGGGGGCATGCAACGTCATGGAACACATGGTAGCCCGGACTGTAAGGTTTGACGCATGGCGCAAAGAATCCGCACGGCGGTCCTGGGGTACGGCTTGGCCGGAAGTGTCTTCCACGCCCCACCGATCGCGGCATTGGAGCAGTTCAGCTTGGACGTGATTGTTACGTCGGACCCCACACGTGCGGCCGCGGCAAAGCTTGCACACCCTGACGCGCGGGTACTCTCCCGCAACGAGTGGGAGCTGGCCCGCAGTCACCAAAACATTGATCTTGTTGTGGTGGGAACGCCGCCAGCCACCCATGCTCCACTAGCGGCGAGGGCACTGAAATCTGGGTGTGCGGTGGTGGTGGACAAGCCATTCGCCACCACGAGCGCGCAAGGCGAGGCATTGATTGCCCTTGCGCAAGAGAGCGGGCAGATCCTCACCACTTACCAGAATCGGCGCTGGGACGGAGAGTATCTGACGCTGAAAAAGATGCTCGACGACGGCGCCCTCGGCGAGGTTCGGCGTTTTGAATCCCGGCTGGAGAGGTGGCAGCCCGTTATCACCAAACCTTGGAAAGCTCAGGCAACCGTGGCCGACGGCGGGGGGATCCTCTTCGATTTGGGTACACACCTTATTGACCAGGCTCTCCAGCTGTTTGGGCCCGTGAAACGTGTTCACGGAGAAATAGCGGCACGCCGCCCGGCAGAGATGGCAGACGATGATGCCTTCGTGGCCTTGGAACATGCCAACGGTGTGGTTTCACACCTGTGGATGAACCTCAACGCCACGCATAAGGGGCCGCGCTTGCGTGTCCTCGGTTCCGAGGCAGCCTACGTCAAGGCGGACGGCGATCAGCAAGAAGCCCAGATTCTAGCCGGGATCCTCCCCGGAAACCCAGGCTACGGCGTCGAACTTCCCGAACAGTGGGGAGAGCTATGGCGGGATGGCCAGGCACATCCGGTGCCCACGGAGCGCGGCAATTTCACGCGATTCCATGAACTTCTTGCGGAGGCCATGCTCCTTGGCGGCCCGGTTCCGGTGGACCCGGCGGATTCCGTGGTGGGACTGCGCATCATTGAAGCAGTCCGCCGCAGCGCAACAGGCCAGGGCAGTGCAACAGTGCCGTCCGGCGCAATAACTGGCCCTCATGGGAGCAATGCCACAGTGGAAGCAGCGCAATAGTGGGTGCGGCGTCAACCTTGGCACGTAGGCTGGGGCACAGGAATTTAGGGTAGCAATGATCAGCACTACTGGGAGGGTGGCTCGATTGTGAGTTTCGAAGATGCCAATACGGGCCTAACACCAGCCCGGGGGACCTTGGCGTTGGCTGAGCCAACTGTCAATGTGCGCCACCGCTGGACCGCGTCGATTGTGCTGGTTAACGTTGGCATCAACGCCGCGTTCTTTGGCCCCATCCAGGTTCTGCTCGGCCAGCAGGCCATGCACTTCAGCCCCGAGGAAAAAGAAGGCATTCTGGCCCTGGTGACGGGTGCTGGAGCCGCTGTTTCCTTGGTGGCGAACCCACTTTTCGGTGCGTTTAGCGACAGGACCACGTCACGCTTTGGTCGGCGCGTCCCGTGGGTATTCATTGGTGCGCTGCTGGGTACCATTGGTCTCGTGGGATTGGCTGGGGCGCCCAGTGTTGCTGCCATGATGCTGCTTTGGTGCCTAGTGCAATTGGGGTGCAACGGTGCGCTCGCAGCCACCACCGCTGCCATCCCTGATCAGGTTCCTGTACGCCAACGCGGCAGTATTGGCGGCATGGCGTCCATGGGAACCGTGCTCGGCATTCTCATGGGTGCGGCCATTGGTGCCGTGGTTGCCGGGAACTTCTCGTTGGGCTTCATCATCTGTGCCGTGGGCTTGGTGGTGGGTATGGTCCCGTACTTATTCTTTGCCAGTGACCCGGTGCTGGACGCCAAGGACAAGGCTCCGTTCACGTGGTTGAACTTCGTGTCTGGGTTTTGGATCTCGCCCCGGAAGTACCCCGATTTTGCGTGGGCCTGGATCACCCGCTTCCTCGTTAATGTGGGAAACCACTTGGTCACGCTATACCTGCTGTTTTTCCTCACGGACGCCGTCCATCACGAGGATCCGGCCTTCGGTGTCTTGGTTCTGACAGGAATTTACGCCATCCTGACGCTGATTACCGCCGTTATTGGTGGGCGCTGGACAGACAAGATAGGCCGGCGTAAACCTTTTGTCATTGCTTCCTCGGCAATTATTGCCCTGGCCGCGCTGATTCTGGCCTTCTCCCCCACATGGATTGGCGCCCTGACCGGGGCCGCGGTTCTGGGCATTGGCTACGGCGTTTACTTGGCAGTGGACTTTGCGCTGCTCACGCAGGTCCTGCCGTCGTCCGCCAGCCGCGGTAAAGACATGGGTGTGATTAATGTGGCCAACTCCCTGCCGCAGGTTATTGCCCCGATCATTGCCTGGCCACTCGTCACCATTCTGGGGGGTTATGTGACGCTCTATGTGACGGCAGCCGTGATTGGTCTGCTGGGCGCCGTGTTTGTTGTCAAGATCAAGGGTGTCGATTAAGGGAAGCGCAAATGTGAACCCATTCTGTGACACAGTGTCGTTAAGATCTTGACAGGGTGTCACTAACTTGATTAGCTAAGGTTACCTTTACCTAATTATGGAGTTCATCATGTCAGCACCCGCAGTTGAGTTCGTTGCCCCCGAAGTCTCGGCCGCACTGTCGGAGGAACTCAAAAGTCACACAGCTGCGGCCCACTCGGCAGCGGAGGATTCCTCCTTCGTGGCAGAGCTGATGGGAGGTGCCTTAGATGCTGGCGCACTGGTAAGCCTGTTGGACCAGAGTCTGGTCATCTACCGCGCGCTGGAAACAGCCTTGGCAGCACATGTTGACCACCCTCAGTTAGGCGCATTTATTGATCCAAAGCTTGCCCGAGTCGCTGCCCTAGAAGCCGATATGGCCTACCATCATGGGGCCGACTGGGAAGCTCAGCTTGCCGATGGTCGCATCGGCATTGTGCCCGCCACCCGCATCTACGCCGACGCACTGGCCACGTTGGGTACTGAGTCCATTGAATTCCTACTGGCCCATCACTACGTGCGCTACATGGGCGATCTTTCCGGTGGCCAGATCATCCAGCGCCTGGTCCAGCGCCACTACGGCATTGCCGACGAGGGCCTGAACTTCTACGCCTTCCCTGAAATTGAAAAGTCCAAACCCTACAAGGACAGCTACCGGGACCTCATGGACACCACAGATTTCACCCGAGAACAGAAAGACATCATCTTGGGCCACGCCTCGGATTCCTTCGAACTCAACCGCGCAGTGTTTGTTGACTTGGCCGCCGCTCGCAAGGCTGCCTAACCGCCCTTTACGTGAGGCGCTCTCTCACGGTAGTCACCCTCTCATGCTAGTTACCTCTTAGGCTCGCTCCGCTTAAGGTAAGGACGACGGCGGCACTTAAGTGCCGCCGTCGTTCCCCAACCGCTCCCACCGCTCGCAAGCTCGCGATGGGGCCCTGGCGGTCGTGGCCCCATCATCGCTCTCCGAGCGCGGAAGCTCGCGCTGGGGCCCTCGCGGTCGTGGGCCCATTATCACCGCGTGAAGAGCGGGCAACTACTCCTTGCGGGCCACCTGGTAGCGGGCATCGGCATAAACGGTGACAAAGCGGGTACCAGGGAAGCGCTGCTCGGCTTCCTGAGCAATCGCGTTGGGGGCCAGGCCTGGCCGGCCGGACACGTCGAAGAGGACATACTCCGGGGCCGGGTTCTTGTTGCCAATCCAAAATACTTCGGTGCGGTCCGCAAGGTAGCTCATCAGTGAAATATCGGTTTCCACGGTGACGCCGTCGGGTACGGCGGCGAGGGCGCTTTGTGAGGACGCCACGGTGGTGAGCGGGAAACTCTTGGCAGGGTCCGCCAACTTTTCAAAAGCGTACTGGCTGGTCAAAACCACGGCGATGAGCATGACGGTGGTTCCTAAAAGCAGTCGTAGTCGAGTACCGGAGAGAACCTTCCTGCGGCACAGGGCATCGATTGCTGCGCAGAAGACCACCGGCATGAGGACCGCACTATACTGCCATTCCTGACCCCAATACACGGGCAAGTCAGAGAGGAAACGCCACGCAAGAGTGGGTAGCACAATCAGCGTCAGCGGCGAGAAGAGGCACAGCCCGGCCGTGATGACGACCAGCAAAAGCACCGTAGTGACCTTGTCAGCATTGAAGAGGGACGCGGGGTCGCTCAGGAGCCCGGCGATGTTCAGTTGGCTCTGGTAGGCCCACTCGGAACCGGGGTTCATGGCTGGCAGGATGACTTTGGTGGTCAGCACAAACCAGCCAACACCCCAGACCGACAGCCATAACCCTGCGGCGGTACGGGCCCGCCACGCCATGACTAGACCGATGACAAAGACCGTCAGGCCCAGGTCCTCCTTGACGAAGACCAATAGTGAGGCCCAAATCCAGGCTGAACGCCACTTCTCCTCCAGCAGCGCAGACAGCGCAAGCGCCAGCAGTGGGACGGCAAAGGCGATTTCGTGGAACTGGGAGTCGACGGCTGATTGCAGGCCCCAGCTCAGGGCGTAGCCAACGGCAAGGCAGGCGCCGGTGATCTTTCCGAGTCGCTTGATTGCCAGGTGCGCAACCACCACTACCGAGGCGGCCAGAAGCACGTTTTGCACCACGAGCAGTGTGTAGGCACTCGGGAACAGTCGGTAGAACGGTGCCAACAGGACCAGCAGAGGATGGAAGTGGTCACCCAGAAGGTTGTAGCCATCGCCCTTAATGCTCACAATGGGCGGGCGGAAATCGGCGTAGGCCTTGGCCAGTTGAGTGAAAATGCCAAGGTCCCACGAGCGGATGGTGAAGCTTTGCCACTGCAACCACGAAAATACGGAGTACACGATGAAAGATACTGCGCCCACTAGTCCCGCGAGGGACAGGGGCGAGTTGGCGGCCTCCGCGATTCGGCTCTGCTGCCGGGCGGTCTTCGCCTCCGAACGGGCGGGCGCCTGCGTTTTGATTTTCTGCACTGTGCTCACCGTGAAAGTCTAGGCCGGGGGCGGGGCAACCCGGGCATTGTGAATCGCCGCCAACTTACTCCCTATACGACGATACTAGCGGCGGGGAAGAACCCCGGTCCGGCCGGTAGTGGCCCGGCACACGGCCACCTGCAACACGAGCTCCTAGTGCTGGAAATTGGGTGCCGCAGTGGCTTACCGAGCATCTTGACGTGGAAGCCGAGTTTGATCTGCTGCAACGGCACGGCCCGACGCAACCCCAACTCTTCCGCGCCGTTCTTCGGTGCTGTCATTTATCGGTGCGAGGTTCTTTCGGCAGCTAAATCCGTGGCCGTTCCGACGGAGCAGCGTTTTCAGCAGCGGTGGTTCTTGATGTAACTGACGATCAGCTGTTCAAAGAGGCTGTGTGGTTTTCCAGCCACCGCCCTGTGTCTCCCCGGGACTGAGTTGGGCCCTGAACCCCAGTCTGACGTGGCTCGTGGCGCTGACTTTGAGTCTGGTGCTGACTCTGGTGCTGGCACTGGCTCTGACTGGGGTGGATCTGTGGGGTCAGCTAGGCGCTTCTCGAGCCACGTTGGATAGCTCGGTGGGTGGGGATCGTTGCCGGGAGCGCGATGTTTTGCGCCTGAGGGCGAGGTCCAAATGACTGACCCTTCGTTATCTAGGTTGGGAGTCCAGCCCCGCAGGCGCAGATTGTGCCGATCAGGTTCTAGGATGCTGCGGTAGCTTCCGTGCCGGTCCTTGTCGTCCTTGAAATGCCGGAGCGTGTGGTGCCTTTTGCATGCGGGCCGCAGGTTCTCCAAGATGGTTTGTCCGCCAGCGCCGTAGGACTTGAGGTGGTCTGTTTCGGTGTCCATTACCGGGTTGGGGCAACACGGGAAGTAGCAGCTGCCGGTCAGGGCCCGCAATACTGCCCTGTCCGAATCCCGCAGTTGATACTTCTCCGGATGCAAACCCAAAGGTTCTCCCGTGACTGGATCGGTGAGAACTCGCAGAAAGCTACCAGCCTTGACCATGAGTTTACGGGCGATGTCTAGTGGGACCGGCCCCGAGCAGGTACTGGACCCCACCAGTTCCGCAGGTTCGTTGGTGATGCCCAGCGCTCCTAGAAAGGGGACCGTGACTAGAACGGCAGCTTCCGGAAGCGGCGGCTCGGCAATGAGCTTGTCGGACTGGAGCGCAACAAGCTGGTCCAGGTAATCCTGGGTTGTATTCTCGGCAATCCCATCCACCAGCCCCTGAGCATAGCCGGAGCCATTTCCTCGCCAATCAGCGGAAGATGTGGCTACGTCCAAAGTGAACCCGGGTAGTGGTTGCTGCCCCAGCAGAAGAGCCGCGGCAACATCCACCCGTAGTTGCGTCAGCGTCCGATTCTCAATCGGTACATCAGGATCTCCGTCATGATTGGGCCGATTCTTGATGGTGCGGGCAGTCCTGGTGCATTTGACCCAAATCCCCTCGGCAGCGATCGATGGCACATGGAGGGTTAGCCACGACATTCCGTCCTTGCCCGGGCCTAGCGTCATAGCGCGCTGGGCATGGGCAGCCTTGGTGCGAGTATTGATTGTCTCTGGATGCGTAGCTTCTCTGGCCCGCCGAGCCTTGGGTGCAAAACTGTTGGCCGTGGTTCCGGGTGCCAGTCGCAATAGACGTTGTTCAAATGCCGCAGTTTGAGGGGCGGTGATGCCGGGCGTTTCAAGTAAAGTTTCCACCTCGTCCACGATGGTCCATGCGTGACGGATGGAAATGGTGCCTGCCTGTAATTGCTGGAACGCTGCTTGGTGGTTGTTGACAAGTTCGGTGGAATGATGCGCCAACGTTGCGGCGGTGCGTTCGGGGATTTGTAGGGCCAATGCGAGTTCACTGTGGGCGCTGGACTCGTAGATTCCGGCCTGCCACGTATCCAGCGACGTCAACTGAGCCTCGACGGCGGCTGCTCCCATAAGCCGAGCCACCAAAGCCGCCTTACAAGCAGAAAGGCGATCATCGAGGCGTTTGAGGGCCACCAATGCGGCAACGGTTGAATCGTAGTTCTCCCGGGCCAATCCCAGCCTTGATTGAGGCTGGGGTTCCGGCGTGGTTGCCGGGACATAGTCGGGCAGGTCCGCAAGAAGGAGATTGTCAGTGCCAAAGAGTTCAATGGAAGGAAGAGTAATAGCGCTAAGGAGTGCGGCCACACCCTGTGTGGCTTCGTTGCCCCGGTCTCCGGGGACAATCTCCGGATTACTCATACCTCTATGATAAGCCTGTCGTTATGAATATGGTATAGATACTCGTAAAAAGATTCTAAGAAATGTTCTCTTCGGAATCAGATGATGGCAGAATTGCCGCATGGATGCACAGATCGTTTGGACCATCGTTTGCGGACTGGCCATTGCCGTAGGGGCCGTCGGAGTGATCGTGCCGGTTCTGCCCGGGAGCCTGTTGATTGCTGCGAGCCTGCTGGTATGGGCAATTGTGGTGGGCGGACCTCTGGGCTGGATCATCTTCGGCATTGGTGTGTTGTTCGTGGCCTCGGGGATGGCATCCAGTGCCGTGCTGACGGGCAAAGCCATGAAGGAACGGTCCATCCCCGGCCGGTCAGTGGTTATTGGGCTACTGCTCGGAGTGGTGGGCTTCTTCGTGGTCCCGGTGGTAGGACTCTTGCTGGGGTTCGCCGTGGGCCTGTTCCTCTCGGAATATGCCCGCCAGAGGGAGTTCAAGCCCGCGGTGTCGTCGTCTGTGGCTGCCCTTAAGGCCACCGGTCTGGGAATACTGGCGGAGTTCGGGTTCGCTTCACTCGCAGCAGGAACGTGGGTTGCGGGCGTGCTGATCTACTTCCTGAACCGGTAGGCGCCAAGGAACCGCCTTCCAGGTAGCCACCCAAGGAAACACCTTCTAGGTAGGCGCCCCAGGAAACGCCCTAAGGGACGTGAAGTACCACGCCGATGGGTGCCATGTGTCCGCCGCAGCGTTCATTACCCGAGACTCGCGTCCAGTTCAGAGCAGCTGACTGGGTGGCCACAACTTTCCAACTTTGATCGTAGACCCGGAAGCTGACGGATTTGGGAGGCGTCCCTGCTACGTCGAAGAGCCAAGTTCCATCCTTTTGGGGGGTCAACAGGCTGGAGCTGTCGGTAGCGTTTTTTGCAAAAGTGGGCGGCAACGGCACGCAGTCCGTCCCTGAACACGCGGTCACGGCGGTGGCGTCTACATTGCCGGTAAGGGAGAGTGTGAGCTGATTTTTCCACGTCGGTGTGGGGCACAGGCCGGCGTCGCGATCAATGATGATGGCACCAATGATGAAGGCCATGCAAAAGGCGGCCACCAGTGGAACGAGGACCAGTTCCACTCGGCGGCGGGTTGAGGGGATAGCGCGCATGGCCACATGTTACCGAACCACTCTGACTGTTTGCCGCGAATGCCCGGCCGTCAGATTCCCCACTATTATCTGAACAGGGCCGCCGACTCATCCAAGAACATGGCGCAAGAGCAAAACTAGAACGGTGGCACAAATGGTGACGGATTCTGAGATGAACCACGACGCCGGACGGCGGCTGACGCTGAATGTTCCCATGCGTTGGGGAGACATGGATGCCTACGGACACATCAACAATGTGGAAGTGCTGCGAATTTTGGAGGAGGCGCGCGTTCACGCGTTTGGCCCGCCCGCCGGCACCGGGCTCCCCGGAGTCGAGGTGGCTCAACCAATATTTTCTGACCTTCCTCAGAACACACAGGCGCTCGTGGTGGAACACCGAGTCAAATACCTGGCGCCCCTGAATTACCGCAATATTGCTGCGGTGGTTCAGGTGTGGGTCAGCGCAATCAAGGGCGCCAGCTTCACCGTTGCCTATGCCATTTTTGATCCGGTCACGCAGACCAAGTGCGTCATAGCTGAGACAGTTCTGGCGTTCTTTCATGAACCGAGCGGCACCTTGGTGCGATTGGCAGATACCAAAAAGTCTCAACTGGAATCGCTACAGGGGCCTAAGAACTTCAAATCCTAAGGTGCTGGCGCACGTTTCCTCACGTAATAGATCCTCTAGTGTCAGAGTTTGATCCGAGCGAAGTCGCCAGAGCAGGCGTTGTGAACTTGGCATAGAAAATTCCCGTGCGATGTTTCGCGTCATGATTACCGGCTCGAACCCTCTCCACTAGTGAACGGTTATTTCTCTAGTGGAGTGGGGCTATGGAGGACGGAAAGATTTTTGGACACAGTCGAGGTAAAGCTGCTCTCGACTTCGCGCCGGAAGAGGGATGGGCAACACCGATGGCGCCCGGGCGAGCAAACTTCCCGGGGCTCTTGCCCGCCAGGTCGGCACCGATGCTGGCCCGTCGGGTGCCGATGCCCAGGAGGCCGTCACAGATGCCAGACGGCTCAGGGGTGGTTCCGGGCAGAGGCGATGGGCATGGTCTGAAGCTGCTGAACTCCTGCTCCACAGCGTCGGCCTCAATGGGTGAACAGGTCATTGCGTCCATTTGCATCCTCAATGTTGGGCTAGAAGTTCTTCAGGACGTCCGGTTGGTGCCCCGTCAGTTCAGCAACGCCGACATGACTGAGCTGGCGTACTCCGGCTTTCCCTGCGAAGAAGAACTGAACATCGGCACTCTATTGCCGGGAACTCACCGGTTCTGGATATGCCATTACCAGGTCACTGCCGCAGATGTGTTGAGCGGCGGCCCCATCATCAGTTCACTGGCAGCCACGGCGATCACTCCAGATGGAGACCCGGTACGTGATGAGTGCGACTTGATCCTGGAGGTGCGATGGCCCGGAGGCGATGACTGGGACGGTAACTAGAAAGCTGACGAGGAAGAGCGCTAGTAAGCGAGCTAGAAGGAGAATGGAAGCAAGAGCAGCCTCCTGGTCAAGACAAACGTCATGGTTCAAGCCCGCCACGAATGCCGCGGCGCTCTTCCGCGAACTCCTCCGCGAACCCCCGAGTTTCTCCGCGCACTCCTCCGCGTGCCGCCACGGTTTCCTCCGCGCACGTCCGCGAACTCCTCCGCGCACCTCCGTGCTCTTCCGCGAACCCACGAGTTCCTCCGAGGGGCACGCCCCACCCCGGTTGGTAGCCCCGGCTGGTGGCACCAATTAGTAGCCTGGTCAATAGCACGATTAGTTGGATAGTGGCGCAGCTCGTATTTGACCCTCGCACAGTGGAATACTCGTGGGACGCGCGGGCGTGCACCGGACACATGTGCAGCGGTCGCGCCAGGCAGACCATCATGGAGAATGGCGATTTCGAGTGCTGCGGATTCAGGTACTGACAAAGGGGCAAAGATGGCGGCGCAAACAGGCGAAGTTGCAGGGGATACCACGGTTTTGGGTGGAGCGTTGCTGCAAGAAGTGGGCGCAGCCATGGCCAGCCCAACTCAGACCAAGACCGGCGCGCTTGACCGCCACGCCAATGCGCACGACGCCTCCCACTTCCTGCTGATCCCGCAAGCTGTGGCCGTTCCAGCCAATGCTGGCGAAGTGGCCAACCTGATGCGCGTCAGCTCCGCCCGCGGGCTGCCGCTCACGCTGCGATCCGGGGGTACCAGCCTCAGTGGACAGGCCGTCAGTGGCGGACTTTTGGTTGATGTGCGCAAGAATTTCCGTGCCATTGAAGTTCTCGACGGCGGCGCCCGGGTTCGCGTTCAGCCGGGAGTGACAGTACGGGAGCTCAATGCGCGGCTGGTTCGATTCGGCCGCAAGTTCGGCCCGGATCCGGCCAGTGAGGCCGCCTGCACCATTGGTGGTGTGGTGGCTAATAACTCCTCGGGCATGGCCTGCGGAACCACTGACAACGCCTACCGAACTCTTGAATCATTGACGCTGGTGTTGCCCAGCGGCACGGTCATCGACACCGGGGCTGCTGATGCTTCGGCCCGCCTGCGGGATCTGGAACCAGAGCTCTTCAAGGGGCTGGGTGAGCTTGCCGAAAGAGTACGCAGCAACTCTGCCTCACGGGCCACGATTGAACGCCAGTTCGCCATGAAAAACACCATGGGTTACGGGATTAATGCGCTGCTGGATTTCGATGATCCCGTAGATATCCTGGCGCACCTGGTCATTGGCAGTGAAGGAACGCTGGGGTTTGTGGCCGAGGCTGTTTTCCGCACCGTTCCGCGCCTGGCCTATGCCACATCAGGGCTGCTGGTGTTCAAAAACCTGGAAGCGGCCAACACGGCCCTGCCCGCCCTTGTGGATAGCGGGGCCGCAACGGTTGAGCTGATGGATGCACTGTCTCTGAAGGTCGGCCAGGGCCTGAGCCAAGTTCCCGGGGTGGTGCGCGATCTGGCCGTAGACCAGCACGCCGCGCTGCTGGTGGAATACCAGAGCGGCACCATCGAAGAACTCGCTGATCTCAACGTGAAGGCCGTGGCGCTGACCGGATCGCTGGGACTTGATGAACCGGCCGAGTTCAGCACGGACGCCAAGGTTCGCGCCGAGCTATGGCACCTGCGCAAGGGCCTGTACACATCGGTGGCTGGCGCGCGTCCGCAAGGCACCACCGCACTCCTGGAAGATGTGGTGGTTCCGGTCCCCGCACTGGCCCGCACCTGCCTGGAATTAAACACTCTTTTTAATAAGTACAGTTATGCTAATTCCGTCATCTTTGGGCATGCCAAAGATGGGAACATTCACTTCATGCTGACGGACAAATTCGCCAGCAAGGATGAGCTGGGCCGCTACTCGGCCTTCACCGAAGACATGGTTGACGTGGTGCTCGGCGAGGGCGGCTCACTCAAGGCCGAACATGGCACAGGCCGCGTCATGGCACCGTTTGTGCGCCGGCAATACGGCGATGAGCTGTACCAGGTGATGCGCCGAATCAAGGAATTATTCGACCCCGCCGGCATGTTGAACCCGGGCGTCATTCTCGATCAAGATCCTCTGGCACACTTGCGCCATATAAAGGCTGCGCCGCCCGAGGTGGACCCCGAGGTGGACCGCTGTGTCTCCTGCGGTTATTGCGAACCGGTCTGCCCCAGCAAGAACCTGACGCTGACCCCGCGCCAACGTATTGTCACATTGCGGGACATGGAGACGGCCCGCCGCGCAGGCAATACCGAACTGGCCGATGCACTCGCCAAGGATTATGAGTACTCGGGCGTGGACACCTGCGCCGTGGATGGCATGTGCCAAACCGCTTGTCCCGTGGACATCAACACCGGCACGCTGGTCAAACATCTACGTACCAAGGATGCAGGAAAAGTGGAAAGTGCAGTCTGGGGCACGGCCGCCAAACACTGGGGCGCCGTCACCCAGGGGGCCGGACTGGCCCTGAGCGTGGCCGCCAAGGTGCCATCCGGCGTCGTCCAACCAGTCAATAAACTCGGGCGAAAGATCCTGGGCGAGGACACGCTGCCGCTGTATTCCAAGGAGCTTCCCGCCGGAGGCAAGGCACGACGGCGGCCCGCGCCTGCCGGTGAAGCGGCGGCAGTGTATTTCCCTGCCTGTGTCAACGTCATGTTCGGGCCGGCAGGGGAGGATTCCGCGGGGGTGCAGGCGAGTTTTGAGCAGCTGTGTGCCGCGGCTGGGGTTCACTTGCTGGTACCGGAGGATATTTCGGAAGCGTGCTGCGGGACGCCGTGGTCCTCGAAAGGCATGGCGGCCGGGTTGGCGGACATGCATGCCAAGACCCTGAAGTTGCTGCGGGCTGCCACCCGGGATGGCGCATTGGACGTCATTTGCGACGCCTCGAGCTGCACAGAGGGATTGCTGCACACCATTGAAAGTGAAGTGCTGGCGCCAGGACAGAAGCCGCTGCGCGTGGTAGATGCCGTGGCGTTTACCGCTCAGAAGCTGTTGCCGTTGTTGGGTGGGGAGTGGGAACGATTGGAATCACTGGCGCTGCACCCCACATGTTCTTCCGCGCGCATGGGACTCAACCCGGCGCTGGTTCAGGTGGCAGAGGCCGTAGCGGACGACGTCCAGGTGCCCGATAACTGGGGTTGCTGCGGGTTCGCCGGAGATCGGGGCATGTTGCACCCGGAACTGACCGAGTCGGCCACGGCGGCCCAAGCGGCGGAGGTAGTGGCGATGGGCGCCGTCGGCCATGCATCGTGTAACCGGACGTGTGAGTTGGGGATGACCCGGGCTACGGGGGAGGACTACCGGCATGTTCTGGAGCTGCTGGCTGACGCCGTTTCTGGCAAAGTTCCCGTAACAGGGGCGTAAGTTCGCCCACTTTTAGGCCTATTTATGCAGTTTTGTGGCTAAAGTAGGGTTCAAGATATGGCGCCAGCGCGCAAGGTGCTGGTGTTTCAGGAGCAAGCTTAAGGAAGAAACAAATGGCTGGAATTATCATTGTCGGCGTCGACGGCAACGCAACGTCCATGAAGGCTGCACGCGTCGCTGCGGAGCTGGCCAAGGCTACGGGCCGCACCCTGCGCGTTGTGACCGCGTTCGGCGAAGACAAGACCGAAAAGGTTGCCATTGGAAACGACGAATGGTTCCTCTCCACGGCAGATGAGGCTGAGCGTGTTGCACAGCGCGTTGCCGAAGAGCTGAAGATCTCCGGTGTCAAGACCGAATACTCCTCTGCTCTGGGCAAGCCGGCCGACGTTCTGTTGGAAGAAGCCGCCAAGCTCGAAGCTGAACTGATCGTTGTCGGTAACGTCCGCATGCAGGGCCTGGCCCGCGTACTGGGCTCGGTTGCCAATGCTGTTTCCCACAACGCTCCGTGCGATGTATACATCGTGAAGACCGACGGCTAATCACTGCCTGTTTACAAAACCCCCGCAGCGCCTGGTGCTGCGGGGGTTTTGTCCTTTAACCGTCAGCTCGCCTCATCTGGCACATGAACAGTTCCAGAAGCACGACGGCGGTCAGGTGGCCCAGTCTGGTGGGCGGCGAGTGAGCGCCAGTCAGGAAAGCGACGGCGCCCTGGGTGCCGAGGATGACGCCTGCGGCGGCAGTAATCCATGTGGCTGAGTACGGTGAGTCCGGCTGCCGCGCGGGCCTGAATTGCCGGAACGCGGGTCGCAGCGGGACAATGTCCGTTTGGATGGCCGCATTCCAGCATTCCAGCACGGCAGCATTCCAGTATTGCGGCAGGCTTCCTCTTAATTGACCACATCGGTGATGCCACGGGCGGCGAGGTAATCGGCGTCGGACGTCTTGGACGCACGCACCAAGGCGGGCTTGGTACCCGAGGCGGCCCGCGCCAACCATGCAGTGAACAGCTCACCGGAGGGGTCAGCCACCGACCGGCCCATGCCCGTGGCCTCGTCGCCCGGGTCAAAGGAGAGGGCTGTACTGCGATGCAGCGGGGCGGTGGGGTTGGCCCGCTCGGAGGCAATCAGCTTGGCCAGGCGCAGGCCCGCAGGCTTGGGGCGGCGCTCGGAGTCCAATAGCCCGAGGGTGTATTCCAGCTCGGGGAAGTCGGCCAGCTTCCGGCTGACATCGTGCGAGCACCACCACGTGACCCCCACAAATTTGGGGTGTCCAACACGGGGCGCAGGCTCTGTTCCAAGAAGTCTGCCGCGCCGTCGAACGGAACGGCCGGGTGTGGGGCGCCAATCTCCTGCAACCAAATGGGCCGGGCGGGATCATCCGAGTAGGCATCGGCCAGCTGGACTAAATAATCGGCAAATAAGGTCCGGGCCGGGTGGCCTTCGGGGAACAAGTGCGCCACAGCAACAAACACCCACGAGTGCACCGTTGTGGCGTCGCCCAAGCGTGTAGCATGGGCCGGCGTGACAGGGCAGCTGTCCACAAACCAGGCGTTGTCATCAAAGCTGTGCTGGTGCATGCCCGTGGGCCAGGCTTTGCGGGCGGCGGCCAAAAGGGTGTTGAACCATTCGCCCATTTCCGCCGGGGTGGTGAGCTGCTGGTCTGGATGGCGTTCCACGGCAAACTGGTTCGTCTCGTTGCCCAGTGTCATGCCCAAAACGTTGGGTCGCGTGGTGACCTCCTTGGCCAACGCCGTGATGAGCCGCGCCTCTGCCTCCACCACCAGAGGGTCCGTATAAATGTTGCGCCGGTGCCAGCTGGTCACCCACGCGGGCAAGAAGTCATAGCTGGAAAGGTGCCCCTGCAGCCCGTCCACGGAAACATCCAAACCAAACTCGGCAGCAGCATCCACCACCCGGCCCACATCGGCAATGCCCGCGGGGCGAATAAGCGCGCGGTTGGGCTGCAGCAGCGGCCACAGCGGAAAAATCCGTACGTGGTCCAAGCCCAGCGCTGCGATTGACTCAAAATCAGCCCGCACGGCGTCAACATCAAAGTCCTGCCATGAGTGGAACCAGCCCTCACTCGGCGTGTAGTTCACACCCCAGCGCAGCGGGTTCCTTCGTGGCGGGGTGGTGTTGCCCAACCACGAAGAAACCGGAGCTGGGAAGCTCATTTGCTGCCCCTCTGCAGGCGCAGGGTCAGGATTTGGAAGGGGCGCAAGGTGAGCTGCATCGAGGGGTTTTCGGATTCGGAACTGGCAGATTCTGAAATGCCAGATTCCGCACTGCCAGTGGCGCGGGCAGTGGTGCCGGCATCTGGTCCGTCCGAGGCGCCCACGGTGAGGGATCCGGCGTCGTACGGCTGCTCGAGAAGGTTATTTTCCACCACGCTGACCACAGGGAACGACGCCGATAGTGTCACCCTTGCCCGGGCGCCCAGCGGCTCGTACAGGCGCACAATCACGTCGCCACTGTGGTCATCGGCCAGCTTTACGGCCTCAATGATGGCGCCCTGCGAATCAGTACTGACGAGGGGTGCGATAGTGGCACCGGGAACCTCTGCGGGTACGCCGTGCCACGGCAGGTTCAGTGCATATCCGGCGGCCACGGCGTCCTGCACCTCGGCGCCGACCACGAGCCCATAACTGAAGGAATGGTGCCCCTGATCAGTGGTGGGATCGGGGAAACGCGGCCCGCGCAGTAATGAAAGCCGCACCGTGGTGAAGCTGGCGCCATTGGTGCCGGGGTGGCGGGAAACATCGTGCCCGTAGGTGGAATCGTTGATGACGGCGGCACCAAAACCGGGCTCGCCCACATGGACCCAGCGGTGCGCGCACACCTCAAAACGGGCGTTATCCCACGAGGTGTTCTCATGTGTGGCGCGCTGAATGTGGCCATATTGGGTCTCAAACCGGGCGTGATCGGCGTGCACGTCGATCGGGAACGCGGCCTTCAACAGGGTCTCCTGCTCGTGCCAGTCCACGGCATTATGCACCGTGATGACCTTGGAGTCCGGGGAAATCCGCACACGCTGGGTGATGTGCGACTTCCGGAAGCTGCGCTTAATGGTGACCTGCGCCTGGCCGTTCAATATTTCAACGTCCATCGAATCAAGCTCGCGCAGGTCGGTGACGGTGTTCTTGTAGAACTCGTCAATGTCCCATGCGTCCCACATATTGGGGAAATCGGCATGCAGTTGCAGCAGGTTGGCGCCGTGTCCGGCCGGCACCAGCTCGCGGTCCGCAGCTACGTCCACTATGGAGGAAATGACGCCATCTTTGTCGAAACGAACGGTGATGAGCCCGTTGCGGACGACTATTTCTCCGCTGTCACTGTGGCCGTCGCTACGCTCCACGGTCACTTTTTCTGTGTCCGGTGTCGGGACACCCGCGCTGAGCGGGGCGATGCCGCGGCGCGGGTACGGGGAGGCGTTGAAGTGCAGGGCAGAATCGATGGACGGATTTTCGCTCCCCAACGGCTCCCACTGCTCGCGAGCACGCAACGGGTCCCTCGCCGCCGTGGGCCCAGGCTCGATCACCGAGTTTGTTGAGACCAGGGCCACTTCGACAGCCGGCTGTGGAGCCAAGGCGTGCACCGCAGCAAAGATGATTTCCTGGAGGTCATCGGCAATCCGGGCGTAGCTTTCCGCAGCCTCGCGGTGTACCCAGGCGATCGAGGATCCGGGCAGAATATCGTGGAATTGGTTGAGCAGCACCAGCTTCCAGATCCGGTCCAGTTCGTCATAGGGGTAGTCGATGAGGCCTCGCGCGGCGGCCGTGGCGCTCCACAGTTCGGCCTCGCGCAGCAGGTGTTCGCTGCGACGGTTCCCTTGCTTCGTCAACGCCTGCGAGGTGTAGGTGCCGCGGTGCAGCTCCAGGTAAAGCTCGCCCTTCCATACGGGGGCATTGGGATATTCGGCCGCGGCGGCTGTGAAGAACTCGGCCGGGCTTTGAATCGTGACCTGCGGGGAACCCTCCAAATCTCGGGTGCGCTTGGCCCTGGCCAGCATTTCGCGCGTGGGTCCGCCGCCGCCGTCGCCCCATCCAAAGGGGATGAGTGAATTCTTGGCAGCACCCTTGTCGCGGAAATTGCTGACCGTGTGGGCCAGCTCGGCGCCGGAGAGCTGGGAGTTATAGGTGTCGGCGGGCGGGAAGTGCGTGAAGACGCGGGTGCCGTCGATCCCCTCCCAATTGAAGGTATGGTGCGGGAACTTGTTGACGGTGTTCCAGGAGATTTTCTGCGTCAGGAACCATTTGGCACCGGCTTGCTTGACGATCTGCGGCAGCGCGGCCGAGTAGCCAAAGGAGTCCGGCAGCCACACTTCCTTACATTCGATCCCGAAGTTTTCGCGGAAGAAGCGTTGGCCGTACGTGAACTGGCGGGCCATGGCTTCCGAGCCCACCATATTGGTGTCGGACTCCACCCACATGCCGCCCACGGGGATGAAACGCCCTTCCGCCACGGCCTCCTTGACCTTGGCGAACACCTCCGGACGGTGCTCCTTCAGCCATTCATACTGCTGTGCGGAAGACATGGCGAACTGGAACTCGGGGAATTCGTTCAGTAAATTCACCACATTGGAGGTAGTGCGAGCCACCTTGCGCACCGTTTCACGCACCGGCCACAGCCACGCGGAATCAATGTGAGCATGCCCAATTGCCGTGATTTGGTGGGCGCTGGCATTGGCAGGCTGGGCCAAAACCTCAGTGAGGAGGGCGCGGGCTGCCGCGGCTGTGCCCACAATGTCTGAAAGTACGACGGCGTCCAGCGCACGTTCCAGCGCGTACAGGATGTCCCAGCGGCGTGGATTCCCTAGGTCCAGCTCTGCCTGTAGCTGGTCCAGAACCTCAAAGTCCTGGACGAGTTCCCACACCTCGGTGTTGAAAATATTGATGTCGGCCCGGGCCATGGTGTAGCGCGGGGCATCCCCGGCCGTGAACTTTTCGCCCAATTGTGTGGGGATGAAGGGGTTGTCGGTGAAGACAAACGGGTTGGCGGCGGCCTCAACGTACAGGTCAATAGTTTCCCCGCCCTGCGCGGTGCCACCGTGTGCAGCGCCACCCGGGATATCGGTTGTCACGGGAACCCAGGTATTGAGCGGGTTCAAGGCCTTCACGGTCTGCCCGTCGGGCCGGTACACCAAACCTTCGGCCTGGAAGCCAGGCCACGACTGGCTGAAGCCCAGATCCACCACGAGCTCCACTTTGTGCCCACGGGCCAGCGGCGGAACCGTGCCGGTGATGTGAATCCAACTGGTGCCCCAGGCCGGGCCCCATTGCTGACCCACGAAGAAGGGTTGGTAATCCGGGGCGGTTGCTGCGGGAGCCAGGCCAAGCGCCACGGCGGGGGCAACGGGCTCGCCCTGCCCGCCTTCCACATGCCAAGCCGTCAGCTCCAGCGGCGCAACGGGGGTGTGGATGGCCGGGATGATCCGTTCCACCAAAACTCGTTTGAGGCGGTTCTGAATCAGGCCGTGTTTGTCATGCATGTGGGTGGACCTTCCCGTGGCGGACGGCAGAGGAGCTGAATTTTCAGTCTAGTGGGGGGCTCACGCGGGTGGGGGATAAGGCGAAGCGTGCCGGTCAATGAATGGCTAAAACTTGGTCGGGGTGCAGGTGCAGTTGCCGCCTGCCAATGCCTCCTCCGCACCAGCAGCACCGAAACTGCCCACTGCTGCTTTAGCCGCTGCGCGATTATTGCGGTGTGGGGGAATGAATAGTTGCCCGGACCGGCGCGGCATTCCCTAGAGTGGAAGCATGAATGCATCTGCTCAAGGTTTTTCCGCGCCCCAGTTCGCCCCCGTCCGGGATCTTTTCGATGCCCTGCTCGACGCCGATCCTCGCTACAGCGCGCAGCTGGCCGTCTACGTGGGTGGCGAGCAGGTTCTTGACCTGGTGGGTGGGCCAGACTCCGCTGCGGATTCGATGACAGGCGTCTTCTCCTGCTCCAAGGGTGTTTCCGCCTTGGCGTTTAGCCTGCTGGTCCAGGACGGATTGGTGGAATTGGATGCCACCGTTGCCAGCTACTGGCCCGAGTTTGCCCAACAGGGCAAGGGTGCCGTGAAAGTGCGCGAGCTGCTCTCGCACCAAGCCGGGCTGGTGGGCGTGCAGGGTGGCTTTGCCATGGAGGAATACAACGATCTGCCGGCCGTGGCAGACCGGTTGGCAGCGATGGCGCCCCTCTGGCGCCCCGGCAGCGGAACGTTTGGCTACCACGCACTGACCATGGGCGTGTTCCTTGAGGAACTGTGCCGCCGGATCACGGGCGAACGCCTACAAGAGGTCTACAACCGCCGCATCCGCGGCCCATTGGCGGCCGATATGTTCTTAGGCCTGCCCGAATCCGAAGAGCCGCGCTTCCGCCCCGTCCTCTTTGACGAGCAGCCAGCCCCGGACTTCTTCGAGCCTGGCTCCATCGCCGGGATGGCCGGCAACGTTCAGGCCGGAAACCTGCTGGAACTGCCCAACATCCGCAGCGTGCGCGCGGCCGGAAGCTGCAGCGGTGCCGGTGTGGGTTCCGCCGACGGCCTAGCGCGGGTCTACGCCGGAGCCATCACCGGAATCGACGGGGTGCCCGCGTATTTGCAGCCCGAAACCATCGCCCTGATGAGCCAGGAACAGGTCTGGGGCATGGACCGGGTGTTCTGCGAGATCTCCTCCTTCGCCGTGACCTTCATGAAAGCCAACCCGCGCATGGACTTTGGCAGTGCACAAGCCTTCGGGCACGACGGCGCCAACGCGGCTTTGGGTTTTGCGGACCCCCTGTACGGGGTTGGCTTTGGCTACGTCCCGGCCCGGGCTGAAGAAGGTGGCACGGCTGGCCGGGCTATGGTGCTCAGCGCCGCCGTTCGGAAAGCGATTCTCGCCGGGGCATAAGTAAGCGGGGCGTAAACACTGGCGTCGTAAATTCGGACTCCCCTTGAACTCGCCCGACACTAGCGCTTGCCTCGCCGGTCAGCCGATGCCGGGCCCCTTTGGGGGTACTCCTTGGGCGGGTGCTGCTATTTGAGCGCTCGCAGGGCTTCCGGGATGGCCCGGTGAAACGTTGGGTACGCGTAAATCATGCTCTGCAGCGTGGCGACAGGAATGCGCGCATGCACGGCCAGTGCCAGCATGGACAGCACCTCCCCACCCATAGGCCCCATGGACGTGGCGCCCACCAAAACACCAGATTCGCTGTCCTCCACGACCTTGATGAATCCCTGATTGCCTGATTTATGGATCCAGCCGCGAGTGGAATCGCCCAATGCAGTGAAACCGGTCCGCACGGATAGACCAGCGTCCCGCGCCTGCTTTTCCGTCATGCCGACCACACCGATTTCCGGATCGGTGAACGTTACCCGCGGAACCGCGTGATTGTCGGTGACGCCTCGCTCCGGCTGCCCGGAGTGCTGGGCAAGGATGTGTCCGGCCACAATATTGCCCTGATGCATGGACATGTGAGTGAAGGCCCCGGCACCCACGGCGTCGCCAATCAGGTACAGGCCATCGGCCAGCTGCAGGTGCTCGTCAACGGTGGGGGTGCCTTTTTTCTTAACCTTGATGCCTGCTTTGGACAGCCCAAGGTCGGCCAGCGCCGGGGTGCGTCCTGTCGCCACCAGGAAGCGTTCGGCGGAAAGCCTCGGGGCAGCGGTGGCGGCGGATGCGGCAGAACCAGCCGTACCACCAGCAGCACCGGCTGATTCTGCCCCGACAACTTTGCCGTCGTCGGAATTTTCTACATGGACTCGGAAACGGCCGCGGGAATATGAAACGGAGGTGATGTCCTTGTTCCGAACGATCTTGATGCCCTCACTGCGGAACACGGCAGCCAGCAGTTCGGCGGACTCCGGCTCCTCCTTGGAAATGAGGTGGGAGCCACGCAGCACCATAGTCACCTTGGTTCCAAAACGAGTGAATGCCTGGGCCAGTTCCACCGCAATGGGTCCGCCACCCCACACGATCAATGACTTAGGTGCAGTCTGCGCCTGAACGGCCTCTCGGTTGGTCCAGAACGGTGTTCCTTCAAGCCCTGGCACGGCTGGCACCGCAGGGTTGGAGCCCGGGTTGAGCACCACGGCGAGGCGCGCGCGGAAGGTGAGCTGGCCGCCGTCGGGCATGGAAACGGTGACCTCGCGTGGACCGGTCAGCCGGCCCGTGCCGCGCACCAGCCGCCCGCCCTTGTCGGTGAAGCGCTTGGCGGCCACGGCATCATCCCAGTTGTCGGTGGCTTCCTTGCGGATGCGCCCTGCCACAGGGGTGAAATCGGCGGCGACTTCCACGGTGCCGGCGAGGCCGGGAATGCGCAGCGCCTCGGCCACCACATTCCCGGCCCGGATCATCATTTTGGAGGGGATGCAGCCGTAGTACGGACACTCGCCGCCCACGAGTCTGGCCTCCACGCCCACCACGGACAGGCCGGCGGAAGCCAGCTCGCCAGCAACCGATTCCCCACCCGGTCCCATGCCGAGCACCACAACATCAACAGTCTCCGGCTTGATCGCGGCGGCCATAAAAAGCTCCTTACTTGGTGATGCCCTTGTCCTTGAGCCACGCGGCTGCAGCGGCCTTGGGGTCCATCTTTTGATCGCCCTCAACCTGGGTGCGCAAGGCAATCAGATCGTCCGTGGTGAGTTGCTTGGAGACGTTGTTCAAGGCAGTGGTGCCAGCCTCGTTGAGCTTGTCGGTCTTGATGATGGGCAGCACCTGCTGGGCGCCGATCAGACCCTTGGGATCCTCCAAAACCACCAACTTGTTGGCGGTGATTTCCGGGGAGGTGGTGAAGATGTCGGCAACCTGGACTTCATTGTTGAGCAGAGCTTTCAGGTTCAAGGCCTCGCTGCTGGCGCTGAACGCCTTGAAGTCCTTGGGGACACAGTTGTAGAGCTTCTTCAGGCCCGGCAAACCGTACGGGCGAGTCTGGAATTCCGACGGCGCCGCGAGCGTCAGCTCACCGCACACCGGTGCCAGATCCGCGATGGAGGTCAGTTTGTACTTGGCAGCGATTTCAGGCGTCACCACAATGGCGTCCTTGTCCTCTGCGGTGGCGGCGTCCAACACGCTCAGGCCAGTGGGCATCTTGGCCGGGAGTGCCGCCACGATCCCGGGACCGTCAACAATAGTGTTGCTGGCATCCAGATATCCCAGCAGATTTCCGGTGTATTCGGGCACCACATCGATGGAACCGTCTTCGAGGGCCTTCAAATAGACCTCGCGGGCGCCAATGTTCAACTTGGTGGTGGCGTTGACGCCTGCCGCATTCAAGGCACCAGCATAAATCTCGGCCAGGATGGCGTTCTCGGGGAAGTTCGCCGAGCCCACCACAACGGAACCGGATCCGGAGCCGCCCGCGGCTGCGGAGCTGCTTGTGCCCAGCGGATCGCCACCGCCGCACGCCGTGACGGCGAGGGCTACGGAAAGCCCTGCGGCTGCTCCAAGAATTGCGCGGCGGGTCGGCATGGAAATCTTGTTCATGGTGTTTCTCCTGTAACTCGGGGAATCGCTAGACATCTTTTAAGAAACTGTTGGGAGAGCAGGGGTGTTCTGCTCTGGGGCCGTCTTGGCCGTCTGTAAACCTGGTGAAACCACGGCGCGCTGCAGCAGGGCCAGTACGCCGTCAATCGCAATGGCAAGGACAGCAATCACCACGGCGCCTCCTAATACTTGACCGTAATCCTGCACCGCAAGGCCGTCAATGATGTAGCGACCCAGTCCGCCAAGGCTGATAAATGCCACCACGGCCACGGTAGAGATGATCTGCAGCACGGCCGATCGGAGCCCGCCCAGCATGACCGCGAGCCCGTTGGGGACCTCAACGCTAAAGAGGATCTGCCGTTCGGTCATGCCCATGCTGCGTGCTGCATCAACAATTTGGCGGTCAACGGCGGCGATCCCGGCGTAAGTGCCCGTCAAAATCGGTGGCACCGCCAACAGCACCAAAGACCAAATAGCTGGCATAAGGGACAGCGCTGAGCTGGCCAGCAGGGCAAATAGCGTCATGATGCCCAAGGTTGGCAGCGCGCGCAGCATGCCTGCCAAGGACACAACCACGCCGCGTCCCCGACCCGTGTGCCCAACGTACAGACCAATAGGAACGGCAATGACGATGGAGATCAGCAGGGTCAGCCCGGAGTAGCCGAGGTGTTCCACCACCCGGACGGGAACGCCCAGGGGTCCCTGCCAATTTGTCGGGTCGGTGAGCCACTGCCAGCCTTGGCTGAACGGGTCCTTGGTGGTGTAGGTGGTCAGGGGCAGGGAAGCTGCGGGAAGGCTCATGCTGACACCGCCGCCGTCGTGCTTGAAGTTTTTGAAGCACCTGAAGGATGTGACGAGGCCGCAGACCGGCTGGCGGATTTATTGGTTCGGAGCCAGGGCGTCAACAGTTTCTGCAGGAGCACCAACACCACATCCATGAGTAGCGCCAGGACCAGTGTGCCCACGATCCCCACCACAATCTCTGTCGGGAAGTTTCGCTGCAGCCCATCGGTGAAGAGGAAACCCAGGCTGGGGATGCCGAGCAGTGACCCCACGCTCACCAGCGAGATATTGCTGACCGAGATGACGCGCAGCCCGGCAAAAAGAACGGGGATGGACAAGGGCAAATCGACGCTGAGGAAGCGCTGCACGGGTCGGTATCCCATGGCTGTGGCCGCCTGCCGCAAGGTGTCATCGACCGAGTTCAGGGCATCGATGGTGGAGCGGACCAGCAGCGCCACGGCGTAGATGGTCAGCGCCACAATGATGTTCGTGAAGTCCAGGATTCTGGTGCCCAGGATGCTGGGAAGAATCACAAAGAGGGCCAGTGACGGCACCGTGTACAGCAGCGATCCCACGGACAAAATGATGCCGCTGGCCACCTTGTTGACGCGGGCTAACTGTGCCAAGGGGACAGCAATGATGACGCCGAGCACCAGCGGCACGATCGCCTGAATCAAGTGGTAACCGGCGAGGTTGAGCACCTGAGGCAGGTTGGCCAGAAACCACTGCATTAGCTGCGGCTTTCGCGAGTGGACTCGATGGCCGCTAGGACCTCTTGGGCCTGGACGACGCCGGTCACGCGCCCCTCACTGTCCACGGCAACTCCCAGCCCGGACGGCGAGGATAAGGCCGCGTCCAAAGCATTGCGCAACGGATCGCCGGCGTGGAATAAGGAACCGCCGGGGATCAACTGTGGCTGGTCCGTTACGTGGCCTGAGCTGCTGGGAGGGTCGCTGGGGAGATTGAGGGGAGGGTTTGCGTCCAGGTTCCGTTGGGTAGCAGGGGCGAGCCAGCCCAGCGGCCGGTTGTCGGCGTCCACAGCCAACGCCCACGTTGCCGCAGTGTTGCCAGCGATGGTGCCGGTTTCGGGGGAGGGGGCATCGGCGTCGTGCGCGGGGGAGAGCGCGTCCAAGTGCACCGCAGGGGCCGGATGGATGGGCACAGACTCGCCGGCACTGAAGGATAGCCGCCGGAACCCGCGGTCGCGGCCCACAAAATTGGCCACAAAATCATCAACAGGGGCGCGGAGAATTTCTTCAGGGGGAGCGTACTGGGCCACGCGGCCACCGCTGGCAAAAACTGCCACGCGGTCCCCGAGAATGGTGGCCTCGTCGATGTCGTGGGTGACAAAAATGATGGTTTTGGCCAGCTCGCGCTGCAGCCGCAACAACTCCTGCTGGAGCTCGGCACGGACCACCGGATCCACGGCGGAGAAGGGCTCATCCATGAGCAAAACGGGTGGATCGGCGGCTAGCGCACGGGCAACGCCCACGCGCTGCTGCTGACCACCAGACAGCTGATTGGGGTAGCGATCGGCCATGGAAGCAGGCAGGCCCACCGTGGCGAGCAGCTCGAGGGAACGCTTTTTGGCCTGCGCACGCGGCACCTTGTTCAGGCGCAGCACGGTGGCAATGTTCTCGATCACGGTGCGGTGCGGGAGTAGTCCGGCCTGTTGCATGACGTAGCCCATGGAGCGGCGGAGTTGGTGGGCTGGGAGGGTGCCCACGTCACGCCCGTCCACGGTGATGGTGCCGGCGGTGGGTTCCACCATGCGGTTGATCATGCGCAGAGACGTGGTTTTTCCGCAGCCCGAGGGGCCAACGAAGACGGTGATCTTGCCACGTTCGATGCTGAGATTGAGGTTTTCAACGGCTGCTTGGCCGGTTTGAAAAACTTTACTGACACCCTGGAACTCGACCATGGCGTTGCCAACCTGGCCAGCCGTTTGGTGGTCAGAACGGCTACTGTCCTGGCGTGTGACGGTAAGTTTTTGGTCCGTCATGAGTGGATCCTCACTGTTGGTGGCGTTCTTGTGAATCGTTCACCTGGTGCCTGTTGATCATATGCAAGGTGTATTTGTCACGTAAAGCGCAGCACCGGTGTGTCGTGTCTTAGGCTAACCCTATGGACACTTTGAATTCGGAATTCAGCACCAAGGGCGCCTACATCACCGGGGCTGAGTACACGCGGGATACCAATTACATTGAAACCCGTATTACGCGAGGTGGCGAGGACGGCTACCCCGTCGAGGCCGGGCGTTACCGTCTGGTGGTTGCCAGGGCGTGCCCGTGGGCGCACCGCTCCACCATTGTCCGGCGGCTGCTGGGCCTTGAAGACGCCATCTCGATAGGCGTTTGCGGACCCACGCACGATGTCCGATCCTGGACTTTTGACCTCGATGAAGGCGGCATTGACCCGGTCCTGGGTATTGAGCGGTTACAGGACGCGTACTTCAAACGCACCCCCAACTACCCTCGCGGCATCACGGTTCCGGCCATGGTGGATGTGCCCACGGGCGCCGTCGTGACCAATAACTTCCCACAGATCACGCTGGATTTCTCAACAGAGTGGACCGAATTTCACCGTGACGGCGCCCCCGACCTCTACCCGGAAGCCCTCCGTGAAGAAATGGCCGTGGTCAACAAGCGCATTTTCACCGAAGTCAACAACGGCGTGTACCGCTGTGGCTTTGCCGGCAGTCAGGAATCCTACGACGCCGCCTATGAGCGCCTTTTCATCGCGCTTGACTGGCTTGAGGAACGTCTGGCTACACAGCGGTACCTCATGGGAGACTCCATTACCGAGGCCGATGTCCGCCTCTTCACCACCCTGGTCCGCTTCGACGCCGTCTACCACGGGCACTTCAAGTGCAACCGGAACAAGCTCATCGAGATGCCCGTCCTGTGGGCCTACGCGCGCGATCTGTTCCAAACGCCCGGATTCGGCGACACCGTGGACTTCGAGCAAATCAAGGCGCATTACTACATCGTCCATACCGACCTGAATCCCACTCAGATTGTTCCGCTTGGCCCAGATACCTCAGGATGGACGACGGCGCACGGCCGCGAGTCACTCGGTGGCTCACCTTTCGGAAACGGAAGCGCCCCCACACGTCCGGTGGACGCGTAGGGGCTGCCGGCGGAACCGGAATTTCCTCGGCGACTATCCGAACTACGGCCGCGGGCGGCCTTTAGTTCTCCTTTACCTCGCCTACGAAAAACTCCGGCTCCGCCACCCGGTTTTTACGGGGGGTGGGTCGGTACTAGCCGACGATCTTCAGGCCGGTGTTCCAGTTGAATGTCTCGAAGGCGGGGTTGGCCTGGAGGGTCATGACCAAGAACTGGAAGCCTTCCAGTTCACGGGAGCGCTTGAGTGCACCCACCACGAGGGGGCGCATGCCGCCGTCAGTCATGAGTGAGGCTACGGCTGCGGTTGCATCGGCGTTGTCGCCAGCAATGAAGCCATCGAGGATCTGGCCCTGAGTCTCACCAGCAACCAAGGCGCCAGCAAAAGTGGTGTTGAAGGCCTTGACTACATTGCCGGGCGTCAGTGCAGCGATTTCCTCAGCGGCGGAGGTGCCGGGAGCAACAACCAGGGAATCGAAGGTCTCGAAGTTCACGGGATTGGTGATGTCAACAACTGTCTTGCCGGCGAGGGCTGCGCCGTAAGAGGCTACAACCTCCTTGGCGGCATCGAACGGCAAAGCCAAGACAACGATGTCGCCGGCGGGAGCCTGGCCTACGGTGCCCGAGGTGACGGTGCCGGACGCTGCAGTGCTGAGTTCTGCGGCCGCTGCGGCTGCCTTATCGGCGTCGCGATTCAGAAGTTCAACGCTGCGTCCAGCCGCAAGTGCTCGGGTTGCAATGCCGCGTGCCATGTTTCCGGTACCGATGATGGTGATGGTGTTCATGATGGTCCTGCTTTCTAATGAATGGCTGGAAGTCTTTTACTTGAAGCTACAACTAAAGCGTAGGCCCATTTAGTTGAAGTGTCAAGCAAAACTATAGAAGTCCCTCAGTTCCTCTGGAATTCGTGAAAAGATGGCGCCATGACTGACTTGGAGCCACGCTGGCTAAATGACGAAGAACGGGCCGCGTGGCTGGCGCTGCTGGCTATTACTACTTTGCTGCCAGGCTCTCTTGAAGCTCCGCTCCAGCAAGCTGCCAAGTTGTCCCTTTTTGAATACAACGTGCTGGCCATGTTGTCCGAGGCGGAGGGTGGCATCTTGCCGATGAGTGAGCTGGCCGCCCGAACCAGCGCGTCACTCTCGCGGCTTTCTCATGTTGCGAAGAAGTTGCAGGCCCGCGGGCTGGTGGAGCGTTCGGTCCATGCCGACGATGCACGCGTGACGCAGACTGCCATTACCGAGGTTGGCATGAAGCTAATCCGGGGCCTGGCGCCTGAGCATGTGGAGTCGGTGCGGGGGCTCATTTTCGATCAGCTGGATCACACGGATGTGACTGACCTGGCGCGCGTCGGGCGGAAGTTGGTCCAGGGTTTGGATGAGCGTCACTGGACGCTTCGCCCGCCGGCTCAGCCCTAAATTACCCAAGGTGTTATCCCCGTCTAAAGTGATGCTCGTCACGTGCGGACTGTGAATTTCCTGATTTTCTCGGCTGCGTTGCCTAGGAATGCTGGCCCAAGCTTAAAATAGGGCAGTAAAACGTTCCCTAATGAAGCTCCAATGCCGTAATGTAGCTAAGGCTTGCCTAACTGGGGCGAGTGTTCGCTGGGGTCACCGTTAGGAAATACATTGGAATTTTCACGTCGTCAGGGTCTGAAATTGGGCCTTTTTGCTTCCGTTGCAGCACTGGGAGTTGGCCTTGCGGGCTGCTCCACCGGCGCTACTGGCGGAACGAAAGCCCAGAAGACCCAAGTCTCGGCGGACACATTCCCGGTCACCATCAAGCACATTTACGGCGAAACGGTCATCGAAAAGGCGCCGCAGCGTGTCGCCACAGTGTCCTGGGTCAATGATGATGTTGCCATTGCCTTGGGTGTCATCCCGGTGGGCATGCCCAAGAACGACTGGGGCGGAAACGCCCAGGGCTCCACCCCGTGGAAGGACGCCGCCTTGGAAAAGGCCGGCGCAGGCCTTGGCAGTGACAAGGCCCCGGTCCAGTATTCAGAAGTTGGCGGGGCCATCAACTTCACCGAGATTGCCAAGACCACTCCGGACATCATTCTGGCTGCCTACTCGGGTCTGACACAGGAAGACTACGACAAGCTCAGCAAGATTGCCCCGGTCATCGCGTTCCCGGAAGCCGCCTATGGCACGTCCTGGCAGGACTCCACCGCCATGATTGGTGCAGCACTGGGCAAGTCTGCCGCTGCCAAGGAACTCATCACGGCCACCGAAAAGACCATTGCTGAGCAGGCCGCAAAGTACCCGGCCATCAAGGGCAAGACCTTCATTTACGGCAATCTGGAGTCCGGTGGTGCTGAGCCCATTAGCATCTACCTCTCCGGTGACAATCGCCCCAAGTTCCTCAGCAGCATCGGCATGGAGCTTGCGCCGGTTGTTGTTGAGGCGGAGAAGAATGTGAAGAATTTCTACATGCCGTGGTCTGCTGAAAAGGCCAATGAGCTGGACTCGCAGGTGTTTGTGAGTTGGGTTGCCGACGAAAAGGCCAAGCAGGCGATCATCTCAGACCCCTTACTGGGTCAGATCCCCGCGGTCAAAAAGGGCGCCTTCGTGACTGACTCCGATAACACCCTCACCCTGTCCCTGTCCGCATCGTCGCCGCTCAGCCTGCCCTGGGCCTTGGATAAGTTCCTGCCCCTGCTCGGCGCCGCAGCCGACAAGGCCTAGGTCCCGTTCCAGTGTCTAGCGCACCAGCAGCTGCGAAGGAAGGTTCGACGCCGATCACGGCCTCAGTGCCTTCGATCGCTGCCGCCGGGGTGGCTGGCCGTGAGATAGCTGGCGGTGCCAGCCGGTCGGTGTCCGCCCAGTCCCGAAAGGTCCAGCCCCGGAAGGTCAGGTCCGAGAAGATCCGTGTTCAAAAGATCAGTGACCGCCGCCGCTTTGCGTGGCTCGCGGCGCTCGTCGCTGCCCTTTTTGTTGTCGTGATACTTTCTCTAGCGGTTGGCGCTCGCAGTATCCCGCTGCCCGCGGTGGTGGATGCACTGTTGAACTTTGACCCCGCCAATGGAGAGCACGCCGTAGTTTCTTCACGCATAGTGCGGACCGTGGCGGCTCTTGTTGTTGGCCTGTCGCTGGGATTGGCCGGTACTTCCATGCAGGGTGTGGCCCGCAACCCGCTGGCAGATCCTGGCATTCTGGGTATCAACGCTGGAGCGGCCTTGGCCGTGGTAGCTGGGATCTTCTTCTTTGGTGCAGCCGGAGTCTCCAGCTACCTGTGGTTCGCCTTCGCTGGCAGCGCCGTTGCCGCCGTCGTTGTGTACGCGGTGGCCAGTCTGGGCCGCACCGGGGCAACACCCGTGAAGCTGGCACTCGCCGGTGCCGCCGTGGCCGCTGGCATGGGCTCGCTCATGAGCGCCATGCTGGTCACGAGCCAGGATTCCTTGGAGCTGTTCCGCAGCTGGCAGGTGGGTGCGCTCGCCGGGAAATCGTGGGAATCTATCCTTTCAGTACTTCCTTTTGTGGCCGTGGGTGCCGTCATTTTGCTGGGTACCGGCAAGCTCTTGAACACTTTGGCGCTCGGCGATGACATGGCCCGCGGGCTCGGACACCGTCCCGGTCTGGGCCGTGCCATTTCTGCTATTGGCATTGTGCTGCTGTGCGGATCGGCCACGGCTCTGGCTGGACCCATTGGCTTTATCGGTCTCGTGGTTCCGCACCTGCTGCGTGGTTTGGTGGGCCCCGACTACCGCTGGCTGCTGCCGCTGTCTTTGCTGGCCGCACCCACCGTCCTGCTGGTGGCCGATGTGGTGGGCCGCGTGGTCCTGCTACCGGGTGAGGTGCCTGCCGGCATTCTTGCCGCGCTGATTGGCGCTCCCGTCTTCATCGCCGTGGTGCGCCGTGGAAAGCAGGCAGAGCTATGAGCGCCATGGCAGATGCCGTCCGGGAGTTATCCCGCACTTCCAATACCAATACCAAGGTCTCGGCCGCGACCGGTGCCTGGGTGCGCGAACAGCGCAAGGCACCTCGCCGCCGTCGAACATTACTCATGGGGGCCATGGGCCTCCTGGTCATCGCCTTGCTGGCCGTCAACGTCCTGCTGGGCAGCTATACGGTCACCATCCTCGATTTCTTCGCCATGCTGGGTGGGAAAACCATTCCTGGGGCCAGCTTCATCGTGATGGAAAATAAATTGCCGCAAGCGCTGCTTGGGCTGCTGGCTGGGGCGTCGTTCGGTGCTGCTGGCGCCATTTTTCAGACCATGCTGCGCAACCCGCTGGCCAGCCCCGACATCATTGGAATTAGTTACGGTGCCAGTGCCACGGCCGTTGCCGCGTTTGTCATTTTTGGACTGCGTGGCGCGGGATTATCGGTAGCCGCCATCGTGGGAGCACTGCTCGTGGCCCTGCTCATCTCCGTTTTGGCTCGCGGGCGCGGCGGCACGGGACTGATTCTGATTGGCATTGGTGCAGCGGCGTTCATGCAGGCCACCATCACGTTCCTGTTGTCGCGGGCGGACTTTACTAACGCTACGGAAATCATGGTGTGGCTGACGGGCTCGCTGAACTCCGCGAATTGGGAACGCGTGGGCGTCCTGGCCGTGGTGCTGCTGGTGTTGGCACCGCTAGTGGCCGTTGGGGCCCGTGAATTGGGCGGGCTGGCTCTTGGCGACGATACCGCCGCCGGGCTCGGCTTCAATGTCCAGCGAGCCCGGCTGTTGCTCCTGATTCTCGGCGTTCTGCTGGCCGCGTTTCCCACTGCTGCCGCCGGTCCCATCGCTTTTGTGGCCTTCCTGTCAGGGCCCATCGCCAAGCGGCTGAATGGGGGAGTGGCCAGCCTGCCGCTCGCCTCCCTTGTGGGTGCCGCGATTGTGCTGGCCGCCCACTTTATTGCCGTCAATGCCATCCCCGGAACGTCATTGCCCGTGGGTGTGGTGACCGGTGCGCTCGGTGCGCCGTTCCTGCTGTGGCTGCTCATTTCCACTAACCGTGCCAATCAAGGAGGCTGAGATGCGCCCTGAGAACAGTCATGAAAGCGCTGCTTCACCGTTTGTCGGAGAGGTGTCCGGCAGTGGATTATCCGCCAGCGAATTATCTGCCCGAGACCTGTCTTTGGGATACGGCGACCGCTCCATTGTCGAGAACCTCAGCGTTGACCTGCCCGCCGGAAAGGTGACCATCATTGTGGGGGCCAATGCCTGCGGCAAATCCACCCTGCTGCGCGGCTTGGCCAGGCTGCTCAAACCCAGTACCGGTGCTGTCCATTTGGATGGGACGGACATTCACAAGGTGCCCACGCGCGAGCTGGCCCGCAAACTCGGCATTCTGCCGCAGACTCCAACGGCGCCGGACGGCATTAGCGTGGCCGATCTTGTGGGGCGCGGCCGCAGCCCGCATCAGGGCTGGTTCCGCCAGTGGACCGCGGCCGACGATGCTGCCGTGGCTGCGGCGCTGAACGTCACCGGCACGGCCGAGCTGGCCAATCGCAGTATTGACGAACTCTCCGGCGGGCAACGGCAACGTGTCTGGATTGCCATGGCGCTGGCCCAGGAAACTGATGTGCTGCTGCTGGATGAGCCCACTACCTACCTTGACCTGGCGCATCAGGTGGAGGTGCTCGATGTTGTGTCCGAGCTCAATGCACGGCGCGGCATCACCGTGGCCATTGTGCTGCATGACCTGAATTTGGCCGCCCGCTATGCCGACCATTTGATCGCTATGAAGCACGGCGACATTGTGGCTCAGGGCGCCCCGGCCGAGGTACTGACCGCCGAGCTGGTGCAAGAAGTGTTTGGGCTCGAGTCCGTGGTGGTGCCCGATCCCGTGGTGGGCACGCCCATGGTAGTGCCGGTGGGGCGCAGGGCGGCACTGTTGGCCGACGCCGCGGCGCAACGCTTGTCTATCTCAGAGCCGCCTGCCGCAGAGCCACTTGCCTCCGGGCCCCTCGTCTTTGGTCCGCCTGTCTTTGGGCGGCCTGTAGCGGAGCCCTTGGCACCAGAATTTTCCGCAGTAGAAGAAGGAGTACAAGCATGAGCTCGTCAACCTTGGAGAATGAGACCGCTATGATTCAGGCCCTGGAGCCTGATCTCATCAAGCCCATGCGGGTCTTCAAACTGCAGGTCAGTGCCGTTCAGCACTTGAGCGAGCACTTCCGGCGCATCACCCTCACTGGAACCGATCTCGATCTGTTTGGTTCCAACGCTGCGGGTGAGACGCTGGATTTACGTGTGAAGATCATGATTCCTTCGCCGGGCCATGCGCTGCCGGAGTTCAGCAATATTCGCGGCTCACTGCAGGATGACTGGTACCAAAGCTGGCGAACGTTGGATGAATCGGTGCGTGGGGTGATGCGCACCTACACCGTCCGTAGCCTGCGCCGCGCTGTTCCTGCGTCGGAGCAAAGCCCTGCCGTCCCGGCCGAGATGGACATTGACTTTGTGCTGCACTTAGATGGTGGATCGGGGCCTGCCGCCGAGTGGGCGGCCGGCGCTGGGGTGGGGGATCCCCTCCTGTTGGTTGGTCCCTGCGCGCGGTGGGGCGACTGCCTGGGTATCGAGTTTTCCCCCGGCAACGCCGAACGCTTACTGTTCGTGGGGGATGAGACGGCAGTCCCTGCAATTGCCGCCATCCTGGAAACCCTGCCGACCCACATCAGCGGTCATGCCGTGCTGGAAGTGCCCACGGCCGCGGATTTCCTGGACATCTCCACGCCAGCCAACGTAGAGGTCCTGTGGCTTGCTCGCGGCAGCATGCCACACGGCGAGGCCCTGTCCGCGGCAGTGAAATCGCTGGTTGTTCCAGCGGCATGCGATGTGGGCGAGGAACCTGAAGAAGTGGATATTGACGCCTCAATCCTGTGGGAGACCCCGGCTGGCACTGCAGGCCATGGCCTGTACGCCTGGATCGCCGGAGAGGCTGCCACCATTCGCGATCTACGCCGCTACCTAGTGCGTGATGTGGGCATGGACAGGAACGCCGTGGCGTTCATGGGCTACTGGCGCAAGGGACAGGCGCTTTCCTAGAAGTGGTGCCGGGCGGCGGATGGAGCCTTTTTTGCAACCGCTTTCGAGAAACTGCTGACATGCGGGGCAGATCGGTGGATACTGTCACTCACCCCATCCATGATCAGTGACGCCAGGAGAAATGCCATGACGGTCCGCCTCACCCCGTATCTGAACTTCCGCGACACCGCCAAGAACGCCTTGGAGTTCTATCAGTCCGTCTTTGGCGGCACGCTGGAGATGAGTACCTACGCAGAAATTAGTATGTTTGAGGACCCCACTGAGTCCGGAAAAATCATGCACGGCATGGTGAACGGAGACCATGATGTGGTCATCATGGGAGCCGATGTGCCCAATTCAATGGAACTTGGACCGAATTCCAGTGTTTGTCTATCCGGCGATGACGAGGCCGTGCTGCGGGGCTGGTGGGACGGGCTGGCCGACGGCGCAACGGTGGCCGAGCCCCTGACAAAAGCGCCCTGGGGAGACACCTTTGGCATGCTCACCGACAAGTTTGGCGTGCCCTGGATGGTCAACATCGACGGCTCGCCCAAGCCCTAACCAAGCCTCCTGCGCTTCCTTGCAAGGAAGCGCAGGAGGCGGTGTCCATTAGTGCTGCAACAGCGCCATGTACAGCGGTAACGCCTAGTCCCGCAGCAGCGCTAGTCCTGCAGCAGCGTTAGCGCTGTGTCCACGGTTGCCAGCGCCTGAGCATTGTCGATGCGGGACAGGGTCATGGCGGCAATCACCAGAGAGCTGAGCACCGTGGCCAACTGGAGCCGGGCGCCGTCGTTCATGTCTGGATGAAGGGCAGCAGCGCCCCGACCTAGCGCGCTCTGTAGCTCTAAACGATATCCAGCGATGGCCGCACTGACGGCAGTCTCGTTGGAAATCGGCGCGCCGGCCGCATTCAAGAGCAGGCAGCCACTGTGGGACTGCAAGGAATCAGTGTGGCTCAACGCTTCGCGCAGGCCGGTGAAGTAGTTAATGATCGCATCTGGGACCACGTTGGGGGAGTCCAATGGCTGGAGCCGGGGGCGAATGATCTCGCTGAGGTAGCTGGCCACTGCGGCATCAAAGAGACCGCGCTTGCTGCCAAAAGCATGATAAATACTGGATCGACTCAGTCCGGTGGCGCGCTCAAGGTCTGGGAGGGAAGCCTCCTCGTAACCGCGCTCCCAAAAAACTGCCCGCGCCGCGCGAACTACATCGTCCGTGTCAAACGTTTGCATGCGTCCCAAGTGAGCCCCTCATTTTGTGAATCGATCAGTCCACTATATAGTGGATCATTCATTCCATAATAGTTCACGTGCAGTGCGAAAGTGCCGCGCAGATACTTTTTGCACCACCCAAGGGAGTTCACGCCATGTCCACCACAGTCAGCACCCAAATCCAACTCGCCGCCCGCCCCATTGGCTGGCCCACTGCCGCCGATTTCACAACCGCACGGGTAGAGCTAGGTGAGCTGGGGGCCGATCAGCTTCGGGTGGTCAATGAGTACATCTCCGTTGACCCCTACATGCGCGGTCGCATGAGCGACGCGAAGAGCTACGCGGCACCCTTTGCTCTCGGGGAAACGATGACTGGCGGTGCCATTGGCCGGGTTGTCGAGTCGACGAGCAAGAGCATTCCGGTAGGTTCCGTGGTGCTTCACCAGTTCGGCTGGCGGGATGTTGTCCAAGAGGACGCCGCCGGGTTCAGGGTTGTTCCGGAACTGCCTGGCGTGCCGCTGTCGGTGTACTTGGGCATTCTTGGCATGACCGGTCTGACCGGCTTCGTCGGCCTGACCGCCATTGCGGGCATGAAGCCCGGCGACACGGTCTTTATTTCCGGTGCAGCCGGAGCTGTCGGCACTGCCGCTGGCCAGATCGCCCGGCTCATGGGTGCCGGCCGTGTCATTGGATCCGCTGGCAGTGACGAGAAGGTAGCCCTGCTGAAAGAGAAGTATGGCTACGACGAAGCATTCAACTACAAGTCCGGGCCCGTGCGTGAGCTGCTCGCGGCCGCTGCGCCCGAGGGTATTGACGTGTTCTTCGACAATGTTGGCGGCGATCATTTAGAAGCCGCACTTGATGTTTTTAACCCCGGCGGACGAGCTGCCCTGTGTGGGGCCATCGCCGGTTACAACGTCACTGACCGCAAGGTGGGCCCGGACAACATGGTCAACATGATCACCCGCGGACTCTCGCTCAAGGGCTTCACCCTGGGCAGCTACCTTGACCTCGCTCCGGAGTTCAATGCGAACATGAGCAAATGGTTCGCAGCCGGGGAGATCGCCTTCGATGAAACAGTGGTTGACGGGATTGATCATGCAGTGGACGCGTTCCTGGGCATGATGCGCGGGGCCAACACCGGAAAGATGGTGGTCCGTACGGCTGCCATGACTGATCTGATCGGCTAAGCGGCACGGTCCGCAGGGGGCTGCTGCGCGGCGTTCGGCGCCTAGCTGGGCTTCTAAGGCTGAGCCGCCCGGGGAGCCGCAGGGTGGCTAGTCGCGGAGCTTGGCGAGGATTCTTGCCAGCTCGTCTCGGTCTTCTGCGTTGAGCCGGCCAAAGTATTCCTTGGATTTATCGCGGCGTTCGGCCTGCACCTCGGTAAACATTTTGCGCCCGGCGTCTGTGGGCACAATGAGCGTTGCCCGTCGATCGGAGGGGTCGGCCTCGCGACGGACCAGTCCCTTGGCCTCGAGCTGGTCGACCACTTCGGTGGCGGAGCGCGGCGCGATCCGCAGGCGTTCTGCCAAGTCCTTGAGTCGGACATCGCCGGCCGTCGGAGCGCAGTCTTCGGCGGCGCCGCCGGAGAGCTCCGGTCGGCGTCGCATGAGGGTCATCAATGCCCGCCATTGGTGCGGGGTCAGCTCCCAGGGGGCCAGCTGTTCGGCCCAGGTGCGCCGCAATCCTCGAAAAGCCGCGTGGAAAAGTTCGCCGAGCTCGGGTGCGTCGTCAGCAGAAGCCGTGCCGTTAGAGGAAACCATGAGCCAAGCATACTAAAATATTGACACACAACCACATAGTGAGGTAACCTCTGTATTAGTTGGTGCGAGTCCCGCACCCCGCACACCATATGGAGGTGGCGCATATGACGGAGAACATCCTCACACAAAATTCAGCTCGCTCGGGTCGGCGCCCCCACGAAGACGCCTCAGAACTCACCGGCCCCGGCAGCGGCCCAGGTGGCCCCGGGGGTGGCGGCCGCGGCCCGTCGCGGCTCAACCCGGCCGATAAAGTACAGCTCAAGCGCCACCCGGTCAGCATCAAGCGCATCGTTGCATTGTTCGCACCGCACAAGGTGACCATAGCCGTCGTCGTACTTCTGATCACCGCATCCAGCGTCATCAGCCTGGCGCAGCCGTTCCTGGTCCGCAGCATCATCGACACGGCCCTGCCCACCAAGGACGTCCCGATGCTGGCGTGGCTGGCCATCGCCATGATCGCCGTTGCCGCCGCCACCGCCCTGATTGGCGTGGTGCAGACGTGGATGACCACCTCAATGGGCCAACGAATCATGCACACACTGCGCACCAGGCTCTTCACGCACCTACAAAAGCAATCGCTCGCCTTCTTCACCCGCACTCGCAGCGGTGAGGTGCAATCGCGCCTGAATAACGATATTTCCGGCATGCAATCGGTCATCACCTCAACGGCAACGGGCGTGGCATCCAACGTCACCACCGCCGTTGGTACGGCCGTCGCCATGGTGGTCCTATCTCCGAAACTGGCGCTGCTTTCGCTCATCGTGATCCCGCCGGCCGTCTGGTTCTCCCGCCGCGTGGCCTTGCTGCGTCGCGACATCACCTCAACCATGCAGGCCGAACTCGCCACCATGAACACTTATGTGGAGGAGGGGCTGAGCATCTCCGGTGTCCGGCTCGCCAAAACGCTCGGCACCACCGACCGCGACGCCACCCGCTACACCGAAAGCTCCGAACGCCTCATCGGCCTGGAACTGCGCTCGCAGCTGGCCGGCCGCTGGCGCATGGCCACCATGGGCATCATCTTCTCGGCTATCCCGGCGCTGATCTACTTTGCCGGCGGACTGCCCGGTAATACCATGAGCATCGGTACCATCGTGGCGTTCACGGCGCTGCAGGCCACCATTTTCCGCCCCATCATGGGCCTGCTGAACCTCGGCGTCCAATGGGTCACGGCCATGGCCCTGTTCAGTCGCATCTTTGAATACCTCGACATGGTCCCCGACATCACTGCGCCCGCCAATCCGGTTGCGCTGGATCCGGCGCAGGTGCGCGGCGAGGTTCGCTTTGAGAGCGTCCATTTCGCGTACGACGGCGGGGCCGACGTTTTGCGCGGAATTGACCTGGCGCTTCCCGCCGGCACCACCACTGCCGTGGTTGGCCCCACCGGTTCGGGCAAGTCAACGCTCGGTGCGCTGCTCCCGCGATTGCACGACGTCACCTCTGGCCGCGTCACTATTGACGGGGTTGATGTGCGGGACATTGCCCCGGAGGTGCTGGCCCGCATTGTGGGCGTGGTGTCCCAGGAAAGCTACCTGGTCCACGCCTCAATCCGAGAGAATCTCCTGTTGGCGGCATCGGATGCGGACGACGCAACTCTCTGGAAGGCCCTGGCTTCTGCACAAATCGCAGACCTTGTGGCCGGACTGCCTGAAGGCCTGGACACCCTGGTGGGTGCCCGCGGGCACCGCTTCTCCGGAGGCGAGCAGCAGCGGCTGGCCATTGCCCGGACCATTTTGCGCAACCCGCGAGTCCTGGTTCTGGACGAGGCCACATCCGCGTTGGACAACACCACTGAAGCCGCCGTGCAGCTCGCTCTGGACCACCTCGCCGTGGGCCGCACCACCCTGACCATCGCCCACCGGCTCTCCACCGTGGAGGACGCCGACCAGCTGGCCGTGCTGGCAGGAGGGGTGCTCGCCGAGGTGGGCACGCCGTCGAACTTGAGAGATGCAGGCGGCGCCTACGCGGCCCTCATAGCAGCCGGCGAAGAACTGGAACTGGCTTCTTAGGGGACTGGCCCTTTGCCGGGGCGGTGGCGAGAAGGTTCCCGGCTAGGCCTACGCTGCCGCGGCGCCCACATTGGCTTCCGCCAAAAGCCAGGCCGAAAAATCCCAGTCTGGCACCTCTATAGTGGCTGCCCCAGATGGCGGCGGTGGCGTTCAGGCGGGAACAGGCCGCAACGAAGTCATAGGATTGGCCTAATGAGTGGTTGGGAAAAAATACCGCAATCAACGCTGGCGGTGTGCCAGGATGTGGCAAGGAGTAGGCGTGGAATTTTCAGCACGGTATGTGGCACTCGGCGATTCATTTACCGAAGGCCTGGGTGACAGCGACCCCACACGACCCAACCAAGTTTGCGGTTGGGCGGACAGGGTGGCCGAACAGCTCGCGCTGGCGCACCCGGAACAGTCCTGGGGCTACGCCAACCTCGCCATCCGCGGCAAGAAGATGAGCCAGATCCTCACGGAACAGATCGACACCGCAGTGGCCTTGCAGCCCACACTGGTCACCATCTACGCCGGCATTAACGACATCCTGCGCCCCAAGGTGGACATCGACGCCATGCTGGGGCGATACTCCGACGGACTAGCCAAACTGGCGGCCACGGGCGCGCGGGTTCTGGTGTTCACAGGATTCGACGCCAGCACTTCCAAAATCTTCGCCAGCATCCGTGGTCGCACGGCCATCTACAACGAGCTGCTTCGCGAAGTGGCGCAGAACCACGGTGCTGAACTGGTGGACTACTGGCGCTTCCGCGAGTACAACGATTGGCGGCTGTGGGGGATTGACCGCATGCACATGTCCACCCCCGGCCATATCAACATGGCCAACCGGGTACTGGAACAACTCGGTGAAACCGTGCGGATCTCCATGCCAGAGCTCCCTCCCCTTCCCGTGCGCACCACCAGCGAAACCCTCAAGGACAACGCCGCCTGGACCAAGGAATACGTGGGCCCCTGGGTCAGTCGCCGCCTGCGTGGGGTCTCTTCGGGCGATAACCTGAGCGCGCGCTGGCCAACCCTGCGATCTCCGCTGGCCTAAAGTTCACACCGCCGCAAGAGCTGATTCAAGACCGGATCCACATAACCTGGCCAAAAGATACGTAGCAACTACCGATGTTTTTCCCCGGCCCCATCCGTACGCTCGAAGTAATGGCGTTGGGGTACGTCACGTTATGGGCGAAGGAATAGGGAAATGGTCTCGTTAGGCAGAGCAGTCTTGGATGCAGTGCAGGGACAGGCATTTGCAGTAGAAGCGGCGCCAGAATGGGTCGAGCATCAGAAACCTGAAGTCACTCACCACGACATTCGCGGGATTTGGCCGGTCCGGGTCGCCGCAACCGTCTAGCCCCAACTTTCCAGGCACAACTTGTCGGGGCATTTTCTCGGAGGTACGCACCCCGTCAGCGGGCTGGTAGGTGGTCTCACGCCGTCGGACATTCACGGACAGATTCAACCGGCAACAGCGTTGGGGAACTCAACTGCAGGGCGCGAAAACATCTTTCACGCCCTGCGTGCATGTTTAATGCAGGGCATGATATGGGCCAATTAGGGTAATTCGCTCCTTTGCAACTAGACTGGGTAGGCGCTAGGTAGCGCGGAGCGTGTGCAATTGCTCCGGTTTGCGGTGATTATCCTCCCGCTGGCCGGTAGTTAGGGGCTCAAGTTGCGTGCATTCGGGTATTCGCCGGATGGCCTTTTCCTCTTTCATCATGTAAATGACGTCAGGGAATCATGCTGTCCAAGGGCGGACGCTACCTCTTCGCACGGTTTGCACCAGTGAACCGTTTCCATTCATTTTTTTTAGGAGTGATCATGGCAGCTCATTGCCAGGTGACTGGAGCCGAGCCGGGCTTCGGACATAGCATTTCGCACTCGCACCGCCGCAACAAGCGTCGGTTCGATCCGAATATCCAGAAGAAGCGCTACTGGGTACCGTCCTTGCGCCGCAACGTTACGTTGCAGCTTTCCGTCAAGGGCATCAAGACCATCGACGTTCGCGGTATTGACTCCGTCGTCGCCGACATTCTCGCTCGTGGGGTGAAGCTCTAGTGGCAAAAGACAAGGACGTACGTCCGATCATCAAGCTCAAGAGCACCGCGGGCACTGGTTTCACGTATGTAACTCGTAAGAACCGTCGTAACACTCCGGACCGTTTGGTTCTGAAGAAGTACGATCCCAAGATCCGTCAGCACGTTGAATTCCGAGAGGAGCGCTAAGACTATGGCTAAGAAGTCCATGATCGCGAAGAACGAGCAGCGCAAGGTCATCGTAGAGCGTTACGCCGAAAAGCGTCTCGCCCTGAAGAAGGCCCTCGTTAGCCCGACCTCCACCGACGAAGAGCGCGAAGCAGCCCGCCTGGGCCTGCAGAAGCTCCCCCGCAATGCATCGCCGGTACGTGTTCGTAACCGCGACGCCATTGACGGCCGTCCCCGTGGAACGCTCCAGAAGTTCGGCATCTCCCGTGTACGCTTCCGCAAGATGGCACACGCTGGCGAACTGCCCGGTATCAAGAAGTCCAGCTGGTAATCACTGATTTCCGGTTGTAAATAGGGCGGTAACCTTCGGGTTGCCGCCCTTTTTGCTGGACTTTTTTGCTTGTCTTTTGCCGCCTCTGCGGCTTCCTCGGGGCCGGTGTGGGGAGGGGGAAGACGCCGCTGACCGCCACGATGCAGGGGCCAGCAACGCTGCCCATCAGCTCGCAAACAGCTGCGCATGAGTTGGCTGAGAGCGAAATAACCCTAGAATCCGGGAAATTTGCCTCAAAAATCGTTCAAATTTCCCGGATTGCCGCGGAAATGCTGGTAAGTTCGCTAGCAGTGGTTGACACGCAACCGCGTGGAATTGGATTCACTTTACGTCCAGGAGGACAAACATGGCTAAGAACCGTAGCGAATTGGTTGCTGAAGTTGCTGCAAAGGCTGAGACCAGCCAGACCGCAGTAAACGCTGTTTTGGATGCACTCTTCACCGTCTTCGAGAGCTCCGTTGCAGCTGGCGAAAAGATCACCATCCCGGGCTGGCTCTCCATCGAGCGCACCGACCGTGCAGCACGCACCGGCCGTAACCCGCAGACCGGCGAGACCATCCAGATCGCAGCAGGCCACAGCGTGAAGCTCTCCGCTGGCTCCAAGCTGAAGGCTGCTGTCAAGAAGTAATTTTCTGCACAGTTTCTCTTGAAGGCGGTCAGCATTAGCTGGCCGCCTTCATGCTTTTAAGGCCGGGTCACCCGCCGTAGGACAGCCGCCGTATCTTGCCTGCGTAGAGTCCAGCGGGGGTATCTTGGCTGCCGGTCCATTCCTGTGAGCTCCCTGATTCGCCCGATGTTCACTAGGTGGCGGACAATAGAAGGGTGCCACCCGTAGATTCTTCCCCCGCAGCCACAGTCCGCACCCCCGCTACCGCAAGGGGGCGCACCTTTGCTGACGGTATTCCCAGCCACTGGTGGTGGCTCGGGCTTGCCGCGACCATGGTCACAGTGGTGCTGGCGCTTCTCTGGACAGGTGCCACCGCCGTCCCGCTGCTTGCCGATCCGGGCGCATTTACGCGCTGGGGCTTGCCACTGGCCACCGCCATTCACAACCTGGCGCTGTCCGCGGTCATCGGAGCACTGACGTTCGCCGTGGTGATTCTTCCCAAGGATCTTAAGAAACACCGCCCGCATTCCGGCCGTCAAAAGGACGACGCCGCCAAGCGCACAGCGGCACCCGGGCAGCCCGAGCACCCGGCCTTCGCCCGAGCCATGACGCTGGCCATGGTGGCTGGCGCGGTCTGGACCGTCTCCGCGATCGCCGTGCTGGTGCTCACCTATTCGAGCATTTCAGCTCTGCCGTTGAGCGGTAACGCCGAATACACCAACATGCTGGTGTTCTTCATGACAGAGCTGCCAGTGGGGCAGGCCTGGCTGACCATCACCATTGTTGCTGCCGTGGTCACTACGCTGTCCTTTGGCCTGCGCAACATCAGCGCCTTGGCAGTGCCCTTGGTACTGGCCATGCTCTCCTTTATCCCTCAGGCCCTGATTGGGCACTCGGCCTCCAGCGCCGATCACAAGGGCGCCGTGAATTCGCTCCTGCTGCACGTCAGTGGAGCCTCCCTGTGGGTTGGCGGGATCATCGTTCTGGTGGTTGTCTCCAGCGTGTTGGGTAAGATCACGGCCCAAACACTTAAGCGCTTCTCCGCCTTGGCCCTGTTTGCTTTTGTGGCCGTGACTGGCTCCGGCATCATCAACGCAGCCATTCGCATCACCAACTGGCACGATCTCTTCTACTCCTCCTACGGGCAGCTGATCGTGGCGAAGTTTACGGCCACGGTGGTGCTGGGCGTGATCGGGTACATGCACCGCGAATGGATCATTCCGCGGCTGGAGGGCGGGGCCAAGAACAACGGAAACGCCCGCCGTCTGCTCTGGCAGCTCATCTTCGTTGAACTGCTGATTATGGGCGTTGTCAGCGGCCTTGCGGTGGGTCTGGGACGTTCCGCCCCGCCGCAGTCACGCGAGCTGGCCGAGGGCGCGTTGACACCTGCGCAGATTCTCACGGGCTACCCGTTGCCTCCCGAGCTGGAGTTTTCCCGCTGGTTCACGGAGTGGCGCATGGATTGGCTGTGGGTTGCCTTTGCCGTCCTGGGTGGCGCCGCCTACTTCATGGGCATCAGGAAACTGCGCCAACGCGGCGACAAGTGGTCGGTGCTGCGCAGCGTCTCCTGGTTCGTTGGTTTGCTGACCTTGGTCTACATCACCTCCGGCGGAACGGCCGTCTACGGAGCGGTGACCTTCAGCGCCCACATGGTGGAGCACATGGCGCTCATGGTGGTTGCGCCACTATTCCTGGCCATTGGTTCGCCCATCTCGCTAGCGTTGCAGGCCCTGACCCCTCGAGGTGACGGGTCTCGAGGAGTGCGCGAGTGGATTTTGGTGCTGGTGCATTCGAATTTCTCCAAGGTGGTCACGCACCCGTTGTTCGCTGCGGCAAACTTCTCCGGCAGCCTGATTCTGTTCTACTACTCACCGGCGTTCGGCCTGGCCATGAAATACCATGTGGGCCACGAACTGATGATTGTCCACTTCACCCTCACCGGCTACATCTTTGTCCAGAGCATGATTGGCGCGGACCCGCTCCCCACCCGGGCACCTTACCCACTGAGATTGTTGCTGCTGCTGGCAACCATGGCCTTCCACGCCTTCTTTGGCGTCTCCATGATGATGTCCACAACCTTGCTCTCCGGCGAATACTTTGGCAACATGGGCCGGCCTTGGGGTGATGGTGCCCTGGTGGACCAGCAAACTGCCGGCGGCATTGCGTGGGGAGTGGGGGAATTCCCCACCCTGATGATCGCCATGGGTGTTGCCTACATGTGGGCAAAGTCCGACGCGCGGGAGACTAAACGTAAGGACCGTGCGGCCGACAGGAATAAGGACGCCGATCTGGGCGCTTACAATGACATGTTCGCCCAGCTGGCGGCCCGCGACGTCTCCATGGCCAAGCGGCCACCAGGACCCCAACTTCCGCACGTGCAACACGCGAAAGCCGCAGTCAAGACTAAGCGCACCCCCGAAGACAGCAGGACTGAGAACAGCAGGCCTGCAGACAGTAAGCCCCAGAGCAGCAAAACCAGTGAGTCGGAAACCCCGGCCGGAACGCAAGGAGAAGCGAACTAGTGGATTCCGCAACGAAAACCACCTCTGTCACAGCCAACCCGGTCAGGGTCAGAGCATCCGAGCTTGAAGGTCGCGGCTGGTTGAACACCGGCGGCGCCGATCTGAACCTGGAGAAGCTGCGAGGCAAGATTGTCCTCTTGGATTTTTGGACGTTCTGCTGCATTAACTGCCTGCACGTTCTCGATGAAATGCGCCCCTTGGAAGAACAATACAAAGACGTCTTGGTGACGGTTGGCGTGCATTCGCCCAAGTTTGAGCATGAGGCCGACCCCGTGGCCCTGGCTGCGGCCGTAGAGCGCTACGAGATTCACCACCCGGTTCTGGATGATCCCGAGTTGGTCACGTGGCAGGCGTACTCGGCCCGTGCGTGGCCCACACTGGTGGTTGTAGACCCCGAAGGCTACATCGTGGCGCACATGTCAGGTGAAGGTCACGCCGCTGGGCTGGCCACACTGATCCCCGAGCTCATCGCCGAGCACGAGGCCAAGGGCACCTTGCATCGCGGCGATGGCCCGTACGTTGCCCCGGAACCGGTGGTCCGCGATCTGCGCTTCCCCGGCAAGGTATTGCCGCTGGCTAGCGGCAACTTCCTGGTCTCGGACACCGGCCATCACCGTCTGGTGGAGACGGGCCCGGACCTGGTCACCGTTGTTCGCACCATTGGTTCTGGCACCAAGGGCTACCTTGATGGCACTGCCGAAGATGCTCAGTTCAATGAACCTCACGGCTTGGCTCTGCTCCCGGCTGAGCTGGCCGCCTCGGTTGGCTACGACGTGGTTGTGGCGGACTCGGTCAACCACCGCCTGCGTGGGGTCACCTTGGCAACCGGTGCCGTGCGTACCCTTGTTGGCAATGGTGTCCAGCGCCTCTTGGAAGCCGGTCCTGCCCGTGTGAATGACGACGACGCAGCAGCCTCTGAGACGAACCTCGGCACCGCGCCGCTTGAGGTTGCGCTCTCTTCACCGTGGGATGTTGCCTATTCAACAGTCCTGAAAACAGTAGTCATCGCCATGGCTGGCACCCACCAGATCTTCGACTTCGACCCAAGCACCGGTGCAGTCACCGTGGTGGCTGGCAACGGTCTGGAAGGTCTATTGGATGGCCCCGCCGGGCAGGCATGGTTCGCCCAGCCCTCCGGCCTTACCGAAGATGCTCAGGGCAACATCTGGGTTGCTGACTCGGAGACCTCAGCGTTGCGTGTTCTCAAGTTCACCGCTGACGGCGATGGTGAAAACGGCATCACCGCGAGCGTTGAGACAGCCATCGGCGAGGGGCTCTTTGACTTCGGCTTCCGCGACGGCGAGGCCGATCAGGCACGCCTGCAACACCCCTTGGGTGTTGCCGTGCTGCCTGATGGTTCAGTGGCAATTGCTGATACCTACAACGGGGCCGTGCGCCGTTACGATCCGGCGACCAATACCGTCAGCACTTTGGCCCGTGGCCTGGCCGAACCCAGCGATGTACTGCTGGATGAAACCGGCGATGTGCCGTTGCTCATTGTGGTTGAGTCCAATCAGCACCAGCTGATCCGTCTTCCTCTGCCCAAGAACGCCTTGCAGGTTGATGAGGGTGCTGTCCAAACGCAGCGCCCCAAGACCGATGTGGCCCCGGGCGAACTGCAGCTGAGCATCAACTTCTCCGCGCCGACAGGGCAGAAGCTTGATGACCGCTGGGGTGACCCCACTCAGCTGAAGGTTTCTTCAACACCGCCGGAACTACTGATCAGCGGCGGCGGAACCTCCGTAGGCCTGCAGCGGACGCTGGTACTCTCAGCCGACGTGCCCGAGGGAGTGCTGCACTTGACCGCCCGCGCCGCAGCCTGCGACGGCCCGGAAGATGCCAATGGTGAGATCCCGGACCATGCCGCATGCCACCTGTACCAGCAAGACTGGGGCATTCCGGTACTGCTGAACGCCGACGGCGCCACGGAATTGGCACTGGACCTGCGCGGACTCTAACGCTGACTCCTGGCATTAAATGAGTAACTCCGGGCGGATCAAATGATCTCCCGGAGTTACTCATTTATGCAGTACGTTTACGTGGTCCGGGCAGCTGCCCGCTGCTGCGTGAAGCGCAGGGCCGCCAGTGGCTTCCAACCGTGCGTTAGAGGATTGGGAACCCTAGTATTCGACTACTGGGGTGACCACCACGTTGTTGCCGGTGATGGTCAGTTTGGCTGAGAAACTCACGTCTTTCGGGTCCTTGACGGGGGAGATGACGCCGGTGAAGAGATTTTGTTCCTTGTATTCCACCTGAGCCTTGGCCTTCAGCGGTGCCATGACCCATTGGCCACCGAACGGTGAGATGTTGATCGGCGGGTATTCCTTAATAGACCAGGTCACTGCGGAAACAACCCTATTATCTGTTGCTGCGGTCATGGGGCAGCCGGTGGGCATCAAGACTGCTTGCTTGGCGCAGGCGTCCAGGTACTTTCGGATGGTGCCGTCAACCTGAGACAAGAGTTCGCTGGTTGGCCCTGTAGCGAGACTGACATTGGCCACCGCCTCGGTGGGGCCGGTCACGGTACGCGTTACCGTGGGGGCGGCAAAGAGCGGTGAACTGTAGTGGAGTTCGTAGCTGCCGGGGTAGAAAACGGCGAAGGAATTTCGGCCATCGGGCATGTTAGCGTCAGCGTCATTGATGCTGGCTTGATTGGCATTGACCACTGAGGCATTGATAACTGGCAGAGTGCTCGGGACCATTGTCCAACTGTCAAAGAACAGCCAGTGCTTGGCTCCAGGCTTAAGCAGGAAATCCGTGCTCAGCGCAGTATCGCCAACCGTGTAATTGACAGTGACTTTCTTCTGGTCATGCGGGGCGGAGACCGCCTCGGCGATGCTGACATCTTTCAACGCCTCTTGAGACTTTGCCAGCGCATCGCCATCCAAGGCTGCGGCATTAGCTCCGGGAACCTTAGCCTGCAAGAGGCCAAGAGCCGAGGAGCCATCGCCGGCCCGCAACGCAGCCAAGTAGTTCTCCACGGTCTTTCCGGACCAAAATCCTTGGTGTTGACAATGGTTATGGTCACGATGGAGGCGGCGACACCCAGCAGAAAAATCAGCAGCCACGCGGCGGCGATCTTGATAAGTTGGGTCCCGTTCTTCACGCCGTCAACTGTACCGGGTTCGGGTGCAGGGGTTTGAATCAGGGGTACCTGATCAACGCTCATGCCATCTCCCTTCTAGGGCCCTTTGTGGCCCTTTGGCCGGCTATCGGCGGCGCTTTCGCGGTGCGGTACCGAAAATATCGCGCATCAAGTTCCGGCCCAGAGAGCTACCCATGGAACGGACCATGCTTTTCAGTCCGCCTCCCAACGCCCCACCCAAGGCACCGATGACATCGGAGGCCATGCCGCCGCCGTCGTTAGTGGGAGCGGGGAGAGACGCTGGTGGAGGGGGAGGAGGCAGCGGCGTTCCCAACGCCGGACCGGTGCTCGGTGTGGGCGCAGCGGACGCCTCCAGCTTTTCGTAGGCGGACACGGGGTCGACGGCGGTCCCATAGGTCGGCAGCAGCGCGGAGGCGGCAATGACGGCCTTAACCGCGGCGTCGGAGCTGGGCCCCATTACGGAGCCCGGAGCACGCAGGCGCGTCAAGGCAACCGGGGTGGGGGCACCATTTTCATTCATGACCGTGACAACGGCTTCGCCAATGCCTGCGCTGGTCAGGACCTCGGCCAGATCATAGTCATTGATGGGGAATGTGGTGACGGTGGCCTTGAGGGCCTTGGCATCCTCGGGGGTGAAGGCGCGCAGGGCGTGCTGAACGCGGTTGGCCAGCTGGGCGAGGACGTCGGCAGGGACATCCTTGGGGGTCTGGGTGACGAAGAAGATGCCCACACCCTTGGAACGGATGAGCCGCACAGTCTGTGTGATGGCGTTCAGGAACGCCTTGCTGGCCCCGTTGAACAACAGGTGTGCCTCGTCGAAGAAGAACACCAGCTTGGGCTTGTCGGCGTCGCCCACCTCGGGCAGCTCGCGGAACAAATCGGCCAGCATCCACATGAGGAACGTGGAGAACAGCAGCGGCTTGTCCTGGATACTGGGCAGTTCCAGACAGGTAATGACTCCGCGACCGTCCGGGGCCGTGCGCAGCAGCTCGGCTGTATCGAACTCGGGCATGCCAAAGAACTCACTCATGCCTTGAGCGTCAAGGGTGATGAGATTACGCAGGATGACGCCGGCTGTGGCCTTGGACAGCCCGCCCAGGTCCGCCAGATCCGCCTTGCCCTCATCAGAGGTGAGGAATTGGATGACGGCGCGCAGGTCCTTCAGATCAAAAAGCTCCAAGCCCTTGGTGTCCGCGTAGTGGAACACCAGTTGCAGGCTGGATTCCTGTGTCTCATTCAGGTCCAGGATGCGGGCCAGCAGAATGGGGCCAAAGGAGGTGATGGTGGCGCGCACGGGGACACCATTGCCGTTCCCGCCCAAGGCGAGGAACTCCACGGGGAACGCCTTGGACTCCCACTGCTGACCCAGAGCCTGCGTGCGCGCAGTCAGCTTCTCGCTGCCCTCGGCTGCCGTGGCCAAACCGGTCAAATCGCCCTTGATGTCCGCCATGAAGACCGGGACCCCGGCTGTGGAAAGCTGTTCAGCCATCATGTGCAGCGTGACGGTCTTGCCCGTGCCCGTGGCGCCTGCCACCAGCCCATGCCGGTTCATCATGGCCAGCGGCAGGGAAACCTGCGCTTCCGGGTGAGTTTCGCCGTCGACCATTGCCGCGCCAAGGGCGATCGAGGAACCGCTGAACGTGTAGCCAGCCTGAATTTTTGAAATCAACTCTGCCGGGGTTTTGGTAGCCATAATCACAGCGTACCGTGGCGCATAATCCGGACGCGGGAACTGCGCCAGTTGACGGGCAGTGGCGTGGGTTCAGCCCTCCTTGGCTCGGCTGAGCGTGGCATGGCTCAGCGTGGCCCGGCTCAGCCGAGTAGGAACGCCACGGCAAACATGGCGGGGATGGCCAGCACGGTTGTCAGCAGCACGGTGTCCTTAGCCACAGCAACGCCCACTTGATAACGCTGAGCAGTCACGTAGACGTTTTGCGCCGTGGGCAGGGACGCGGCAACCACCACGGCGAACAGTGCGGCGCCGTCCATGCCTAAGGCAAAGTGCCCCAACAGATAAGCAATGAGCGGGTGCAAAATGAGCTTGAACCCGGTGGCCACCAAGATGTCGGGGCGCCGCCCGTCAGCCGGGTTCAGAGGCCTGCTGGTGCCCAGTGACATGCCAAAGGCAATCAAGATGGCCGGGATGGCTGCGCCGGCAATGAGGTGCAGGGGTTCGGCTACGAGGCTGGGGAGATGCCAGCCTGTTGACGCCAGTACAAGTCCGACGGCGGTTCCCAGGATCATGGGGTTGCTGATGATCTGGAGCAGGATCCGCCCGGGTGTGGCGCGCCGGCCGCTGGTGAGGCTGTCCAGCAGCATGAGGTAGACGGGGGTGTAGAACGCCAGTTGAAAGACCAGCACGGGTGCGATCAGGGCTGCATCGCCCAGAACGTAGGCGGCGATGGGGATGCCGAGGTTGGCCGCGTTCGCAGTGGATGAGGACATTGCCGCGAGCAATGACTCGGCCACGGAGCGCTTGAGCCACAGCCGGGTGACCAGTAAGAAAATAGCGGCCGTGATGACAGCACTACTGGCAGCTACGAGCAGTGGTTCGGCAAAAACGGTGTGCAGGTCCGCGCGGGCTAAGGTTTCCACCAACAGGGCCGGGCTGGCCACGAAGAAGGACAAGCGGCTCAGTACCAGCTGCGCGTTCTCTCCCAGGACCTTTCTCCGGCCGACAAACCAGCCCACCAAGATGACGATCCAGACAACGGAAAAGCCCTCGATAACGGCTAGCACGGGGATCCTTGGACTATGGCTTTTAGGGTTGGCACTCACCAAGACTATGCAGGGGCGCTCATTGGGCGCACATCAGTCCGTTGGCCGGGACAGAGCTCGACGGGGCGGAACCGACAGAGTCAGAACTGCTGGCGTGGACTGTGCTCCGCACACCAGCAGTCAGCTAAGCAGTGCAGCGGTGCTCGGCTAGAGCGCCAGGCTTGAATCGCCTGCTTTAGAGAGCCAAGGCCGGGCGCAGCAGGCCCTCGGTGATGGCTTCTGCCGGGTCAGTGCCCAAGTGCACCATCTTGTTCTGCGCATCGACGTGAACCACTGTGGGCACAAAGTCCAGTGCTTCGGCGGTGGTCATCTGGGCATAGGTCATCAAGATGACCAGATCGCCAACATTGACGAGGTGGGCTGCTGCGCCATTGATGCCAATGACACCTGATCCGCGCTCGCCGGGGATGGTGTAGGTTTCCAGACGGGCACCGTTGGTGATGTCCACGATCGAGACGAGTTCACCGGGCAAAATGTCGGCAGCGTCCAGCAGATCCGCGTCCACTGTCACGGAGCCCACATAGTGCAAATCTGCGTGGGTGACGGTTGCGCGGTGAATCTTGGATTTGAATATTGTTCGAATCATAACGGCTCAAGTCTACCGCTCCGGATCAAGCGTTGGCTGTGAACTGCCTCACCGCCGGCTGACCGGGGTGAGTTTGCGGCCCATGATGGCGCGAGTCAGGGCATCCACAACCTCGGTGTTAGCCAGCGGGTTGCGGATCAGGGTGAAGTCCACATCGCCCACTGGCGGCAGGTCAAAACGCTTCGTAATGATCTTTAGGTCTTCCGGAACCAGCGACGTCGGCATCACGGCAATGCCGATCCCCGCCCGCAACGCTGCCAAGACCCCGCTGATCTGCTTGGTGGTGCAGGTGACGCGCCACGTGCGCCCGGCATTCTCCAGGGCATCGAGAGCTAGTTTCCGGCTCATGCTCGGCGCAGGATAGGCGATGACGGGAACGGGCGCGCCGGGCTCCAAGACCGTTTGTTCCAGACCCACCCACGCAAAGGTGTCCTGTTTAACCACTTCACCTTCCTGCGCGCCCGAAACCCACTTCACAAATACCAGATCCAAGGCGCCAGCCTTGAGGCGGCGGTGCAGTTGATCGCTTTGGCTGACGGTGAGTTCGAGGTTGATCTGCGGATATAGCTGGCGGAACTCACGCAGAATCCGCGGCAGGCCGGTGATGGCCAAGTCATCGGCCGTGCCAAAACGCAGCCGACCGCGCATGGCAGCGCCGGAAAAGTAGCGGGTGGCGACATCATTGGCGGCCAGGATGGTGCGGGCGAAGCCTGTCATGGCATCGCCGTTGTCCGTCAGGCGCACCTCGCGGGTATCGCGGGTGACCAGGACTCGGCCGGCAGCTTGCTCCAGTTTGCGCACATGCTGGCTGACGGTTGGCTGACTGATGCCCAGCCGCTCCGCAGCGCGGGTGAAATTACGAGTTTCGGCCAACGCCAGGAAGCTCTTGAGCTGGACCGGATCAAACAGTGGGACATCCGACATGGCGGCACTCCTGTAGCTATTACGAAGCTCAATAGTATTTATAGGCACCATACCCTTTCATTATAAATTGGTGCTCCCTAGGGTTGAAAAGGTACACCCCGATCACCTTCTACTCTCAGGACCCCCGCGTTGACGCCCCCAACAGCAGAACCGAATGCTGCCCTGACCGCCCCCATCAATCTAGTGACCACACGCCCTCCGTGGAGTCAGACCTTTTCCTCGCTGAAAATCCGCAATTACCGCATCTTTGCCTCCGCCAACCTCGTGGCAGTCATTGCCGTCTGGATGCAGCGAGTAGCGCAGGACTGGATGGTTCTTGAGCTCTCAGGTTCGGTGACAGCCGTGGGAATCACCGTCTTCATGCAGTTCATCCCCTCCTTGCTCCTGATGCCACTGGGCGGAATCTTGGCGGACAGGTACTCCAAGCGGCTGATTCTCATGATCAGCCAAGGAGCTGCGGCCGTGTTGGCAACAATCTTGGCTGTGCTGGCGTTGACCGATAATTTGGTGGTCTGGCACATTTACGTCATTGCCTTTGTCCTGGGTCTGGTGGTGGTGGCGGATCAGCCCGCACGCCAAGTGTTTGTCAATGAACTGGTGGGGCCGCGGCAATTACGCAACGCCATCAGCCTAAACTCCTCGATTTTCCAGATGGGCGGCATGATCGGTCCGGCCGTCAGTGGCGTGCTCATCATGGCTGTGGGCGGTGGCTGGGCCTTTGCCGTGAACGCGCTGGCCTGCACGCTCACCGTGGGATCCTTGATGCTGATTCGCAAGAGCGAACTGGTGCAGATGCCTCCAGTGAAGCGCGCCAAGGGGCAGCTGATGGAAGGTGTTCGCTACGCCTTGGGCAAGCCCACCATCTTCTGGCCAGCCGTTATGGCGGCCGTCTTCGCCGTGTTTGGTTTGAGCCTTGCGGTGTTGCTGGCCGCCTATGCCAACAACGTGTTCGACGCCGGTGCCGGCGGCTACGGTTTGCTGAATACTCTGGTTGCTCTCGGTGCCTTGTGCGGGGCGATTGCCTCCACCCGCCTTGCCGCCTTGCGATTGCGCGGTGTCATGGCGGCGGCGGGTACTTACGGGATCGTGCTGATGATTGCTTCAGCTGCACCGAACATGGTCACCTTTGGTGTTGTCATGGTGGTGGCTGGGTTCGCTTCTCTGCTGTTCTTGACGAGCGCTAATCAGCTCGTCCAGATGTCAACGAATGTTTCCATTCGCGGACGCGTCATGAGTCTGTACATCATGGTCTTGATTGGCGGCCAAGCCCTGGGCGGTCCGCTGATGGGCTGGATGGCGGAAAATTGGGGCGTCCAGGGCGCCACCCTTGTTGCTGGCGGTATGCCCGCCCTGGCCGCTGTGGTGATCGGATTAATCTTGGCCAAGCGCGGACAACTGGCGCTGCGCGTCAATCTGCGCAGCGCCCGTAATCCGGTGTTTATTGTGGCCAAAGCCAGCTAAGCGAGGCGGCAGGCGGCCGTCCGCCGGGCCCGCCCCGTCTAACTTGACCCCGCAGATTAACCTTCGGCCAGCGGCAGGTGCGGGTAACTTTCCTGACGGTGCTGGAACTCGAGGATCGCTGGGTTGACGATAACGCCGTCGGAAATTTCAATGGCGCGGGTGATGGTGTCAACGCCCGCCCAGGCTTCGCGCCCGGCCAATACGGGTTCGATGAACGGCATCAAGCCTTCGCTGATTTCCCACGTAGCCGAGTTCCACAGATAGCTGGGGCTGTGGTCCACCGCGTAATAGTTGATGTAGTTGCCCACGGTGAACATGGGATCGGTGAATGTTGTGTTGCGGGCCCAGCTGAAACCCATACCCTCGTCACAGGAGACATCCACGATCAAGCTGCCGGGCCGGAACGCGTCAAGGTCCTCTTCCCGCAGGTAGGTCATGGGTGCGTTGGGGTCCTGCAGGGTGCAGTTCACCACGATGTCGGCCTCGGCCAGGAAGGTGCTCAGCGGCATGTCGCCGTCCTCGAGCATGACAAAACCGATGTGCGGCGCATCGGGTGCGAAATCGAATTGAACCATTTCGGCCGAATGAATGGGGGACGCTACGGCTGCCACATTGCGGCTCGTGAGGACCTGCACCTCGTGGATTCCCAACGCATTCAGAGCCGTCACGGCGCCACGAGCGGTGGCGCCAAAGCCAATGACCACGGCCTTGAGCCGACGGCCATAATCGCCCGTGGAACCCGTCAGGCCCAGTGAATGCATGACCGATGAGTAGCCGGCGAGCTCGTTGTTTTTGTGGAAAACGTGGAGGCCGAATCCGCCGTCGGGGGCCCAGTGGTTCATGGCTTCAAAGGCAATCAATGTCAGTTTCTTGTCAATGGCCAGCTGGGTGATGGCACGGTCTTGGACGCAATGCGGCCAGCCCCACAAGATCTGCCCGTCCTTGAGGTCTTCAAGATCGGCCGCCTGCGGTTTGGGGAGGAGCACCACATCGGAGTTGGCAATGACCTGTTCGCGGGGTGCGACGGCGCCCACCATAGTCGCGAGAACATCGTCAGTGACCCCAAAACGCAGACCATAGCCTTCCTCAACCGTCATGCGTGCGCGGAGTTCTGGTTCCATCCGGGAAAAGTGCTCCGGGTGGATGGGTGCGCGCCGTTCATCGGGCTTGCGGGATTTGCCTATAACTCCCAAGCGCAGCCCGGCTGCGGGGGTGTTCATTTCTTTTTCACAGGGGTTGGTTTATCAGTGGTGGCTGATGCGGAATCGCCAGCGCGTTTGTCGGCGCGTTTTTCCTTGATCGACTTGCTTGACTTCTTCGACGCGGTTTGCCGTGGTGATTTGTCGCCCATGTCAGCTCCCTAAAGGAGGGGCAAAATAGCCCCGTAGCCCGACCCTACACGTAGGGCGGCGTTAACCAACTGTTGCCTCCGGAATCGAATCCAGAGGCAACAATTGGTGCTACACAGAGCGGGCGACGGGAATCGAACCCGCGTATCGAGCTTGGGAAGCTAGCGCTCTACCATTGAGCTACGCCCGCATTGAACTTCTTTTTTAGAACCACTGAGGCTTGGCGCCTCATTGTTCCGGTATTGATTCTAGCCCGATCATGGCAGTGTTTCTGACCAGTGACACGGCGCGTCCCGCCCGGCACGCTTTACAGCTGGGCGCCGGGCGTGGTGATGGGCATGATGCTGGGCGGGACGCGGAGCCGCCATCTAGCTGATGATGGATGCCTTGACGGCTGCAAACTCGGTGTCGGTGAGGGCGCCGGATGCGTGCAGAGCGGCGAGCCGCTCCAACTTGCTGAGCAAATCGTCTGCCGGTGCGGCTGCCGGGGCCTGAGCTACCTCGGGAACGGGAAGCATCTGAGCCTGCTGTGCCAGTACCTGTTGTTCGGCAGCTTGCTGAGCTGCAACCTGCTGACCGGCGGACTTGGCGTTAACAGCATTGCTGGCAGCGGTTGCGGTGCCTGCGATGACAGCCGTGCGGGCTGCGGTTCCCAGAAGGGAGGGGCGTCGATTACGTCGGCCGAATGCCATGGTTTTCTCCTTGAATGAGTAACGCTCCGGGCAGACAAACTGCCCGTATTCCCATCATACGGTCACCCCGGTGGCGACGGGCCTGACAGCGTCACACTAGCGATGGATTTTGCATGACGGGTTGGTTGTTGGTCCGGTAGGAGATTGATCTTCTGCCGGGCTGTTTTCGTGGCTTTTGGCGTGCTGGGTCTGCTTTTTGTTGCTGGGTGGGGCCGTGCCAGCGTGGGGAGTTCGTCAAGAACGCGGGCATTCGGTGCGCGTCAGGATCCAGTAAGGTCGCCTGCGCACCAGAATGCAGGGGCTCGGCACGCAGGGAAAGGTTCGTGCCGGCCGGGTAGTCCGTGAGCGTCGAGAATGCACGGTGGCGTTCACGACCCACGCGTCTGTGCGTTCTTCCTTGGCCTGGTTCAGGGCCAGCTGCCAGTATTTCTTCTCGTTGATCCATGCCACCATGCGGGGTATCAAGGTGGCATCGAGATCCAGGATGAGCGGATTCAATGCGGTCAGGGCAGGGCAGGGCAGGGTTCCGGTCACCGGCCGCTTCCCACGCCCGGAAACGTAATTCACGGGCCATCGTGGCGAAGCCATACTCAAAGACGTCCGGGGCTGCTTCGGCTTGTTGGAAGAACCGCGACATTGTCGCGTTCGAGGCAACACGAAGTGAGGGGAAAATTAGGGCATTCTTGGACATCAGAAAGTTGCTTCTTTCAGCCGGTACTCAAGTGCTTCAACAACACTATTTTCCCGGCTCAGAAGCACCTTTCGTCGCTTAAATCCGCACGCACAAGCAACGTTGCCCTCATGAAATCTCCGGGCTAGCGACGCCGTCGTGCCTTACTTGGGTGCGATTTGGGTGCGGTGACTTATCATCGACCCCGCGTCCGGTTAGAAAACGGGTTCTGCCTTCTTGCCTTGGAACAAGCGCACCACCGGCTCCACATAACGAGCTGCGACCGGGCCACTGATGGCCATGATCAGCACGTACGTTGTGGCCAGGGCTGCCAGCTCCGCGGGGACCGCCCCGGAGGCCACGGCCAAGCCGGCGATGACGATGGAAAACTCGCCGCGGGCAATCAAGGCGGCGCCGGCTCGGGCACGGCCCGGCACACCAATACCCTGTTGCCTGGCCGCCCACCAGCCGGTCACCAACTTAGTAATAGTGGTCACCAAGGCCAGCAACAGCGCCACACCGAGGACGGGCGGGATCTCGCGGGGATCGGTATTGAGGCCGAAGAGCACAAAGAACATGGCCGCAAACAAGTCACGCAAGGGCTCCAGTACGCGGGTTGCGTTTTCGGCGGTACCACCTGAAATGGCGATGCCCAGCAGGAACGCTCCCACCGCCGCCGAGACCTGCAGGGCTGATGCCAAGCCCGCCACCAGCAGCGCTGCACCGAGCAATTTGAGCAGGAATGATTCCCTGTCCGGGCTGTCCAAAACGTTGGACACCATGTGCCCGTAGCGCAGTGCGCCCAGCAAAACGAGGGTGATCACGGCCAGGGAAATTCCCACGGCGGTGAGCCCGCCAAGGAATGACACGCCTGCCAAAACGGCCGTCAGAATGGGCAAGTATGCGGCCATGGCCAGGTCTTCAATAACCAGGATGGCCAGTACCACAGGGGTTTCACGGTTTCCGAGCCGGCCGAGGTCGCCTAGGACCTTGGCGATGATGCCGGATGACGAACTGTAGGTAACGCCAGCCATGACGAGCGCGCCCACGGGTCCCCAGCCCAGAATGAGGGCCACGGCAACGCCCGGCAGCATGTTCAAAACCAGGTCCACAAGCCCTGCCATCCAGGACTGCTTCAGGCCGGTAACCAGCTCCTTGGCTGTATATTCCAGACCGAGCATAAGTAGCAGGAGGATGACGCCAATCTCACTGGCAATGTGCGCAAATCCGTCAATGCCGCCAAGGTTAACCAAGCCACCGTCGCCAAAGGCCAAGCCGCCCAGGAGATAGAGCGGCACGGGGGAAAGGCCAATGCGGCCCGCTAGACGACCCAAGAAACCGAGCCCGAAAAAGACTATGCCGAGCTGGATGATGGAGAGGGTCGTTGGATCCATAGCCGGGGCTTAGAGCCGAGACTGCAAAATCAGGGCAGCCTCCGCCAGTCCGTCATCGGTTCCGACAATAACCACCAAGTCGCCAACATGCAGAACTTCATCAGGGCGCGGGGAACCAACAACATCGCCGTCGCGCAGCAAGGCCACAATGGAGGCGCCAGTGCGGGTACGCATCTGCGTATCGCCCAAGGTGCGCCCGGCAAAGGCGGAACCCTTGCGGATCATGATTTGGTGCGTGCTGATGCCGGATACGTTTTCCTGCTCGGCGCTGAGCTGGGCAATCAGCTGGGCCGATCCCAACAGCTGTCCCAGTCCGGCGGCTTCCTCGGCGGTCAGCGGAATGGACGCCGCACACGCATCGGGATCGTCAACGCGGGACAGGATCAACTCTGTGTGGCCGTCACGGTGGGTCACAACGCCCACTCGTCGTCCGGTTGCAAGCCGCAATTCCCTGCGCACACCAATGCCGGGAAGAGGGGTCTCTTCAATATTCATGGTTCTCACCTTAGCTGTGCAGATGACTCTGCGCGCCTATAAATAACGCCGAAAAGGGTAAAAATAGTCCCGCTGCTGGCAATTGAGTCTGAACTGATGTGGTTTCGGGGGCTTTGCTAACCTCACGTGGCCTCAAATACGCTATTTTTAGAGGGTGCTGATCTCTGACCGCGACATACGTGCCGAAATTGACGCCAAGCGGATTGTCTTGGACCCCTACGACCCTGCCATGGTGCAGCCATCGAGCGTTGATGTGCGCATTGACAGGTTCTTCCGGCTTTTTGACAACCACCGCTACGCCCACATCGACCCCGCGGAGGAGCAGCCCGATCTGACCCGCATGGTTGAGGTTGCGCCAGACGAGGCGTTCATTCTGCACCCGGGCGAGTTTGCGCTGGCTTCCACCTACGAAACGGTCACCCTTCCCGACGATGTTGCTGCACGCCTTGAAGGCAAGTCCTCGCTGGGACGCCTGGGCCTGCTCACACACTCCACCGCCGGGTTCATTGACCCCGGCTTCTCCGGCCACATCACCTTGGAACTTTCCAATGTGGCCACGCTGCCCATCAAGTTGTGGCCCGGCATGAAAATTGGCCAGCTCTGCTTCTTCCAGTTGTCCTCCCCGGCCGAGAACCCTTACGGCACGGGCACTCATCAGAACCGATACCAGGGCCAGCGTGGCCCGACGGCGTCCAAATCGTTCCAGAATTTCCACCGCACCAAAATTGAGCAGGGCTAAGTAGCTCAACAGCCTGCTAGATAGTGCTTAGCTGACTTACGACGGCGGCCGGTACCTTCTGTGTGGAAGGTACCGGCCGCCGTCGTAAGTTCAGTTACCTTTATGCGCTGAACTCGAGCTGAGTTTGGCGCATAGGCGCCCATGCGCCAGACCGATGGCGGGCTCGGCGCATAAAGAAACGGCGCGAGGGTTATGCGCTGAACTCGAGCCGGGTGGGGCGCATGGGAAAAGGCGCGAGGGTTATGCGCTGAACTCGAGCCGGGTGGGGCGCATGGGGAAACGGCGCGAGGGTTATGCGCTGAACTGGCGCTGAGTCCGGCGCATAGGGTCAGCGTTCATGCGGGGGAGCCTTGACCGGCAGCAGAAGCAGCAGGCCAGCCAGTAGGACCACCAGAATGCCGATGATGCCCCAACGCTGAGCGCCGAAGATCAAGATGGAATAGCCAAACAGCTGCGGGGCCAAGAAGGAGACGGCGCGGCCCGTGGTGGCGTAGAGGCCAAACATTTCGCCCTCCTGTCCGTCCGGCGCCAACCGACCCATGAACGTTCTGGCCGAGGATTGTGCCGGACCCACAAAGAGGCACAGGATCAGGCCGAATACCCAGAACGCATTCTTGCCGTCGAGGAACAGCAGCGCACCGCCGGAAACCAGCAGGCCCACCAGGGAGGTGACGATGACGGCTTTGGGACCAAATTTGTCGTCGAAGAAGCCAGCTGACAGGGCTCCGACGGCGGCCACCACGTTTCCAGCGATGGCGAAGATCAACACGTCACCGGGCTTGAAGCCAAAGGAGCCCACGGCCAGTACGGCCCCGAACGTGAAGATGGCGGCGAGCCCGTCGCGGAAGATGGCGCTGGAGATCAGGAAATACACGGTGTGGCGATCGGTGCGCCACAGCCGCATGATGGTTCGGTAAAGCTCCTTGTAGGACTGGAAGAATCCCACTTTGGGCATATTGGGATCAGGCTTTGATTCGGGAATGGCCAGCATCACCGGGATAGAGAAAATTAGAATCCAGAGGGCCGAGAATACGGCTACGGCCCGGTAGGTCATGCCATCGGCGCTGGTGATGCCAAAGATGCCGACATCCGGCTTGATCAGGGCAAAGTACACGATCAGCAGGGCGACGATTCCACCCAGGTATCCGGCGGCCCAGCCGAACCCGCTAATGCGCCCGATGGTCTTCTTGGTGGAGATCTGCAACAGCATGGCGTTGTAGTTCACCCCGGCGATCTCAAAGAATACATGGCCAGCGGCGATCAACATGCAGCCAAAGAGTAGGAACGATTCCTGCGGCTGCACGAAGAAGCAGGCACCCGTCAGCACCACCACAATGAGTGTGTTGATGCCCAGCCACAACCTGCGGCGACCGCTGTGGTCAGTGCGCTGGCCCGCAACAGGGGCGAAGAGCGCAATGGCAAAACCCGAAACTGACATGGCAAAGGCGAGTGTTGCTGTGGCCTTATCTGCGCCACCAAAATCGTCACCCGTCAGGTAAAGGGCCGTAAAAATGAAGGTGGTCATGACGGCGTTGAAGGCAGCGCCGCCCCAATCCCACAGCGCCCATGCGGTGATTTGCCAGGTGGTCCCGGGAGATTTGCTCGTGGAAACGGGCAGAGCAGCGGCTGCGGGAGGGTACTCAGTCATAGGGCACATGCTATCCGTCACTTGCAGGTGACGCGGCAGGGGCGCGGAACATTAAGCACCAACCGGACACTTAATGCACGTTGGAATCTTGCACAAGTAGCATCGTCGCCACTGCAATGCGAGCCCGAGACCGGGCTCGGTTAGGTAGGATGGAGGGGTCGGGAACCGACGTAAACCCCCGTGATTCGCTCATTTCCAGCCCGAAACATGTGGAGCCTTTAGTGCTTTTTGTCCTGTGTGCACACTTCGTTGTTGCCATTTTTGCGCCCATTTTATTCTCTAAATGGGGCCGTTCGGCGTTTTATATTCTGGCCGCGGTTCCCGGAATCAGCTTTGTTTGGCTTGTGGCGCAATACAACAATGTGTTTTCCGACACGCTTCCCAGTCCGGCCTTAGACATCTCCTGGGTCCCTGTCATGGGCCTGGATCTATCCTTCAAAATGGACCAGTTGTCCTGGATGATGTCCCTGCTGGTTCTCGGCGTTGGCGCGCTGGTGCTGGCCTACTGTGCCAGATACTTCAAGACTGACGATGCCTGGCTTGGCGGCTTTGGTTCCCAGCTGCTCGCTTTCGCTGGCGTCATGTTTGGTCTGGTGACAGCTGACAACCTCATTCTTTTGTTTATCTTTTGGGAACTGACAACTGTCCTTTCCTACCTGCTCATTGGATACGCCCGCACCCGTATCGCGGCCAGGCGAGCAGCCTTGCAGGCACTCATGGTGACCACCTTCGGCGGCCTGGCCATGCTGGTGGGCCTGATCATGGTGGGCGAGAGCGCTGGCACCTACAGCATTTCCGAAGTCCTGGCGAAGGCGCCCGAGCTAATGTCCGCCGTCGGAAGCCCCAAAATGGTGCTGGACATTGGGATTGCCTTGCTGCTGGTTGGCGCGGTCACAAAATCTGCGCTGTTGCCGTTCCACTTCTGGCTGCCCGGTGCTATGGCCGCGCCCACACCGGTGAGCGCATACCTGCACGCAGCAGCCATGGTGAAGGCTGGAATCTACCTCATTGCCCGCTTGGCGCCGGGATTCTCGCAGACCGAATACTGGCAAGTCATCATTGTGGTGCTTGGATTAGGCACCATGATTCTGGGTGGCTGGCGCGCCCTGCGACAGTATGACCTGAAGTTGATTCTGGCCTACGGCACGGTTAGCCAGCTCGGCTTCATCTCCCTGGTGGTGGGGCTGGGCGGGCAGGAAGCCGCCTTGGCGGGCATGGCCATGGTCCTGGCTCACGGGTTGTTCAAAGCCGCCTTGTTCCTGGTGGTGGGCATCATTGACCACCAGAGCGGGACCCGCGATATTCGTGAATTGTCCGGCGTGTTCAAGTCCGCCCCGAAACTGGGCATGGTGGCCCTGATTGGTGCCGCGTCCATGGCCGGGCTTCCGCCGCTGGCCGGATTTGTTGCCAAGGAAGGCATCTTCCAGGCATTCATCGCTTCTGCGATGCATGGACCTGCGGGGCCGGGAGTCGGCTGGACCGTCCTGGTGGGAATGGTTCTTGGTTCTATTTTGACCTTCGCCTACAGTGCGCGGTTCATGTGGGGCGGCTTTGCTACGAAGCCCAAGGGCATGGCAACCGTGTTCAAGCCGGTTGGTTGGACGTTCCTGGCTGCCCCAGCATTTCTGAGCCTGTTGACGTTGGCCTATGGAATCTTTCCTCAGATCGTGGAGGGGTGGATCAAGCCTTACAGCGAGCAATTCCCGGCATATGACCCGCACGGCATGCATCTGCTGCTCTGGCATGGCTTCACGCCTGCACTGGGACTTAGTGCCATTGTGATTGCTGCTGGCATTACTTTGTTCATGCTGCGCCGCAAGATGGAGGCCTTCCAGGCGATGGTGCCGTCGCCGATGGACTTTGAGCGAATCTACAGGCAGGCCATTGTGCTTTTGGATGCCGTCGCCATTTGGGTCACGGGCCGTACCCAGCGTGGTTCGCTGTTCTTCTACCTTGCCGTCATTTTGTCCACGGCCATCGCCTCCGTGTTGGCTGTGCTGTTCTTGACCGAACAGAACTGGAACCACGACGTTTACTTTGTGGATCCCACCTCCCCGTTCCAGATCGTTGCCGGCGCCGTCATTGTTATTGGCGCTGTCGCGGCAGCCAATGCCAGCAAGCGGTTCATGGCAGTACTGATGGTTTCGGTCACCGGGTACGGAATTGCGCTGATCTTTGCCTTGCAAGGTGCTCCTGACCTCGCCTTGACCCAGATGCTCGTGGAAACCATCATTCTCGTGGCCTTTGTGCTGGCTATGCGGTCGCTGCCAGCGCGACTGATGGAACGCAAGCAGGCAGGCAGCCACCGCCTGGCCCGCATGATTCTGGGTATTGTGTTCGGTGCGGTCATGGTGGTTGTAGCCATCATCGCGATGGGTGCACGCATTCACGATCCCGTCAGCCTGGCCATGCCACTCATGGCGTATGAAGGCGGCGGTGGGCTCAACGTGGTCAACGTGACGCTTGTTGACATCCGTGCCTGGGACACGTTCGGTGAAATTTCAGTTCTAGCCATTGCCGCCACAGGTGTGGCCAGCTTGATCTTTGTCAGGGGGCGTGGTCAAAGGCTCCCACGGGCCGTGACGGTGGCCAGTGGAAGTATTGGCAAGCTGAAAACGGTGCCCGGCTTCGGCCCCACCATTGAAATTGCCAAGAAATTCACTGCCTCACCCGGTAATCCATGGCTGGTGGCCGGGCGCACACTGGCACCTGAGCGGCGCTCCATCATCATTGAGGTTGTCACCCGATTGGTGTTCCACAGCATCATCGTGGTCTCCATCTACCTGCTGCTTGCCGGGCACAATGGCACCGGCGGCGGTTTTGCCGGGGGGCTGGTGGCCGGGCTCGCCCTGACCATCCGCTACTTGGCTGGTGGTCGTTTCGAGCTGGCAGAGGCAACGCGCATTTCAGCTGGAACGCTGTTGGGTGTTGGCTTGGCCTTGGCCGCCCTGACCGGAGTAGGGCCGCTGTTCTTCGGTGGCGAGATTTTCCAGAGTGCCATCATCGCCTTTGATGCGCCCATCTTTGGTCATGTGAAATTTGTGACGTCTACCCTCTTCGACATTGGCGTTTATCTTGTGGTGGTGGGTCTGGTTGTTGATGTGCTGCGCAGTCTAGGGTCGGAGATTGACCAACATGAAGAAGGCGGCATGGCAGGTATAGAAATGATTGAGGACGACGAGCCGTTGGAGGTTGCTCGATGAGCGTCAATCTCACGCTGCTCCTGGTCATGGGTGTTCTCTATGCCGTCGGAATCTACTTGTTGTTAGAACGCAGCTTGACGCGGGTTCTGCTCGGCCTGATGTTGTTGGCCAACGCAACGAACCTACTCTTGCTGACGACCGGTGGATATGCCGGATTGGCTCCGATCTTCAACAAAGATATTCCATCAACGGAATATAATGATCCCTTGCCCCAGGCTTTCATCCTGACCTCCATTGTCATTTCCTTCGCCGTGACGGCTTTCATGCTCAGCCTGATCTACAGGTCATGGCTCCTGAGCCACGCGGACCAAATCCAGGTGGATAGGGAGGATATTCGCGTTGCCAAGCAGGACCTGTACGACGACGAGGAAGACTCAGAGATTGCCGTTGAAGTCTCAGATTTCCATGAGAACACCCATCCTGTGGCTAAGCGAGAAACCATTCCAGGTATTGGCTACAGGAAGGTAGCCCAGGTGCCGATCGCCGGCCCAGTCAAACAGGTGGACCCCGAATCCCCCGTGCCGCACGACGATCACGATCAGCCCAACAAGCTAAACAAGACCAACAAGCCCGGAAAGGAGTAGGACATGAACATTGCCAGCTTTGCTCCGCTCGCCGTTGTCCTGCCCTTCCTGGGTGCTGCCGTGGCTTTTGTACTGATCAAAAGGCCCAAGGCTCAGCGCCGAGTCAGCCTAGGTACCATCACGGTTACACTCGGACTTGAAGTCTGGCTACTGGCCAGCGTCTGGACCACGGGCCCCATCGCCGTCCATTTGGGCGGCTGGGCCCCGCCTTTTGGCATCGTCATGGTCGTGGACCAGTTCTCGTCGCTGCTTCTGGTGATTTCTTCGGCAGTTTGCCTTGCCGTCCTCGCCTACGCCACTGGGCAGGGAGCTGCCGACAGCGAAGAAGGCGGCCCTGTATCCGTCTTTCACCCCACGTATCTGATTCTGGTAGCAGGAGTGTCCAACGCCTTCTTGGCCGGTGACTTGTTCAACCTCTACGTTGGTTTTGAAATCCTGCTGACGGCTAGCTATGTTCTGATGACACTGGGCGGCACCGGGTCCAGAATCCGGGCGGGCATCACCTACGTGGTGGTCAGTGTGGTGTCCTCGCTGCTGTTCCTCATTGCCATCGCCATGATTTATGGCGCTACTGGGACTGTCACGCTGGCAGACCTTGCCATCAAGCTCGGTGAGCTGGATTCTGGCACGCAGGGACTTTTGCATGTTCTGCTGCTCGTGGCCTTTGGTATCAAGGCGGCAGTCTTCCCCTTGTCCTTCTGGCTCCCTGACTCCTACCCCACAGCGCCAGCCCCGGTCACAGCGGTGTTTGCCGGATTGCTGACCAAAGTGGGCGTTTACGCCATCATCCGCACAGAGACGCTGCTGTTTCCCTCGGGTCAGTTCAACTCGGTGCTGCTGGTGGTCGCCTTACTGACAATGATTGTGGGGATACTTGGCGCCGTCGCCCAGACGGACATCAAGCGAATGCTGTCCTTCACTTTGGTGAGCCACATCGGGTACATGATCTTCGGCGTCGCGCTTTCATCGGTGCTGGGACTGGCAGCCACCATTTTCTACGTCATCCACCACATCACCATCCAAACCTCACTGTTCATGGTGACGGGTCTGATCGAACGACGCGGCGGAACATCCTCGATTACGCGTTTGGGCGGTTTGGCCAAGCTGTCGCCGATCCTTGCGGTGCTGTATTTCATCCCCGCCATGAACTTGGCCGGCATCCCTCCATTCTCCGGATTCTTGGGAAAGTTGGGGCTCCTGCAGGCTGGTGTGGCCGATGGGTCGCCGCTGGCGTACGCGTTGGTGGTTGGCGGCGTTGTTGCCAGCCTGCTCACACTGCTGGTCATGGCCCGCGTTTGGAACCGTGTGTTCTGGCGCAGTACGGTCGACGCCGAGGATCCTGACCCCGTGCTGTTGGCTACGGCTCCGGATGCCTCAGGTGCACAGAGCATGCGCGCGCTGCGCACGAGCAAGCACGTTGATGCCACCGAGGGGCGGTTCTCCGGCGACAACGAGGTCCCCATTCTGCCCAAGATGATGGTGTACTCCACCATGGGTTTGGTCCTTCTCGGTGTTGCCATGACGGTCTTTGCCGGGCCCCTCTTTGAACTGAGCCAAGAGGCTGCCGCCGGCATGCTGGAACGTACGCCGTACATTGAAGCCGTACTCGGCAGTGGGGCCGGTGCGCCGTGAGTGAATCCACCGTGGACGAGTCCAGCAAGGATGAGTCAAGGCATGATCGGCGCAAACTCAACGTGCTGCAAAAGCTGCCACTGCTTATTTGGTTAGTTGTTATCTGGGGTGCCTTATGGCAGGACTTCAGCCTAGGTAACTTGGCCTTCGGGGCATTGATTGCACTTGCGGTTTCTCACACTTTTTACCTGCCTCCCATTGAACTCAGTGGCCGCTTCAACGTTCCGCGTGCAGTTGTTTTCTTGGGGTGGTTCCTCAAGCAGGTCACAGTTGCTAGCTTCCATGTGTTGCGTTGGGCAATTGTGAAGGGTCCAAAAATTCGCAATGCAGTGATTGCCGTGCCATTGCGGAGTCCGTCGGATTTGCTCATGACTGCCGTGGGCCATGTGCTCTCGCTGATTCCAGGTTCACTGGTGGTTGAGGTGGACAGGGGAGCGGCCACCCTGTATGTCCACGCCATGAATGCTCCAACGCCGGAATCCGTGGAGGAAGTTCGCCGCGGCATCCAGGACATTGAGGCCCGGTTGATCCAGATTATGGGTACCAGGGCGGAACTGTCTGCGCTGAATCGAGAACGGGCAGGTGCACCCATGGTGGCCCATATCGACACGGTGCGGGCTCACATTGGACCGTTCAATAGTGCTGCCGGTGTAGAAAAAGCTGAGAAAGAACAGGGGGGCCAGTGAGCGCTATGGGTGTTGTTGTCATTATTGTTGCCGTGGTGCTCGCGCTGGCCGCTGCCGGAACCATCTACAGGATTGCCGCCGGGCCCTCGCTGCTGGACCGGGTGATTGCGGCCGATGTACTGCTGGCCATCTTTGGCGCCTCGCTGGCCACGGAAATGGCCGTGAACAAACACACCGATAATTTGGCGCTCTTGGTGGTGCTGACGGTGATTGGATTCATTGGATCAGTAACAGTAGCCCGATTCGTGGCACATAAGAGGGACGACGGATGAACACGCTCATTGATGTGCTGACAGCTATCTGCCTTCTGGTGGGCGCCCTGATGAGCCTCGCTGCAGCCATAGGCCTGCTGCGGTTTCCGGACCTCATGAGCCGCATGCATGCCGCCACCAAGCCACAGGTTCTGGGCCTGCTGCTGATGCTGGCGGCCATTGGCCTGCAAATGCGGGCTTGGTCGCTGCTGCCAATCCTCATTGTCGCCTGGATGTTCCAGCTGTTGACCGTGCCGGTTTCGGCCCACATGGTGGGTAGGGCTGGTTACCGCACCAAGCACCGCCGTCCGGAAATGCTGAGTGTCGATGAGCTCGATCAAGTGGTTGCCGCCGTAGCCGAGGACGAGTCCAACCACTAAGCGCAGCGCCGCTGAGGGGCTCCGCTGAACGACCATGTCTGCTGGGGGACCAAGCGCATTGCTGCCGCAGGGAACACGAAAGGCGCCATCCGCCGTCGTGCGTGATGATCAACCATGGTGATCAAATGCGACGGCGAATGACGCCTTGGTGAGGGTGAAGTGCGCCCTTAGATCTCTTCCGGGTGCTTGTTGAAACGCGCAATGGCCTTCTGGGTGGTGCGCCCGGCCAGGGTCTGAATGATGGCCGCAACCACCGAGGAAACCAGCGCAAAGGTCAGGGCCGAACGCAGGCTATTTTCCAGATCCGCGCCGTCCTTTGGTGGCTTGTTGCCCGTGCTCTTCTCCCAGATGGTGTCCACGAGCTTGCTGGCCGCAAAACCGGCTCCCAAGCTGACGCCGGTTCCGAGCAATTTGAAGACGATGTTCATAAATGACTCCTGCGTGTTTGACGGGTCTGTGGCCAAGAAATCCTTATGGTCAGCCTAGCCCTTTCGTCGCGGCAACCCCAGCCGCCCACTCGGTTCCCCGTGGTGTTGTGTAGTTTTCGCGCCACTTTGACGTTTTCGACACAGTTCAAACTATGGCGGAATCGTCAAACGGCATCGGTGGCTGCAGGGGAAGTGTTACCGGGTGCATTGGCCCCCGGCAGCGGGCGGGGGTAAACTGGAGCCGCAATTCAAACACGACAGGGGAGCGTCGTCCCATCCTGGGAATAGACGCTGAGAGTGCGGTTCACCGCAGACCCTCGAACCTGCTCCGGTTAGTACCGGCGAAGGGAGTCGAGTTCTCTTCGGCTGCGCGGAAATACCGCCGCGGCCGCCCCTCCTGAAAAGGAGGAAACATGAGCAAGTCATTCGCGGGCGAAAACGCCCCGCAACAAAGTAGCCCAAGCCCCCAAACCGCACAGGCACGCAAGAGCACGTGGCGCGTGGTGGACATCGTTGTGGTGTCCGTATTGGGTGTTGCCTTGGGTGTCATCTTCTGGCTGTGGTCCGCCGGATACGGCCTGACCAGCGCCATCACCGTTGCCTTCCCGCCCCTGGGTGCGTTGTACGGTGGCGGCTGGTTGATTGCCGGCGTCTTGGGTGGACTCGTTATCCGCAAACCCGGTGCCGCACTGTATTGCGAACTCATTGCTGCCATGGTGGAAGGACTGTTGGGCACGCACTTCGGCTTCACGGTGCTGCTGTCCGGCCTTGTCCAGGGCCTGGGCGCCGAATTGGGATTTGCACTCTTCCGTTACCGAAAATTCAACCTCACGGTGGCCTTGATGTCCGGGGCTTTGGCGGGATTGGCCTTGGGTATCAATGACAGCCTGGTCTGGAACATCGAGTGGGCTACGCAGTGGAAGCTCGTCTACGTGGTCTTGGCCATGATCTCCGGCGCCGTCATTGCCGGCTTGGTCTCCTGGCTGGCTGTGCGTGGTCTGGCCAGAACCGGCGCCTTGGCAAATCTGCCCTCCCGTGGAGCTGCCACCGAACGCGCGGTGTAGCCCGGTGACTATTCAGCGAAGCCGGGGAAGTACCCCGGCGCGGATCAGTGCGAAGGGCTGGGGCTGGCAGCATTCAGGCCGGCACACTCGCGCCGTTCATGATCTGGATTTGGAGATCGCACCGGGGGAGCGGGTTCTTTTACTCGGACCATCCGGTGCGGGCAAGTCCACGTTGCTGCATGCCTTGGCGGGCGTGCTGGGCGACGACGAGGATGCCAACGAATCGGGCCAGTTGCTCATCGACGACCGTCCCGTGGCGGAATCCCGCGGCCGTTCTGGACTCATGCAGCAGGACCCGGACTCTCAGGTAGTGCTCTCGCGCATTGGTGACGACGTGGCTTTTGGTGCGGAAAACCTTTCCGTGCCTCGGGAGGAAATCTGGCGCCGCGTGAGTGCTGCGCTGGAGTCGGTGGGCCTGGACCTGCCACTCGATCATCCGAGTTCCTCGCTCTCGGGAGGCCAGAAGCAGCGCCTTGGCCTCGCCGGAATGCTGGCCATGCGTCCAGGGCTGCTGCTCCTGGATGAACCCACAGCCAATCTGGATCCGGCCGGTGTTGTTGAGGTGCGCGATGCCGTGCGCCGCAGCCTGGATGAATCCGGTGCCACCCTGGTTGTTGTGGAGCACCGGGTATCTGTCTGGCTGGATGTGGTGGATCGGATCGTGGTCCTGGCCCCGGCCCGGCTGGGTGAGCCCGGCGGCGTCCTCTTTGACGGCCCGCCGGCGCAAGTCATGGCGCAGAGCCGCGAGCTGTTGGCGGCGGCCGGGATCTGGGTGCCAGGCTACGTCCCGCACGTGAGGCCCCGGACACTCCTGCCGCACGCCATGATCAACCCGGACGACGCCGGAGCTCACCTTCTGCTTGAAGCGGGAGATCTTGCTGTATCCCGCACCAAGGGACGCAAGCGGCACCCGGTGGTGCCGGCCGCCGTCGTGCCTTCTGTGCAGGTAAAGGCGGGTCAGGCGCTGAGCGTGACCGGCCCCAATGGTGCCGGAAAATCAACGCTGGCACTGACCCTGGCTGGATTGCTGGCACCTGCTGCCGGGCGCCTCACAGCGTTGCCTGAGCTGGCTCGCGGGGCCGGGTCTGCGCCGTTGAAATGGCGGGGGCGTGATTTGATCAGCAGGATCGGTACAGTTTTCCAGGAACCTGAGCACCAGTTTGTGGCCCATAGTGTCCGGGAAGAGCTGCTGTTTGCGCCAAAGATTTTGGGGCACGGTGGTGATTCTGTCGATGAGCTGCTGACTCGGCTTCGGCTGGAGCATTTGGCTGATGCGAACCCGTTCACGCTTTCGGGTGGCGAGAAACGCCGGTTGTCAGTGGCCACGGTGTTGGCTGCGAGCCCGCAGGTGTTGATTCTGGATGAGCCCACATTTGGTCAGGATGCCAATACGTGGGCGGAGCTGGCGTCATTGTTAACCGAGTTGTTGGATGCCGGAACGGCTGTTGTATCGGTGACGCACGACGCCGCCTTCACAGCGGTTCTCGGCGGAAGTCGGCTGGTTCTGGGCGACTCCGGGGAAGGTGCCGTGCCGCTCGCGGCGCAGGAGAAACAGTTGGCACATCCGCAGCCGGCGCAGAAGGCGGTGCATCGATGAGTGTTGACATCATTGCCACACCGCGTTCCACCGCATGGCTGGCGGAAGTCAATCCGCTGGCCAAACTTGGGGCCGGCATGGTGCTCACCCTTGTGTTGTTGATCAGCGTGGACTGGGTTTCGGCAACAGTGGCGCTGGTGCTTGAATGCGCACTGCTGCCGCTGGCCGGTTTGAGTGCAGGAATGCTCTTGAAGCGGGGCTGGCCCATTCTGATAGCAGCCGTTGTGGGCGGTTACAGCACTGCTCTGTTGGCGCCGAAAACAGGTGAGGTCTTGCTGTCACTGGGGCCGGTGGTGTTCACTACCGGATCGACGGAATCGGGTATTGCCATCGCGCTGCGTGGTTTGGCTATTGCCCTGCCCGGAGTCATTGTGCTGGCCTCCACCGATCCCACCGATCTGGCCGATGCACTGGCACAAAAACTGCGGCTGCCGCACCGATTCGTCCTCGGCGCGCTCGCAGCGATGCGGCTTGTGGGCTTGCTGGTGACCGAATGGCAAACCCTCGGTATGGCCCGCCGTGCGCGGGGCGTGGGCGGCGGAAAGGGCTTTTTCCGTGGCATCAAGGCCCAGCTGGGCCAAGCCATGGCGCTGCTGGTGCAAGCCGTGCGGCGTGCCACACGGCTGGCCACCACCATGGAAGCCAAGGGCTTCGGCGTGGGCCCGCGCACTTGGGCTCGTGAGTCCACCTATTCACGGCGTGACCTGTTGGTGGCGAGTGGGGGCTTGGCGATGGCAGGAGCGTCGGTGACTGCCGCCGTCGTGCTTGGCACGTGGAATCCGGTGTTCGGCTAGAAATCCCGGAATTTCTTGGACAGGGCTCCTGTTGAATCGGGTTTTCCTGGTTCGGGGGGTCGTTATTACCATTCGCTGCTGGCAGGCCGGGGGCGAATGGTAATAACGACCCCCCCGAGCCATAAATATCTCTTCGCGCGCCGAGCCTGAAATTGTGACACAACTCATACTTGACACGAGTTAGGTCCGTCTGTCATGATTCCTAACACGCGTTAGGTAGTTGCGAGGAGGCAACATGAGTGATGTATCAAGACGGGCGATGCTGAGTTTGTTGGGCATCGGATCCGTGGGTGCCGTCGGGGCAAGCTGGCCCCGGCTGACCGGAGCGGACATCCCCGGACGGGGATCGGATTCGCTCAACGTTGCCATCCTTGGCAATGCGCAGGATGCGGAGAGCCGGGCCAATCTGGTCAAGGCATTTTCTGCGGCTCATCCCAACATCAAGGTGCGGATTCAGGCGATCCAGGGTGCGGACTGGGGCGATTTTTTTGCCAAGATCCTCACCATGGTTGCCGCCGGAACGTCACCGGATGTGGTGCTGGTGGCTACGGAGGGCGCGCAGCTATTTGCCGAACGCCTTGCTGAACCGCTGGATGCGTATGTGAAGCGGGATCAGTCGGAGGTGCAGGACTACTTCGACGATGTGCACCCTTCCCTGGTTGAAGCGTTCATGTATCAGGGAAGCCTGTTCCAGCTCCCGCTCGATTTCAACAGCGCCAACATGTATATGAACACGGGCGCCTTTGAGAAGGCCGGACTGAGTCGCCCCGGTGACAACTGGACGCACGATGACTTCTACAATTCGCTCACCGCCATGAAAAAAACTGGCGGCAAACAATTTGTTCCGTATTACTGGACCAACCGGCTCTTCGGTGGTGTGGTGCCGTGGCTATATGTCAACGACACGAGTTTCCTGAAGGAAACTCGCAGCACGGGAGGCAACTGGTTTTGGGACAAGTTCTATGCCAACGATCCCACGCGCGGCATGCGTTCTGGCGGCTACCAGTGGCTAGAACCCAACGCCGAAGATCCACGGGTTGCCGAGAGCTTTGAGTTCCTGCGCACGCTCGTGGCCGAAGGCCTGGGCACCAGCCCGGCACAAGGTGGTGGCAATGAGCTGGTCGCCCAGTTCGCCTCTGGCCTTATTGGTACCACGCCGGCTGGCGGTTATTGGGTGCAGGGTCTCCACGAGGCAGGCATGGCAGAAGATGGTTTTGACGTGCAGTTCTTCCCGAAGTGGCGCACGCAGCGGCACCAGTTTGGCGCCGCAGGCTACGCCATCATGAAGACCTCCACCCGCAAGGATGAGGCGTGGGAGTGGATCAAGTTCTGTGCTTCCAAGGAAGCCATGGAGTTGGCCATGCCCAATCCCAACACCACCCCCACCCGCCGCTCCATGGTCAACGAGGCCCTGTATTCCGGCAAGGGCCCGGCCCACTGGCAGGTCTTCTATGACACGCTCGATAAGTTCCCCAGTTCCGGACCCATTCCGGCCCCGCCGCAGCAGGCCGCGGTGGAAAGTGCCCTGATTAAAAATGTTCTTGGTGCCGTCACAGGTTCCGCAGCCAATGTTCGGCCTGCCCTGTCCACGCTGCAGCGTGACCTCGAGCTGGCTCTGAGGAGGGTCTGATGTCCACAACCACCAAAAGTTCTCAGATGCCCACCACGCCCGCCGGCTCGCGTGGTCACCGCCGCAGGGGCTTGGCACAACAGCGTTCCGGCAAGGAGAAGGGCGCCAAAGGCTTGGCAGCACTTTTTCTGGCCCCCACCATCATCGGTATTGCCATCTTTACCCTGATCCCGATCGTGGCATCATTGACGCTGGCGTTTTTCCGCTGGGACATCATCAACGCCCCGGAATTTGTAGGTGTTGATAACTTTGTTGCCATCGGCGCCGACCCCACCGTCAGAACAGCGTTTCTGAACACCATGGGCTTTGTGGTGGTGGCGGTCAGCCTGCAACTGACGGTCTCCATTGGCCTTGCCGTGCTGATTCAGTCAAGGATGCCCAACTGGTTGCGGACGTTCTTCCGCTCGGCGTTCTTCTTCCCGCTGGTTCTTTCAGCCTCCAGTGTTTCCATCATCATGAGCTATTTGTTCAACCAGAACTTTGGCCTGGTCAACAAGGTCATCGGCATGATTGGTATCCCGGCAGTGCCGTGGCTGACCTCGCAGGCCGGTGCCATGATCGTGATCATTCTGGTTTATGTGTGGCAGAACTTTGGCTTCACGTTCCTACTCATCATTGGCGGCTTGAGTTCCATCCCCACCGAGATGTATGAGGCATCCTCCATTGACGGGGCTACGGGGTGGAAGCAGTTCAAAAACATCACGCTGCCTCTGCTGAGCCCCACCCTGTTGGTGGCCAGTGTCATGGCGATCATTTCCGCCCTGCAGATCTTTGACCAGCCGTACGTCATCACCCGCGGCGGCCCCGGCGATTCAACGCGCACCGCCGTCATGGTCATCTATGAAACAGCTTTCAAGCAGCTGGACTTCGGCCGCGCCTTTGCCATCGGCATTGTGCTGACGCTGCTCATCATGCTGGTGACGGCCATCCAATTCCGCCTCTCACGACGCTTCGTGCACTACAACTAGGAGCCGTGCCATGACCACCATTTCCGTGAAAGAAAGCAGTTCCGCACCGGGTCGCATTCCTGCACCCCGCAAGAAAATCCACGTTTCCGGCCGTACCGCCGGACGGGCAGCCATCCTCATCGTGGCAACCTTCCTGACGCTGGGCCCCGTGGTCTGGACCGTCCTGACCTCCATGCGTTCACCGAGCGAATCGCTCGGAGCCGGCGGTTCCATCTTCTCCGGCGGCCTCGATTTTAGCTCTTACACCGATGTGTTCGCGCAAGTGAACATGTGGTTGCTGATCTGGAACTCGGTCCTTGTCACAGGCATCATCGCCGTGGGCCAAATGTTCACGGCGGCCTTGGCCGGCTACGTGTTTGCCCGCATCGACTTCAGGGGCCGCGGCGTGCTGTTCAGCATTGTCCTGGCCACCATGATGGTCCCCATGCAGGTCACCATTGTTCCGGTCTTCATGCTGATCCGCGGCATGGGACTCTCCGATACCCTCATGGCCCTGATCTTGCCGGCCATTCCGACGGCGTTTGGCACCTTCTTGATGCGCCAATTCTTCGTCGGATTGCCGGGCGAGCTGGCCGAAGCCGCCGCGATCGACGGCGCATCCCCCTTGCGCACCTTCCGTTCCGTTTACCTGCCGCTGGCCTGGCCCGGACTCGCGATTGTGGGCATCCTGGCCTTCAACTTCCACTGGAACGAATTCTTCCGGCCCCTGATCATGACCATCAGTGAAGAAAACTTCACCATGCCCCTAGGCCTGGTGTCGCTGCAGGGAAATATGGGCACCGGCTCGGTGTCCACCGTGCTCGCAGGCGTAGTGCTCTCCATGATCCCGGCACTGGTGGTCTTCCTCTTTGGGCAGCGCTATTTGCGCGAAGGCCTGACCGCTGGAATCAACAAGTGACCGAGCAGCAGCAACGTCAAAACCCGCAAAACCTTCATCAACCTCTTCAAGGAGCATCAGCTGTGAGTACTACCGACCCCGTCTTCTCCGATCCCGCGTTTCCCGCACTTCACGGACGCCCGGATCAGGGCTGGATCAACGACCCCAACGGCTGCATTTACGTTGACGGCACCTACCATGTGTTTTTCCAACTCAATCCGGACGCACCCATCCACGGCAACATCCACTGGGGCCACGCCACCTCCACAGATCTGGTCCGGTGGACTCAGCAGCCCATCGCCCTGTACCCCCGAAAGGGTGCCGCGGACGCCGTCGGCGCCTGGTCCGGTGTCATTGCATTGGACGGCGATGTGCCCACGGCTTTCTACACGGGCATTGCTGCGACGGAGCACGAGTCACAGGTCATGACGGCCACCTCGGACCGGGCGCTCATTGGATGGAAGCAGGAACAGCAAGGCATTGCGGGGATGCCGGATGAGGCAAATATTGGCGAGGTCCGCGACCCCTTCCTGTTCACCTTCAACGGCACTCAGTTCGCCATCCAAGGTGCGGGTTACAAGGATGGCACCCCCGTCATTCTGCTCTACCGCTGCCACACCCTGACCGATTGGGAGTACCTGGGTCCGCTCGTCACCGGCGGCTCGGGCATTGCCCAGGAGTGGGCACCGGGCGAGATCTGGGAATGCCCGCAGTTGTTCGAAATCGATGGCCAGTGGGTGCTGATGCTCTCGCTCTGGAACCGCGACGATCACGGATTGGACCGCGTCAGCTACCTGACCGGGGAACTGCGTGAAGGCGGTGCCGGCCTGAAATTCCTACCCACCGGAGGGGGCCTGATCGATGCGGGCCCCGATTTCTACGCCCCGCAGGTGGTGGTCGGCACCGCCGATGAGCCGCGCACACTCATGTGGGGCTGGAGCTGGGAAAAATCAAGGAACGACGCCGACATTCTCGCCTCTGGCTGGGCCGGCGTGCTTACCTATGCGCGCGTGCTTTCCTTTAGTGATGGGCAGTTACGCTCGGAGCCGGTGGCTGAAGTTGACACCCTGCGTAACGGCGTCATTTCTGCCGATACCGGTTCATTCACCGTCCCAAGGTCCACCAGGGCCTTTGACGTCACGGCTGACAGCGCCGTGGAACTGGTGCTGGTTGACGGTGAACAGGAGAGAGTTGTTGCGGCCATCGCGGCCGGACGCATCCTGGTGGACGGCTCACTCGTGGAGGTCTTTGCCGATGGCGGATACGCCCACACAGTGCGGGCGTATCCCACGGAGACTTCACACTTCGAACTCCGGGGTGCAGCTACCGTCCACGGGCTGGCCGTCTAGCCGCACGGCACATCAACTGCACGGCACGCCAACTGTGCGGACACCGTTTGGCGTCCGCGCAGTTGGCGTGCCCTGAAACAACGGGAAACAATCCGTGCAGCAACCCGGACCCGGGGGGCGAACGGGGATACTGGGAACATGACAATTGCCCGCAGCACCAAGCTCACCATTGTAGGCGCCGGCAGCGTCGGCACCTCCCTTGCCTACGCCGCCTTGATTCGCGGTTCCGCACGCGAGGTGGTGCTCTATGACATCGCTACGGCCAAGGTGGAGGCGGAGGTCCTCGACCTGGCCCACGGCACGCCGTTCGTTGGATCCGCTCGAATCACGGGCGGCAGCGACATTGAGCTCGTGGCGGGCTCCGACGTCGTCGTCATCACGGCAGGTGCCAAGCAGGAGCCGGGTCAGACCCGACTTGAATTGGCTGGCGTCAACGTGGGAATCCTGGAGAAGATGCTGCCCCAGCTTGTTGCTCTGGCGCCCAATGCGGTGTTCATCCTCGTGACAAATCCGTGCGATGTCCTCACCGCTGTGGCCGAACGCATCACCGACCTCCCGCCTGGGCGCATCTTCAGCTCCGGAACCGTGCTGGACTCCTCCCGGCTGCGCTGGCTCGTGGCGGAAGCCGCCGGGGTTGCCCCGCAAAGCGTGCACGCGCTGATCGTCGGCGAGCACGGCGACACGGAGTTCCCACTGTGGTCCGCCGCGACCATCGGGCAGACCCCGCTCCCTGACTGGACCGACTCCTCGGGGGCCCTGCTGTTTCCCCGGGAACGGCTGGAGGCGCTCACGCATGACGTGGTCCACGCCGCCTACAAGGTCATTGCCGGCAAGGGGGCCACCAACTATGCGATCGGACTCTCGGGCGCACGCATCGTTGAAGCGGTGCTGCAAGACGAGCGGAGCATACTTCCCGTCTCCAGCGTGCTCCACGGCTACCGTGGCATTGACGGCGTGGCCCTCAGCGTGCCCTCAATCGTCGGGGCGGGCGGAGTGCAGCGCATCATTGACACACCCATGGACGAACGTGAGGCCGCTGCATTGCAGCACTCCGCGGAGACCCTGGCTGCTTCCATCGCCAAGTTCAACTAGTCCCCACACCCTCCCCATCCTCGTTCCTCGGCTGGGGCCCCTCGGGTGTGTGGGCCCATCCGTAACTTATTAAGGGTGACCCATCCGCACCCTCCCCATCCTCGTTCCTCGGCTGGGGCCCCTCGGGTGTGTGGGCCCATCCGTACTTATCAAGGGTGACCCATCCACACCCTTCCCATCCTCGTTCCTCGGCTGGGGCCCTGATAGCGGCTACTGGGCCGGGGGCGCTACCGAGCCGCGTACCACTACGGGGCAGGGAATGAGAATGGTTTCGCCATGCTGGTGTTCTGCTGTTGGAGTGCCTGCGCCATGACCCAGCTCTGCCAGCAGTAGCTCAACCGCCTTCTCTCCCATTTCACGGTGCGGCAGTGCCACGGTGGTGAGCCCCGGCACCGTGGTTCTGGCGAGTGGTTCGTCGTCGTCATAGCCGACAATGCTCAGGTCTTGGGGAACTCGCAGCCCCAACTGCCCGCAGGCCAACATGACACCCACGGCAACACGGTCATTGGCGCAGACGATGCCCGTGGGGCGTTCGCGCTTGGGTGAGTGCCCGGCGTCGTCTGCCAGTAGACGCATGGCCGCTGCGAAACCGTCATTGATTTCCCAGCCCGTTTCGCGGGCCTCGACGGGTGCCAAGCCGGCGGCGGCCAGGGCGGTATTGAAGCCCTGGGTTCGGAGTTCGGTCGCCACCAGCTCGGCTGTTCCGGACAGGTAGGCGATCTTGTGGTGCCCGGCGTCGAGTAGGACCCGAACGGCGGCCCCGCCTCCGGTGACCTCGTCGGGAATGATTGACCGCAGAGCGCCGGATGGGTCAAAGCTATTGGCTAGCACCGCGGGCACACCGCTCATATTTGGGTGGGGGTGGTGCGCCCGAAGGCTCATGGAAGCAAAGATCATGGCATCAACTTGGCGGTTGAGGAGCGTGGTGAAGGCACTGTTTTCACGAACCTCTTCACCTTGAGTGTCAATAACAAGGAGGAGATAGCCGGCGCTGAACGCTGCATTACTTGCGCCCTGCAGCAACTTTCCGGCAAACGGCCCGCCAGCAATGGAGTCAGTGACAACGCCAATGGTGTGGGTGCGCTGTGCCTGCAGGGAGCGGGCTACTGCGTTGGGCGTGTAGTTAAGTTCCTTGGCGGCGGCAAGAATGCGCAGCTGCTTCTCCTTGGCAATATTGCCATCGGCGCGTCCATTCAAGACAAAGCTCACGGCGCTGCGCGACACGCCAGCGTGATTGGCGACATCCTGCGAGGTTGCCTTGCGAGCCATGGGGCCTCCTAAATCGTGTGAGGTTAGCCTATCGCGTGAATGTTCCGGCGCGGTTTAGCTGTTGGCCGGTGCTGTACCGCTCCGCGGGGTACCGTAGAGGTGGGGACTAATCCTTGAACGGTAGAAACCATCTGATTTATCGCATGTAACGGTTAATTCTGATCCAAAAGGACAGTTTCTGGCGAATCGGTCACATAAATCGAGATAAATATGCATCCCGTGATATAAATAATTTCATGACTCAAGTGGCTGCAGAAACCGTTGGCGTACTCGTGCGAGATGCGCGCACTGAAAAGGGCTGGACCCAAGGCGAATTGGCATCCCATTTGGGTACCAGTCAAAGTGCCGTTGCTCGTATGGAACAGGGCAAACAGAATCTGAGCCTGCGGATGATCCAGCGCATGGAAGCACTGCTCGAGGCGAATTTGTTTAGCGTTGGCGCAGTCAGCAAGAACGCCGTCACGCATCTGCGCGTCCATGGCGCCCGTGAACTCTCCGGCAGCGTCGAGGTTAACACCAGTAAGAACGCTGGCGTTGCCCTGCTCTGTGCCAGTCTGCTCAACCGCGGCACCACTACCCTGCGGCGCCTGGCCCGTATCGAAGAAGTTAACCGCATTGTGGAACTACTGACGTCCATCGGGGTCGAGTGCACCTGGCTGGCAGACAACGATCTGCTGATCCGCCGTCCCGCCGTGCTTGACTTGGCCGCCATGGACATTGCCGCCGCCAAGCGCACCCGTAGCGTCATCATGCTGCTCGGCCCGCTGCTGGACGAAGAGAACACTTACCGCATCCCCTACGCTGGCGGTTGCGATCTCGGTACCCGCACAGTGGAGCCGCACATGCAGGCGCTGCGCGAGTTCGGCTTGGACGTCAACGCGCACGACGGTTTCTACCAGGTGCAGGCCCCCGTCAGCGACACCGCTGACCGCACCTTTGTGCTGACCGAACGTGGCGACACCGTCACCGAAAACGCCATCATGGCCGCCGCGCACCGCGAAGGCGCCACCGTGATCCGCAACGCCAGCCCCAACTACATGGTTCAGGACCTCTGCTTCTACTTGCAGGGTCTCGGCGTCAGTGTTGAAGGCGTCGGCACCACCACCCTGACCATCAAGGGCAAGTCCCGGATCGACGTTGACATTGAGTACGCACCGTCCGAGGATCCCATCGAGGCCATGAGCCTGATCACCGCCGGCATCGTGACGAAGTCCGAAGTTACGGTGACGCGCGTCCCCATCGAGTTCATGGAAATTGAACTCAAGGTGCTCGAGCAGATGGGCTTCCGCTACCTGAAATCCCCCGAGTACATGGCCCGCAACGGCAAAACCCGCCTCGTGGACATCACTACCTTGCCGTCTGAGTTGAAGGCCGCGCAGGACAAGATCCATGCCATGCCGTTCCCTGGTCTGAACATTGATAACCTGCCATTCTTCGCCGTGATCGCCTCCTGCGCCGAGGGTACCACCATGATTCACGACTGGGTCTACGAAGGCCGAGCCATCTACCTGACGGAGCTGAACCGCCTCGGCGCCGGCGTCCGCTTGCTGGACCCGCACCGCATCGACATCAAGGGCCCGGTTGCCTGGCGTGCCGCAGAAATTGGTTGCCCGCCCGCACTGCGCCCGGCCGCCTGCATCCTGTTGGCCATGCTTGCCGCCAAGGGAACCAGCGAGTTGCGCAACATTTATGTCATTGAGCGCGGCTACGAGGACCTGGCCGAGCGCCTGAACACCATCGGTGCCGAGATCGAATACTTCCAGGACTAAGCTCCTCTCAAAGTACGACGGCGGCCGGTGACCTTTTATAGAAAGGTCACCGGCCGCTTTTGCTTGCGTAGGCGTGGCTCGGTGAGTCTCATAGCGGCGCCCGATTGTGCCAATGCTTTCCAATTTCGTAAGCTCGAGTCATGTTCCCCTGGACGAAACGCGACGCCGCGGCTGCCCTCTCGCCCACAGCAATCCCCCGTACCGGTGGCATCCCGTGGCATGGCGACGGGGTGAGCGCCGTCGACGTGGACCTGCCCTTCGGACGCAAAGGCACCCGCCGAGTGCACTGTGTGCAGCTTAGCGTGGGCGATTTCACGGTGGAGCTCATGTTCCAAGAGGTGCTCGATCTCCTCAACGGACGGGTCCACGTTGTTGACCCCATGGGGCGCGGCCACGACGTCTTCCTCTGCAACGCCCATGGTGTGGAAGCGGCCGCGACGGCCGGGAAGGCCTCCGAGGCCGGAGCCTGGATGGCGAACTTCCCCGCCGACGCGCTGGCCATTATGCGAGTGCCCGTGACCGAGCCGCCCGTCATCGTCATACCCAGCCACTCCGTGGCGAGCCTGTCCGCGTGGCTGCGGAAACAGCCTAAATAGCGGCCAGCGCCCGCGCCAGATCCTGTTTTAGGTCATCCAGGTCCTCCAGCCCCACGGACAAGCGCAAGAATCCATCGGACAAACCGATCGCCGCACGAGCGTCCGGTCCCATGGCGCGGTGCGTTGTTGTGGCCGGATGCGTGATGAGTGACTTCGCATCGCCTAAGTTGTTGGAGATGTCGATGATCGCCAACGCGTTCAACAGCGCAAAGGCGGCGTCCTTGCGGGTCCCATTGGCAGGTTCGGCCAGCTCAAACGTCAACACGGTGCCGCCGGCCTTCATCTGCTTCTTCGCCAGCTCATGCTGCGGGTGTGAGGGCAAATAGGGGTACAGAACGCGCGCCACCTGCGGCTGCGTCTCCAAGAATTCGCCCAGCGCCAACGCATTCGTGCAGGAGTGCGTCACACGCAAATTCATGGTCTCCAAGCCCTTCGTCAGCACCCAGGCATTGAATGCCGACAACGCCGGTCCGGTGTGGCGCATCAGGTTCTTGACCGGTCCGTCAATGAATTCCTTGCTGCCCAGGATGGCGCCGCCCAGGACCCGGCCCTGCCCATCAATGTGTTTGGTGCCCGAGTAAACAATGATGTCCGCACCAAAGTCGCCGCAGCGCTGCAGCAGGGGAGTGGCGAACACATTGTCGGCCACCACCTGCGCGCCCGCCGCATGGGCCAGATCGCACACGGCCTGCACATCCACAATCTCTTGCATGGGGTTGGACGGGGATTCAAAGAATACGGCCGTGGTGGGTACGCTCAACGCCTCGCGCCATTGGTCCAGGTCAGGGCCATCGACGAATACCGTCTGAACACCCCAGCGGGGGAGCAATTCGTTCAGGATCACAAAGCAGGAGCCGAACAAGGAGCGCGACGCCACCACCCTGTCCCCGGCAGCCAGCAATGCGCCCAAGGCGGTGAAGACGGCAGACATGCCGGACGCTGTTGCAAAGCACGCCTCCTTGCCTTCGAGTAGCCGCAGCCGTTCCTGAAACGTGGCTACTGAAGGGTTGCCGTAGCGCGAATACACAAAGCGGTCCACCTCTCCGGTGAAGGCCGCCTCGGCTGCTTCGGCGGATTCGTACACAAAGCCGGAGTTTAGAAACAGGGCCTCGGAGGTTTCCTGAAAGTTGGTACGGTCAAGCCCGCCGCGCACGGCCGCAGTGTCCGGCGCCCAGGTGGCTGCGTGCTCGTTAAAGTTGCTCAATTGCTTATCCTTGGCTTTCGTTCGTGCTTGAGATGGCTTAGCTGCCCTGTGATGCGCGACGGCGGCGCCGCACGTCAGTGCCTCTGCGCACCTTTTCGAGGTGACTGGGTGTCGACGTGGGGTTTAGCGCCAGGGCAAGTTACGGTTTTTCCACCCGTTCAGGACGCGGTCACCGAAGCGGTCGGGTTGGCCTTCGAAGCCCTCGAGCACGTTGTACGCCGTGTAGCCGGCGGCAGTTGCCGCCTCGGCCGCGGCGATGGAGCGGACGCCCGAACGGCACAACAAAACCAGCGGTTTCTCGGCCGGCACGGCCGCCTGGAGTTGCTCCAGGAAATCCGGATTGTTGCTGCCGTTGGACAGGTTCCACTGGATGAAGATGGGCTCGGTGTTCAGCGAGGAAATGTCGGGGACGCCAATGTGCGCCCATTCACCCTCGGTACGCACATCCACCAGGACCGCCCCGGCGGCTACGTGCTCCCACGCTGTTGCCGGAGCCAGGTCCCTGCGTAGCTCACGCGATGCCCTCGCCGTCGAATTCCAGCTCGGCATCCAGATCATCCACGGCGTTGGCCACGGCGGCGTCGCTGGTAGCAATTGCCTGAGGGAGGATCACGGCCTGGGCGCAGATGACGCTGGTGCCGTTGAATGTTACGGCGGGCCCGCCGTGGAGCACATAGCCCTCGGCGAGGGCTGCTGAGATGCGCTCACAGAAGGAGCGGTCGTCGGGGCCGGTGATGAGCCGGTAAGCCAGGGGTGATTCGTCCGCGGACATGTTCTCTCCTCATTGCAAGTGGCCGTCAGGCTGCAAGCGAGAGCTGAGAGCGGTGCTTAAAAAGCTCGGACTCTTAGTCCGCGCACCGGGGTTCACGCTTGCAAACTTCAGCCGTTGGAAGCTGGGTTTGCCGAGTACTCACCTGAGGCACCCCGCCGAAAAGAGGGTTGCCGGCCAGCAAGTCAGGGCTTGATACTGGCGCTCATTACTCCCCTTGAAAGTAACACATCAGCCCCCGCCTGGACCCCCAAAAGCCTGTGTATGGCGCAACATGACGACAGCACTGCAACCGGGCTGTCCGTTGAACTGGCAGTATGGACCCATGACTTTGAGCCGTGCCTTCGCAGCCGTCCGTTTCCTCTTTGGTGCGGTGACCCTGGTTGCCGTAGGGATTCAGCTGGGCATCCACATTGGCCACGGCTTCAGCGTGCTGAACTTCTTCAGCTATTTCACCAATCTCTCCAACATTTTTGCCGCCGTGGTGCTGGTGGTGGAGTCGGTGCTGACATGGCGCGGGAAGGATCTGGGGCCCGCATGGGCGCTGCTGCGCTGCATTTCGGTGGTGTGCATGGCGCTGGTAGGGATTGTCTTCAGCGCCCTGCTGCGCGATGTGGACCTAGGTGCGCTCCTGCCGTGGATCAATACTTGGCTGCACTACGTGATGCCCGTGGCCATTGTGGCCGACTGGCTCATCACTCCGCCGCGTCACGCCATCCCCTACAAGCGGGTGCTCATCGCCATCGCGTTCCCACTGGTGTATTTGGCGTATTCACTTATCCGTGGCGCTGCCATCAGCTGGTACGCCTACCCCTTCCTCAACCCGGCCGACGGCGGATATGGTGCCGTGCTGCTGACCTGCCTCATCATCGCCGTGGCATTCGTGGCCATGACGCTGCTCATCATGGCGCTGGGAAACTGGCTGGGCCGGCGCATCACCGGGCGGCCGGTGGCAGCATCGGTGGACGGCTCCCGCGGCTAGATCCGCAGAGCCTGCAGCAGTAGTGCCTACAGTTGCAGTGCCTGCAGCAGAAGTGCCTACAGTGTTGGTGCTTACAGCGTTTGTGCGAGCAGCGCTGAAAGCTCCGCTGTGAGTTGTGCCCGGATCTCCTGTGTGCCAATTTCCGTACCGTCAATGGTGTTCACAGGAGCCAGCAGGCGCAAGCTGGAAATCAGCCACACGGCGTCGGCGTCCAGTAGATCAGCGGGTGTTACAGGTCCGTAGCCCAACTCCCAGCCCGCGGCCTTCGCGGCTGCAAAGAGGGCACCTTGGGTGGTGCCCGGCAGGATACCGGTGTCCAAATGGGGCGTGATGAGCCGCTTGAGCGGAACCCCGGAGTCGTCGGAGATGTGCGCTAAAAGCACCGACGACGTCGGCCCCTCCAACACGAGCTGGTCGCCGCTGGTGAAGATCACGTCATCGGCGCCCTGGCTGTGGGCATGGCGCAAGGCCGCCATGTTGACGGCGTACGACAGGGTTTTGGCACCCATCAAGAGCCACGGTGCGCGGGTGGAAATGTCACTGTCGTAGCCGCGTTCCAAGAGGAGGACATCCAGACCCTTGGCGCGCTGTGCGGCCAGGGCGAGGGAAACGGGGCTGACCGTGACCCATGCCGTGGGGAATCGGTGCCTTCCGGGCCGCGGGTGACCACTAGCTTCACCACGCACTGACCTGGTTCGCCGGTAGCGGCAGAATCGCTGACGGAGTAGGCCGTAAGCGCAGTCGCAATGGCCGATTGCCACACTTTTGCGGCAGGAATCTGCAGGTCCATGGTGCGGGCAGAGGTGGCCAGACGGTCCAGATGGGCATGGATTTTTCGGGGCGTGCCGTCCACGGCCAGCATCGATTCGAAGATGCCATCGCCGCGGGTAACACCCTGATCCGTGGCCAGAATACTGGGCTGGGTAGGATCTGCCAGTCGGCCGTGCGGGTGGGCGGGGTCTAGAAACACCAAAACAGTCATGGAGTAGAGCTTATCCCCACCCGCTCCCCACCCCTCGTGCCTCGGGTGGGGTCCCTCGGGCGCGTGGCCCCACCCACGACCTCCCCAACCCTCGTGCCTCGAACCTTGGCCACCGCCGCCGCTACTGGTAATTGCCGCCACTCCACCGGCGGCAATTACCAGTAGCGGCGGCATTCTTGCGGAGGGCACCGAGAGGCGGCTGATTCACAGCTTCGGAATTCTAGACTCTGAGGTCCGCCCAGTCGAAATGGGTCACGGTGCCGGTTTCCCAGTCGTGACGCAGGATTGAGTATGCGATTGAGGCGAGGTGCCCGCCGTCGTTAGTTGGCCAGGCCAAACGGTAGTGGGCTTCCTTGAGGAAACCCGCCCGAAGGAACGTCTTGCGCATGGCGATGTTGTCCTCTCGGGTTTGCCCCTCAAAGCGTCGCGTGTTGGGCATCGAGCGAAAAACCATGCCACAGAGGGCCCGCAGTACCTCCACTCCCAGGCCTTTGCCGCGCTGGGCTTCGTCGAGACGCAGATCGAAAAGTGGGGCGTCGTCTTCTTGTAAATCCTCCAGCGCAGCCATGCCTATGCGGTGTGCGTCCTGCAGCACCCAATAGCCCTGAGTGTCTTCATTCCAGAAGCGGCCCTGTTCAATCCGCACCCGAATGTCTGGTGCTTGCGGCGCCGCCTGAACATGGAAGGGGAAACGATTGTTGGAAAGAAAATCGATGAGGTCTTCAGCATCGGCGGGTGTCATGGCAACGAAGGTGATGGACATGCTCTGACACTACCGGCAGGAGCGGACGCCGTCCCGAACGTGAACCGCTACGGGACGGGGGTAGCGTTCACGGCGTTGAGGAGGTCCACATACGCGCCCTTGACGAGTGCTCCTCCGGCTATTCCGAACTTAGCAATGAGGCGGTGCGCCTCGGAAACTGCAGCATCGGCCGGCAGCGCGTCGTCGACCGGGACTTCAAGTTCTACGAAGTCGCCGAGGCCGTCAACACGGTCCAGATGCACCCTCGTGTGGCCTACGTGATAGACCATGCGGCGCTTGTGCACACGGCCAACTTTGCCGTAGGCAAGAGCCAGAACGGATCGGAGTCCGTCTGGATCTGAGGTTTCGCAATGAACATAGAAGGATGGCTTCGGGCCGAGTTCGTTGTCCCTGCGGTAGAAAATCAGCACGCCATGCCCATCCGGAAAGGCTCGGAGTTTTAGCCGACCGTTCGGGCAGTCGAAAAAGGTGTCGTCTTGCACAACATGGTCAGGTGCCTTCTCTGCCAGGGCAGCGACAATAGACGTTAGCCTGTCGAGACTGTCCACGCGAGCTTTGATTTCGATGTTTGTCGGCATGTTCCCACTCAACCATGGTGTTTATGGGCGGCGGGACTTCCGAGCGGGACCGGGCGTGGCCCCAACCCAGCCACAGCGAAACGGCGGCACCCAGCGTGTGCCGAGTGCCGCCGTCGTACTGGGACGTTAGCGCAGCTGGGCCAGCACCGACTTGCCGAAGGTGAAGGCGCGGATCAGGCCGAGAACACCCAGCACGATCAGCATGATGGCGGTCATGAGCAGCAGCCAGGCAGCCGTCCAGGTTGGAACTGCCAGCACCACGATGCCGGCGATGACGCTCAGCGCGCCGAAAATGATCGCCCATAGGCGGCTGGAGCTCTTGCCGGCCTCGACCATGGCGATGATGCCCTCGATGATCCAGCCGATGCCGATCATGATGACAGTGAAGATCAGCAGTGCCTCGCCGGTGGCAGCAGAATTACGCAGGGCGATGATGCCGGCCACCAGGATGAACAGGCCCAAGAACACGTCCAAAATGCGTGTTCCTGCCGAGAGGCTGTGGCTGAAAATGCCGATGGCAATCTTGATGGCACCGGTGATCAGGAAGTTAATGCCCAGGAAAACAGCAACGACTGCCAGCGTTTTAGTGGGCCACAGCAAGAGAATGACGCCCAAAACCAGGGCCGCGGCGCCGCTGACGCCGAACGCCATTCGCAGGCCCTTGATGGCTTTTTCGGTCAGTTTGTGCGGATCGATGGCGAAAGCGTCGAAAGTGATTTGCGGGCTGCTAGGAATACTCACGGTCCAGGTCCTTCATTTGTAGGGTGAATTTACTGGTTAGCTTATCCGGATAGTGGTGTCCAGTACGCGATGTGTCGGGACGTTCCCAAGAGCGCTACGGCAGGGACAATTGCCTATAGGCTGTTGTCATTTGTACTTGCCGGGATGTGGCGACAATTGGGTCGGTGAAGAGGGGATGTCTCGATGATCTGGACAGCGTTTAGTTTTCCAACCGGCAGTGTCTGGCTGACGACGCTTCTGATGCTCGCCGACTTGGTCATCCGTGTTGTGATGCTGGGTATCATCCCCGGCAACCGCCGCCCCACCACGGCCATGGCCTGGCTGCTGTGCATCTTCTTCCTGCCTTACATTGGCCTGATCCTCTTCCTCATGTTTGGCAATTTCAGACTCTCACGACGGCGGAGGGAGACTCAGGACGCGGTCAACCGCCGGGTGGTTGAAGGAACCAAGGATATTGCGGACCTTGTCCCGGAATATGATGGCCCCGCATGGGTGAAATCCGCTATTGAGCTGAACCGCAATCTCGGTTCATTCCCGGCGCTGGGAGGCAACTCCGTCCGGCTCATTCCGGGCTATCAGGAATCCCTGGATGCCATGGCTGATGAGGTCAGCAAGGCCGTTAACTACGTCAACGCCGAGTTTTACATTATGAGTTCGGATCGCTCCACCGACCGGCTGTTTAGCGAACTTGAAGCTGCTGCTGCGCGGGGGGTTCGCGTCCGGGTGCTCTTTGACCATATTGGCTCGGCTCGGGTCCCCGGATATAGGGGGATGATTCGGCGCCTCAAGGCCAGTGAGATCGAATGGCGCCGGATGTTGCCGTTGCTACCAGTCAAGGGTCAATGGCGCAGGCCAGATTTGCGTAACCACCGCAAAATCCTGGTGGTCGACGGGCGGGTGGGATATACCGGTTCGCAGAACGTCATTGAGCCCTCCTACCGTAAGAAGAAGAACCGCAAGATTGGGCGCGAATGGGTAGAACTCATGTCCCGCCTGGAGGGACCCATTGTGGGAACCCTCAACGTCATGTTCACCACGGACTGGTCCTCCGAGACAGAAGAAACTTTGCTGGAACAACTGGCCACCTACCACTGGGATTCCTACACCGGGGGTTCACTGTGCCAGGTGGTCCCCAGTGGTCCAGGGTTTGTCACCGAGAACAACCTCCGCTTGTTTAACACCCTGCTGTACTCGGCGGAAGAGTGCATCACCATCTCCAGCCCGTATTTTGTGCCGGATGATTCACTGCTGTACGCCATCACCACGGCCGCTCAACGCGGCGTTGTGGTTGAACTTTTTGTGTCCGAAGCAGGGGATCAGTTCCTTGTCCACCACGCTCAGCGCTCCTACTATGAGGCGCTGTTGAAGGCCGGGGTTCGGATCTACTTGTACCCCAAGCCCTATGTGCTGCACGCCAAGCACTTCACCGTGGATTCTGATGTGGCGGTGATTGGCTCCTCCAATATGGACATGCGAAGCTTCTCGCTCAACCTGGAAGTCACTGTCATGATGATTGACCGCGACGTGGTCAAGCGTATGCATGAAGTTGAGGATCATTACCGGTCCGTCTCGCGCCAGCTGACCCTGGACGAGTGGGTCAATCGGCCCGTTCTAGCCCGCTATGTGGACAACGTGGCCCGCTTGACGGCCACGATTCAGTAGCCCGCTTCGCCAGGTGCGCATCGAAAGAGTCAGCCGATTGCGCCGGTTCAGCCCGTTGCGCCCGCTCAGCCGGTCAGCCCGGAAAGTTGGAGCCCAACGTGGCTAAAACACCGTGCGCCTTGGCCTGAATCTCATCCCATTCCGCAGCGTCTTCGGAGTCTGCCGTGATGGCGCCGCCGATCCCCAGCGAAAGGTGCGTGCCGCCGTCGTCCGTGTCCTGGAGAACCAAAGTGCGGATCACCACCGATAAATCGGTGGCCGCATTGAGAGAGAAGTAGCCAATAGCGCCCGCATAAATGCCACGCGGGCCGGCTTCGAGATGGTCCAGAATAGCCATGGTGCTAATTTTCGGGGCTCCCGTCATGGACCCAGCGGGGAAGGCAGCGGCCACGGCCTGCGCGCGGGAATTGCCCGGCGCCAGCTGCGCCTCGATGGTGCTGACCATTTGATGTACCGTGGCGTAACTTTCTATGGCGCACAGCCGCGGCACGCTCAATGAATTCGGCAGGGCGAAGCGCGAGAGGTCATTGCGGAGCAGGTCCACGATCATCACATTTTCCGCCCGATCCTTGAGTGACGTGAGCAGATCGGTCTTGAGCGCGGCGTCAGTAGCCGGGTCGGTGTCGCGGCGGCGGGTGCCCTTGATCGGCTCGGCACGCATCAGCCCTTCCGAGTCAATGCGCAGGAAACGCTCAGGGGACGTGCTGGCAACGCTCAGTCCGCCCAGCCGCAGGAACGCCGCAAACGGAGCCGGGTTGCGCGTCCGCAGGGCCCTATACGTGCTCCACGGATCCAGCCGGTTGGGCGTCTGGGCGTCGAGGGCGGTGGTCAGGCAGACCTCGTAGGAATTGCCGTCGTGGATCTGGGCCTGCGCCGCCGCGATCATGTCCTTGTAGTGGCGCTCGCCGTCCCGCGCAGTGAAAACCGGGGCCTGAATACGCAGGGCCTGATCGCTCAGCGCTTGATTACGCAGGGCTTGATCGCTGGGGGCCGGAATGTTCGACGGCGTGAGGCTGGGTGCGCTGCTGGGATTGGCTCGGGCGGTGCGCGCCAGAGCGGAAGCGTGTGCGGCTCGTGCCTCGGCAAGGAAATCCTGCGCTTCGCGACGCGATTCCACGTGGTGGACGTCCGTCAGTGTCAGCACGTAGAGGCAGTTTTCGCGGTGGTCCAGAACCAAGGCGCGGCCAGCAAAGAGCAGAGCGGCATCCGGAACACCAGGGGTGCCGTTGCTTCCGGGGGCCGAGCGGTGTGCCGACGTGGGTGTTCCGCCGGTTTCAGCTTTGAGTTCGTACCCCAAATAGCCCAGCCAGCCGAGGGTGAAATCGCCGGGGTAATGGTCCGGGGCGCGGACTGCTTTGCGCCCCCAGACCGAATCCAGCCAGTGGAAGAACGGCCCGCGGATATGGGTGGTGACTTGGCCGCAAGACACTGTGGTCAAACCGGCCTCGTGGCGAGAAAGCTGGCCAAAGTGGCCGCAGTTATCGGCCATGATGGAGAACCGTGAGCGGTCAGCTGCGATGCTCGATGCGGTGTCAGTTCCGGCTACGTTGGCTGCGTCTGCTGCTGCCGCTGGGCTAATTGCGTCAGCGACGGCTGTTCTTGCCGCACCGGTTGCGGTGTGCACTTCAGCAATGGAGCTGTCCAGCCACACTGCGTGCTCGGAGGTGCCATAGAGCGCGTGGAAGAGCTCGGCGGCAGCTGGTAATCCCTCGAGACGGGTAGCGGAAAATTCCAGTCCGCGGCGCCGGGCCAGCTCCGGGGCCAACACATTTTCCATGGCAGGAAGCTGGGTCAAGGCGTCCAGCACCAGCGCCGGAGCGTTGGCCACCCCGTGGGTCCCGTCAACAACAATGTCCGCCAGCTCTGGTACGCGGCTGCCTTCCAGCAGGAGTTCCTCCTGATCGGCCCACAGGTCCCAGAACGGCGCATACGTGTCGCCATCACGCTCAAGGGCACGTTCTTTCCTGTTTTGGCTGGGCGCATCCACCCAAATAGTGGCGTCCAAGAGCGCACCCGCCCCGCCGTGTGAGGAGCCCACGCCCTCGACGATCACAACCGGGGCCAACTCGGTGGTGCGGGAGGCGCCGTCGTGCTCTGCCGCCCAATCCCACTGCGTCCATGTGGCGGGCATACCCAAACTCAGGGGGGCCAGGACAGAATCAATGTAGCGTTCCACGCCACCCGCCAGGCCGTCCCAGCCCGGGTAGATGTCCTCGAGGTGGAACAGTGAGACGCTGCGGTGGCGGCGCAGCAGGGCGGCGAGTTCCACGGCAACGGTGGTTTTCCCGGCGCCGGACCGGCCGTCGACGGCGATGATCACCGGGCGGAGCGGTTGGTTGGGCTCACTGCCGCGAGGGTCCCGGTGTGAGCTTGCGTGGTGGGGGAGCGGCTGGGGATCAGCCACGGGTGTGTGCCAGCAGAAGGTCGTGCTTGCAGCCGAAATTACTCATTGGGCAAGTCTAGCGAGCGGCGCTCGCAAGCCGTGCCCGGGCAAACGTTAAAAGGGCGGGCGCCCATATACCTTGCTGTAGCGCCGCTTCCAGACCAACCTTGCGACGCCGATGTAGGTGCCGATGGCACCCGGCAGGGCCCAGAAAAGAAGCACGATGACACCGGAGAAAATAGGCCCCCCGCCACCGCCAGGCCTGCTGAACAGGAACCCTGACAAAACAATCCCCGTCACCAGGAAAGCGCCAAAGAACAAGATTTCAACAACAGGCTGCTGCAAGCGCGGAACGCCGCTGCGCCCGGGAGCGTTCATGAACTTGAATGGTTCCGGCGGAACGTTGGGGTTGTGGGGATGGCTCAAGATTATGCGTCGATTCTGATTGCGGGAGAGAGCTCTGCGAGTGTTGCCATGAGGCCTGCAGTACTGGTGAGTGTCACGTTGGGGGCTGCATTGGGGTCGGTCACCCACGCCGTGGACCAGGCATCGCTTTCGTCATGACGGACAAACAGCTTGCGTTCTTCTCCGGTCAATGCCGTGGACCCAAAATACAGGGCACTTTTTGCATCTGAACTGAGCTTGGTGTCAATGATCAGCTTGAGCATATCCGCGTCTGACGCTTCGGGAAGTTTGAAAAGCGCTGCCCATACGCCCAGCGCTGCCGGCTGCAGGAAAACGGAAATTCCCGGCGCCTGAAGGTAGAGGGCGGCTTCCACTTCTTCGGTGCCAAGCAGAGCCATCTCGGTCCACCGTTGCGCCGTGCCAAATGCGTAAGCCAACATTTGGCTGGGCCCGGTTAGATCAATGTCGTCTCCGGTAACGCTGGCGAATCCCCGGGCCAGAAGTGATGAAGCGCCGGCGCCGACCATGGCAGTGCTGAAGTACTGATCGTTGATCTTTAGCGCTTCGCGTGACCGGGCGCTGCCCTCACTTTTGCCAAGGGACAAGAGATAGGAAACTTCGGCGATGCCAAATTGCACGAGCGTATTTGACGCATCAGCGGCGGGCTGGGGTGTTGTTGCTTGTGTCATGATCTTCTTTCACTGCAGGGCATTTGTGCTTGAGGGAGAAAATGTCTAGAACGGCCAGAGATTTTTCGCTGTCTCTGCAACACCGTTGGCAAAGTCGCCAGCACCTTCAATAAGGTTGCCGCCTGCCTCAACCATGTTACGGCCCACGTCTTCACCAAAGTCTTGAACATTGCTTGCGACGTCGCCACCCCACTCGGAGATTGCATCCCAATTCTCGTACACCAATCCGCCGATTGCGACAGCGCCGGCCGCGGCGCCAAATGCCAGGTTGACGGGAGGCGGGGTAAACAGGGCAGCGGTGCCCAAGCCGGTGGCAACGACGTCGAGGGTTCCGCCCACATAGTCTTCATCGGCAAAGTTGTCGATGGCGCTGACGACGCCCAGGCCCAGTCCAAGCGGGCCTAGTACTTTGCCGGCGCCTTTGGCTAAATTGCCCAAGGGGTCGGCCAGGGAATTGATCTTGCTGCCCCAATTGGAGATGCCGCCAGGCAGGTCGTCGATCTTATTGCCGAACTTTTGGATCCAGGCGCCAACGCTTTCGCCCTCCAGCACGGTGTTGAGTCCCTGGAAGAAGCTCCCGGCCTTGGCCCATTGCATTCCTTGGGACAAACCGGCAAAGCTTCCGCCGTTGCGGAAGAAAATCAAGGCCTCCGCAATTTTGCTGGAGTTTCCAAAGATCGTCATGGCGTCTCCGCCCAGCAAATACCTTTCCATCAGGTCCTTGACGATCAATACTTGGTCCCACGCGTTGGTTTCCTCGTCCGGGGAACCTGGGCCCGGATTGCCTGGGGAGCCGGGGCCGGTGGAGCCGGCGGTCAGGCTGGACACGGAACTGGCGGTTTCCTGCTCTTCAGCGTTGCGCAGCAGGGCGGCGGCCACCTGGTCGAACTCACGGCTGGCAGCAGCAAGTGTTGGACGATGCTTGCTGTTCCATTGACTGCGGAAACGGTCAGCGTCTCCGCCCTGCCAGCATCCGGGGCGATTGATTTGTTGGGACAGTGAGTTGCTCGCGTGGAGCAACGTTTGTGCCGCCCGGGAAAAGTCCTTGGCGAAGGTCCGCAACTGGTCGGGGTCTGCGCCAAGCATTGTGCCATTCACGGGTTGTGGCCTTTCGGAAAGATGAGGGAAATCTATTGTTCCCTAAAGTATCCCGGTCCTGCCGTTGAGCCAATGGGGAGGCCAGCCCATGCGGGATTGGCAACGCCCCGGTTGCTTGCTAGACGAGCACCAGCAAGATGCCCACAGCAATGAACAGCAGGCCGAAGACCCGGTTCAGGATCAGTTGCCCGCGCTCACTGGCCGTCAGATGCTTGAGCTGCTTGGCGCCGGCGGCAAAGATGAACCACATGACGATGATGTCAATGACCACCACTGTGGCAGTCAGGATGACGTATTGCGGCAGGAGAGGTTCGCTGGGCCGGATGAACTGAGGCATGAACGCCAGGAAGAAAACGATCGCCTTCGGGTTCAGGAGATTGACCCACAGGCCTCGACGGAACATCGAGAAGCCGGATTCGACGGTGTCAGGTGCGGCATCGTCGTCGACCTTCTCGGCTTTAGCCAACAGTTTTCGGACACCCAAATACACCAGATATGCGGCGCCAACATAGCGAATCAGCATGAACAAGAACGGTGAATTGGAGACGATGATCCCCACACCCGCCGCCACGATGATCACGTGGATGATCAGGGCCAACTGCTGACCCATGATGCCCCAAATGGAGCGGCGGAATCCTGCGGTCAGCGCGTTGGACATGGTGTTGATGGCGCCCGCGCCCGGGGTCAGGGAGATCATGGCGCCGGCGCCCACAAGGGCCAGCCAAAGAGAGAATTGCACGTGCTTAGCTTACGTGTCATGGACAGTGAGTCCGTCCGCCTGCGGCTATCGAACTGGATACAACAGATTCGGGCGAGTACCCGCCGTCGAGGATCCTCCCAGAAGCGGCAACTAGGATGAAACAAATGAGCGCTCCAACACAACGATTAGGTCTCAACCGCCGCCATTTTCTCCAGCTGTCCGCCCTGGGCCTCGGCGTGGGAATGATGGCCACGTTGGCGGGGTGCGGCGGCACAGCAGGACGGGAGCCACTGGACACCGTGGGCAAGGTTGATTTCCGCAACCCGCTGCATGTCCCGCCGCTGGCGAAGTCGGAGCTCAAGGACGGGCGGCGCGTCTTTGACCTCGTGACCCAAGCCGGCCAATCGGAGATCGTCGCCGGTGGAAAAGCTGACACCTGGGGCGTCAACGGCGCATTTCTGGGGCCCACGCTGAGAGTGCGCCGCGGCGAGCAGATCCGCCTCAATGTGAGCAACGAACTAGACGAAGCCACTAGCCTGCACTGGCACGGCGTGCGCCTGCCCGCCGCGGCCGACGGCGGTCCGCACCAAATGGTTGAACCCGGCAAGACATGGTCCCCCTCCTGGACCATTGACCAGACCGCGGCGACCCTCTGGTACCACCCGCATCCACACGGGCAGACGGAACGGCACCTCTACAAGGGGATCGGTGGGATGTTCATCATCGACGACGACGAAGAGGGCGCCCTGGATCTGCCTCGGAACTATGGCGTGGACGATATCCCCGTCATCGTTCAGGACAAGACGTTCTCTGAGAAGGGACAGATCGTTGAAACCGGGCGGAGCGGGGTCGGCATGTTGGGCAGCACAGTGCTGGTCAACGGCACGGCAGCGCCAATGTTGGATGTGGTGGCCGAGCACACGCGGCTGCGCCTGCTGAACGCGTCGAGCGCTCGCAGTTACAACTTTGGCTTCTCCGATGACCGTAAATTCACCATGATCGCTAGCGACGGCGGCCTCCTAGGGGCACCCGTGGCGCTGAGCCGGATCATGCTCACCCCGGGTGAGCGTGCCGAAATCATCGTTGCAGTGGTCCCCGGTGAAACTGTAACGCTGCGCTCCTTTGCCCAGGACCTGGGTGTGGCCGAATCCCGCACGGCCGACGCCGGTGCGCAAGACTTGCTGGACATTCTCCAGCTAAAGGCTGCCGCCACCCTGAGCCCATCAACCCCGATCCCTGCACAACTTGCCTCAATGGATTATCCGGATCCGGCCCTTGCCGGGGCCATGCGCATGTTCCAGCTCGGCGACAACGTCATCAATAACAAATCCATGGACATGGACAGGATCGACCTCTCGGTCAAGGCAGGGGCAACGGAAGCCTGGGCTGTGCTCAATGCCCACAATCAGCCGCACAACTTCCACATCCATGATGTCCAATTCCAGATTCTTACCCTGAATGAGCAGCCGCCTCCGCCAGAACTCGCGGGCTGGAAGGACACCGTTTATGCGCCGCCCGGTGTGACCATCCGGTTGCTCATGAAATTCGGTAAGGACGCCGACCCCATGATGCCCTACATGTACCACTGCCACCTGTTGTGGCATGAGGACATGGGCATGATGGGACAATTCCTCGTGGTGGACGCCTAGCCAGCTCAACTATCCGGAACAGAGAAGCCTTTCACTTCACCCTCAGCGCGAAGTGCCCGTTCCATTCCGCGATCAGGTACCAGCCAAAGCGCTGCCACGATTGCGTAAGCGATGAGACCGAACGCTGGGGCAATGAACGTCAAGGCGCAGCCAGCAATGTAAATGACGGGGGAGATGCGCGCCTTGCGATTCTTCCCCAGTGCGGTTGCGAGCGGTCCGCTTGGCCCCTGCTGGCGGACAAAGCCGGCTTGAAGGATAGCGTAGGCGATCGCAGCCAGCATCAAATTGATGCCGTACATAAAGACCGGAACCATGGCGAATCCTGAATCGTTCATCCATCGGGTCATGAACGGCACCAGAGATAGCCAGAACAGCAGGTGCAGATTGGCCCACAGAATGCCGCCGGTGACCCTATCGGCAAGCTTGATCATGTGGTGATGGTTGTTCCAGTAGATGCCCACATAAATGAAGCTCAGCAGATAGCTCAAAAGAGTGGGATAGATGCTTGCTAGCCCCGCCCAGTCTGCGGTTTCTGGGGTTTTGAACTCAAGCACCATGATGGTGATGATGATCGCCAGAACACCGTCGCTGAGTGCTTCGAGCCGGTTCTTTTCCACCGGGGTACCTCCAATGTGTGGTTTGGATTGCGTGGCGTGGAACGTTCCGGTAGGACCTGTGGCTGCCACGTGACGCGACTATTTAGGCCCGGTTCCATTTAGGCCCGGGCGATGATTTCCCCGTTGGGCATCAGGAACCAGCCATCCGGGCTGGCGCCCCACGCCCGCCAACCTGCGGCGATTCGCTCAAGAGTTTCAGTAGTGGCTAGTCCATAATCCACGGCTTGCTCTGCAAACGCTGAACCCACCGTTCTGTCCGCCCAGACCCCGGCAAGCCACGCTCGCTGTTCAACAGTTGCGTAGAGCCAATTGGCGCTGGAAGGTGCCACGTCGCTCAGTCCAGCAGCCAGCGCCCAACTCAGCAGCCGCCTCCCCGCGTCTGGCTCCGCCTGATTGTGCCGGGCTACCTGCTGGTACAGCTCCATCCACTCATCCAGTTCGGGCAGTTCCGGATACCAAGACATGCCATGAAAATCAGCATCCCGCACGGCCACAATGCCGCCGGGTTTCGCCACGCGCCGCATTTCCACAAGCGCCGCCACCGGATCCGTCAGGTGTTGCAGAACCTGGTGGGCGTGGACCACATCGAAGCTGTCATCTGAAAAATCGAGGGTGTAGACATCGCCGGTGTCAAAGCTTAAATTGGCCAGGTGTTGCTCCCGAGCCAACGCGGTGGCGGCAGCAACTACCTCCGGAGAACGGTCAAGACCCACCACGGCTCCGGGTGCTACCAGCCGGGCAAAATCGGCCGTAATGGTGCCGGGGCCCGAGCCCACATCCAGCACGCTGCGCCCGTGGGTGAGGTGCGGGATCAAGTACGCCGCTGAGTTTTCTGCCGTTCTAGACGCGTGCGATCGCAGCACGCTTTCGTGGTGGCCATGGGTGTAAACGTCCCCGGATGCTGGTTTCTCGCTCATAAGTGGGAGCGTACGCCGCCGGTATTGCCGGCCGCCAGAGGTGTCCATGTCTGGAGCTGCGTACCGTTTGTCCGTAACCATGCGCAGCTCCAGGAGTGGCGCACGGTTACAGCGTAACGGTGCGTAGCTTCAGGGGACCAGGCCCGCCGCCGCACACGCAAGCCCCACAAAAGGTGACGCGGAGCGCAAAACCCGGCCATCCGGCGTCGTACTTGTTCGCCTAAAGTGAAAGTTGAGTCAAGTACGCTCAACTTCATTTGACATGGAAACGAGTCTGAGTAAAGTTGAGTGCAGAACGCTCAATACCGCTGGTTGAGCGAACCGCCACCCTGGCGGACAAGTTCACGCAGCGGCTCATGAAAGGAACCACTTATGTCACGTGCCGTAGGTATTGACCTCGGAACCACCAACTCTGTTGTATCCGTCTTGGAAGGTGGCGAGCCCACCGTTATTGCCAACGCTGAAGGCGGCCGCACCACCCCCTCAGTTGTTGCCTTCTCCAAGGCTGGCGAAGTTCTGGTTGGCGAAATCGCCAAGCGCCAGGCCGTCAACAACATCGACCGCACCATCGCTTCGGTCAAGCGCCACATGGGCACCGACTGGACCGTCGCCATTGACGACAAGAAGTACACGGCGCAGGAAATCTCCGCTCGTACCTTGATGAAGCTCAAGAACGACGCCGAAGCTTACCTGGGCGAAAAGGTCACCGACGCTGTTATCACCGTCCCGGCCTACTTCAATGACGCTGAGCGTCAGGCCACGAAGGAAGCCGGCGAAATCGCAGGCTTGAACGTGCTGCGTATTGTCAACGAGCCCACCGCCGCTGCTTTGGCCTACGGCCTGGAAAAGGGCAAGGAAGACGAGCTCATCTTGGTATTCGACCTCGGTGGCGGAACGTTTGACGTTTCCCTGCTTGAAGTTGGCAAGGATGAGGACGACTTCTCCACCATCCAGGTTCGTGCAACCTACGGTGACAACCGCCTCGGTGGCGACGACTGGGATCAGCGCATTGTTGACTACCTGCTGAACCAGCTCAAGGTCAAGGGCATCGACTTGTCCAAGGACAAGATCGCCCTGCAGCGTCTGAAGGAAGCTGCTGAGCAGGCCAAGAAGGAACTCTCCTCGGCTTCCTCCACTAGCGTTTCACTGCAGTACCTCTCCGTTACTGCTGACGGCCCGGTTCACTTGGACGAGCAGCTGACTCGCGCCAAGTTCCAGGAACTGACCTCGGACCTGCTTGAGCGCACCAAGAAGCCGTTCAACGACGTCATCAAGGAAGCCAACATCAAGGTTTCTGACATTGATCACATCGTGCTCGTCGGTGGCTCCACCCGTATGCCTGCTGTTTCCGAGCTCGTCAAGGAACTCGCTGGCGGCAAGGAGCCCAACAAGGGTGTCAACCCGGATGAGGTTGTGGCCGTTGGCGCCGCACTGCAGGCTGGCGTTTTGAAGGGTGAGCGCAAGGACGTTCTGCTCATCGACGTCACCCCGCTGTCCTTGGGTATCGAGACCAAGGGTGGAGTGATGACCCACCTGATCGAGCGCAACACGGCTATCCCCACCAAGCGTTCCGAGACCTTCACCACCGCCGATGACAACCAGCCCTCGGTTGCCATCCAGGTCTTCCAGGGTGAGCGTCAGTTCACTCGCGACAACAAGCCGCTGGGCACGTTCGAGCTGACCGGTATTGCTCCGGCTCCGCGCGGCGTCCCGCAGGTTGAGGTCACCTTCGACATCGATGCCAACGGTATTGTGCACGTTTCCGCTAAGGACAAGGGCACCGGCGTCGAGCAGTCCATGACCATCACGGGCGGCTCCTCGCTGTCCAAGGATGACATTGAGCGCATGGTTCGTGAAGCCGAAGAGCACGCAGCCGAGGATAAGGAACGCCGCGAGGCAGCAGATCTGCGCAACTCCGCTGAGCAGCTGCACTACTCGGTGGACAAAGTTCTGGCCGACAACGATGACAAGCTCTCCGACGAGATCAAGAACCCCGTCAAGGAAGATGTCACCGCACTGAAGACCGCCCTTGCAGGCGACGACGACGCAGCCGTCAAGACCGCGTTTGAGAAGCTGCAGGCTTCACAGTCCTCACTGGGCGAAGCAATCTACGCCGCAGCTGCTGCTGAGGGTGCCACGGCCGACGCCGGTGCTTCCGAAGGTGCCGCATCCTCTGATGGTGCTCCTGAAGAGGACATCGTTGACGCCGAGATCATCGACGAAGACGCAGACGAGAAGAAGTAAGCATGTCTGAGTCCGTAAACCCCGAAGAGGTCCCGGAGAACGATCCCGCGGTTAATGCTGATCCAGCTGCGGCTGGCACCGGTGCTGCTGAAGGCGACGCGCTCTCTCAGGCCGAAGAGATCCTCAACGGTGTTGAGGTTCCGGCTGAAGAGTCCGTGGCTCAGGGTAGCGATGCCGACGCGGCTGCCGAGTTGAAGAATGACCTTCTTCGCTTGCAGGCCGAGTACGTCAACTACCGTAAGCGCGTTGAGCGTGACCGGGCAGTTGCTGGGCAGATGGCCGTCATTGGCGTCCTGAACTCCCTGCTTCCGGTCCTGGATGGCATCGATGCTGGGCGTGCCCACGGCGATATTGTCGACGGCCCGTTCGCAGCGATTGCCACCAAGCTGGAAACGGCACTGGCCACCTATGGTCTGGAGAAGATCGACGCCGTTGACGTCGCCTTCGATCCGACCATTCACGAGGCGCTGATTCAGCAGCCTTCGGCCGAGGTTGAGATTGACACGGTCAGCCAGGTGCTGCGCAATGGTTACAAGTCCGGCGAGCGTATTCTTCGCGCCGCACAGGTAATTGTGGCAGTACCGGAGTAGTCCCCAGTTCCTCCCAGAGCTCGCAAGCTCGCTCTGGGACCCTCGGAACTGTGGGCCCAAGCCGGTGGTGCTGACCCAGATCAAGTTTCTGGGTCAGCACCACCGGCCCACAGCATTAACCCACAAACTTTAGAAAGGAGACGTCTTGGCAAGTCAGGACTGGGCAGAAAAAGACTTCTACAAGATTCTTGGGGTATCCAAGGATGCTTCCGAAGCCGATATCAAAAAGGCCTACCGAAAGCTGGCCCGCAAGTACCACCCGGATACCAATTCGGGGGACCCGCAGGCGGAAAAGACCTTCAAGGACGTCTCCGAAGCGTATTCCGTGCTCTCCAGCAAGGACGATCGCGAGCAGTATGACGCCATCCGTGCCATGGGCGGCGGAGCCCGCTTCAGCGCAGGCGGCGCTGGCCAGAGCGGTGGCGGCTTTGAAGACGTCTTCGGTGACCTCTTCGGCGGCGGCCGCGGCGCACCTCGTGGCGGATCCCGCGGCAATCCCGGCTTTGGCAACTCCGGCCTGCCCCCGGAATTTGCTGACTTGTTCGGCGGTGGCGGCGGTGGCGGCGGATTTGGCGGCTTCCAGCCCACGCCAACCAAGGGTGGCGACCGTACCGCCAGCACGTCCATTTCCTTTGCTGGTTCCATCAATGGAACCAAGATTGGCCTGCGCGAACCCAACGGCGAAGTCATTGATGTGCGCATTCCCGCGGGCATCAAGGACGGCCAGAAGGTCCGGGTCAAGGGCAAGGGCCAGAGCGGTGCTGCCGGCCCCGGCGACTTGATGGTCACTGTCAACGTTAAACCCCACGAATTCTTCATCCGTGACGGCAACAACATCCGTATCCACGTGCCAGTGAGCTTCCCGGAAGCCGCTCTGGGCGCCGATATTAGCGTCCCCACGTTGACCGGTGAAACGGTCCGGGTCCGCGTTCCTGCCGGAACGCCTTCGGGCCGTACCTTGCGGGTCAAGGGAGCCGGCGTGAAGTCCAACAAGGGCGACGGCGATCTGCTCGTCACGATCGATGTGGCCGTTCCGCAAAAGCTCAGCAAGGAAGCCGAAGAGGCAGTGCGTGCCTTCGCGGCAGCCACTGCCGACGGTGATCCCCGCGCAGCACTAGCGGATAAAGCCAAGCTGTAGCCCCCGCACCCACTGCTCGCAAGTCCCCTGACGCTCCCACTGCTCGCAAGTCCCCTGGCGCTCCCACTGCTCGCAAGTCCCCTGGCGCTCCCACTGCTCGCACCGGGACCCTCGCGTCAGTGGGCCCACGCAGCGGGGCCCTGCGGGCGGGGGCCCAGCCACCCGCGCCGGGGACTCGTACCGCCCCAAGCGCTCCCACTGCTCGTAAGTCCCCTGACGCTCGCAAGCTCGCACCGGGGCCCTCGGGTCAGTGGGCCCACGCAGCGGGCCCCTCGCACTTGTGGCCCCAGGCCGGGGTCGGAAACGCACCAGCCACTTCCATAGAAAGGGAATTGCAATGATTATTGACCCGTACTCCCCGATCTTTGTGATTTCCGTGGCGGCAGAATTAGCCGATATGCATCCGCAGACCCTGCGCCAGTACGACCGGTTGGGGATCGTCAAGCCCAACCGGGCACCTGGCCGGGCCCGCCGCTACTCCCAGCATGATGTCAGCATGCTCCGCGAGGTCCAGCGGCTTTCGCAGGAGGGCGTATCCCTTGAGGGTATTCGGCGCATCATGGAACTGCAGAACCAGGTTGATGCCCTGCGTTCAAAGGTGGTGGAACTGAGCGAAGCGCTCGAAGCCGTCACAGCTGAGATGGAATCGCGTCCGCCGCGTACCAACAGCAGGGTGTTTGCCGCAGGGTTGCTGGGTGGGGACATCGTGGCTCTTGCCCGTGGCCAGCGTCCACGCCCGCGCAGCAACCAATCCATGGTGGTGTGGAGTCCGCGGGCGCTTACTGCCAAGAAAAACGGCAACACCCCTCGCTAGCTGAGAGCTGTTGCCAGCTGCGCGTTCATCGACGGCGTACTAATGAGGCGTGGGCCCCGAAATATCGGGGCCCACGCCTCATTAGTGCAACGGGAGCGTATCTGCTGCCCCCGGCGCTCCCGCTAATCGCGGAACAAACCGGCCAGATCCGTGGCCGAAAGGGCCCCGCCGGAGAGTGAATCCCCGCTCATCACATCCGAGAACAGCTGGGATTTCTTGGCCTTGAGCGCCATAACCTTTTCCTCGATGGTGTCCTTGGCAACCAGCCGGTACACCATGACGTTCTTCTTCTGCCCAATGCGGTGCGTACGGTCCACTGCCTGTGCCTCGGACGCCGGGTTCCACCACGGATCCAAAATGAACACATAGTCCGCCTCGGTCAGGTTCAAACCGAAACCACCAGCCTTGAGGCTGATGAGGAACAAGGGGGCGTCGCCGTTCTTGAATTCATCCACGACGGCGGACCTGTTCCGGGTGCCTCCATCCAGGTACTGGAAAGCGATGCCCTCGGCAATCAACCGCTCACGGACCTTGCCAAGGAACCCGGTGAACTGGCTAAAGATCAGGGCTCGGTGGCCTTCCTTGACAACGTCCTCCAACTGCTCAAAGAGCACATCCAACTTGGAGGAACGCACACCTGCCTGGCCTTCATCCACCAGGGACACGTCCAGGCTGAGCTGACGCAGCAACGTCAGTGACTGGAAGATGGTGAAACGGTTCTTATTCACATCCTCCAGCAGGCCCAGAATCTTGGCCCGCTCACGCTGCAAATGCGTCTGGTAAATCTTCTGGTGCCGCGGATTGAGCTCCACTTCCAGAATTTGCTCCTGCTTGGGCGGCAAGTCTGCAATGACCTGTTCCTTGGTGCGGCGCAGCATGAGCGGCTTAACCCGGGAACGCAGCTTGGCTAGCAGCTCAGAATCAGCGTTCTTTTCAATGGGACGCTGGTAGAACTCCGCAAAACGCTTGGGGCTGGGGAACAAGCCCGGCGCCACGATGGACAGCAGAGCCCACAGCTCCATGAGGTTGTTTTCCATGGGCGTACCGGTGACGGCCAGCTTGAACGGAACCTTCAGCTTGCGCACACACTGGTACGCCTTGGACTGATGGTTCTTCACAAACTGAGCCTCATCCAGGATCAGACCCGCAAACGGCTGCTTGGCATACTCCGGGAAATCAATGCGGAACAAGGCATAAGAGGTGATGACAATGTCAGCCCCGGCAAAGAAGTCTGCCGATACGAACCCGCTCTTGGCGAACGTTTCTGACACCGTAACAACCTTCAGATCCGGTGCAAACTTCACACTTTCACTGGCCCAGTTACCCACTACGGAGGTAGGAGCCACCACCAGGAACGGTGATTTGAGCTCCGGGTCCTCGGCCTTAACCTGGCTGACCAAGGCCAGGGTCTGCACAGTCTTACCCAAACCCATATCATCGGCCAGCACGCCGCCCAGCCCGAAGCTGTACAGGAAGTGCAACCAGTTGAAGCCATCTAGCTGGTACGGGCGTAGGGTTGCGTGCAAACCTGCCGGCGAGGGCAGCGGCTTGGGCGGACCGCCGTCGAGCAAGCCGGAGATCGTCTTGCGCCAGGCCTGAGCCTGTTCATCCACAATGCCCAGTTGGGCCAGTTCATCCCACAAGCCGGCTTGGAAGCGGCTGATGCGCAGCTGCCCGTCCTTGCTGTCATTGAGGCTGCGGGCTTCATCGATCAAGGCGCGCAGTTGGTGCAATTCTGGGCGGTCCAAGGAGAAGTAGGCGCCACTGGGCAACAGCATGCGCGTGTTTCCTGCGGCGAGGGCGGAGAACACGGCTGCGAAGGAGACGTACTGGCCCTCCAGCGTGATCACAATGCCCAGATCAAACCAGTCACGCTCATCGGTAGCCTTGGTGGAAATGGTGACAATGGGAGCTTCAGTAACCTCGCGGTAGCTGGCAATGTCACCACTGGTCTCCACCTTAATGCCGGGCAGTTCCTGCAATCGAGGCAGTACTGTCTCGGTGAAGGTGAGTGTATCCAGACCGCTCAACGACGCCGAACCAGCCAGTAAAGGCTCGCCCCACGCGTGGTTGGCCGCCACACCCATGGCCGTGATGTCTTCCCACGGTGTGCCCACGAGCTCAATGATCCGAGCCTCGGCGCCGGTGTCCCGGACGGCGGTTTCGCCTAGTTCCGGCCACAGTGGCAGGGATGTCACCCGCGTACCTACGGGGTAGTGCCATTCCCAGTGCAGCCGCACGGTGTGATCGCTGCCGTAAGCCGCCAACAGCGACAAAGTGGGTTCCACATAGGCTGGCAGTTCCACCGAATTATCGGCCGAGACCACCGGTGCAGCCTGCTTGAGCTGCGGGTAAAACTGGGTCAGGAACTTGTCCCTGGCTTCCGCTGGAATATGGACAGTGTCTTTGTGAAGGGCAAATTCCAGCAACTGCGGGGAGGTCCCGGCAGGCAGCGGTGCCAGCGTGACGCCGCCGCGGACCACGGCGTTGCGGCCTTGGGAGCTGGAGGTAGCCAACGCCCCGGGATCCACCTGATCAGAAAAGAACAGGCCGTAGACAGGGGAACCGATCTGGCCCACCACCTCGGCGGTGACGGGAGCGCCGTCGAGCTCTATCAGCGGACCAACCTCCAAGGCGCCGGATTCACCCTGAGTGATATCAAGCTGGAGTGTGGCGTCCTGATTGCTGACATGAATGGGGTCCCCGGTGCCGGACTGGATCAGCGCAATGCCGCTCTTGTGCGCTGTTGCCAGGAGCTGCCACAGGTTCCGGCCGGCATAATCATTCAGCGACAGCCAGGCGCCAGCATTGCCGTGATTGAACTGGCGAGGGCTGTGCGAGGACAAGAACTCGGTGAGCCATTCGAGCTGGGTGCGATCGTGGGCGCCGCCGTAAGAAAGGTAGCCCAGGGTGGCCCAGCTGACGCCGGACTTCACCCATTTGCCGCGCGTTCCCATGACCACGGGGCGCACATTCAACACCGGCTGTGAGGGAACGGTGCTGCCCCTGCCCCGGTAGGAAAAGCGCGGCGGGGGCACATGAAGTTCAAATTGCAGAGCCAGTGCCGGGGTGTCCGGGCTGGGGGCGGAGGCGGCCGGCGGCAAGAGCGCCGACAGGGCAGCTTCCCACGAATCAACGGCAGGAGCATCGGGGCCCGGCGCTGGAGCGGGGGCGGCCTTGCTGTCCTTGGCCTTGGCCAACAGGGTTTCCAAGAAGGTGGGTTCCCGTGGCGCTTCCTCAGGGACAAAGAAGTCAGTGAAGGAGGGGTCGTTCTCGGCCGCGGCGATCAACGCCACCACATGCTTGCAGTTTTGCCGCACGGGACAGTTGCAGATGCCCACACGGCAGGCGATGACGCCGTCGTGCTCGCGGACTAACTTGGCCGTGGCCCGGTAGACCTCGGACCCTGTCACCTTGCCGGAGAGCAGACCGGTGGCCGGTTCCAGCATGATGTCGCTGACCCGGTCTTCATCGGCGTAGGCTCGGCCAGCGGCAATGGAATTCTCGGTGAACTCGGCGACCCGCGTCATCAAACGTGAGCCAGCGGAGGAGTGCGTCACTGAACTGTGCCACCTGTCGGTTGGGAGTGGCCCAAGGGGAGGAACCACATCTATCAATCCTACGCAGTATTGGCGGCAATTTTTACCCCGTTCGTCCCTGTGCCCAAAATGTGCTTCCCCAAGAAAATTCTTCCCAAGGGAAGTACGACGGCGGGGGCCGGGTCATTGCCCAGCCCCCTGCCGTGATGAGGTGCTTTATGCGCAGAGCTACGTGGAGAGGATTACTCCTTGGCTGGCGTCAGCTGTTTCTTCATGGGTGCTTTGACGAAGAGCAATGCAAACAAGAGCGCCACGATGGCTGTGATCACCAGCAGTGAGAGGCCAATGGCGTACTTGTAGTTCTCGGCGTCGGGGTTATAGGTCATCCCCATGATCAGTGGTGGGAAGTAACCGCCCAGACCGCCGGCAGCACTGACAATGCCGCTGATGGTGCCCACCTTGCCGTCCGGGGACAACGTCCCCACCCAGGCGAAGACGCCGCCGGTACCAAGCCCCAGAGAGGCGGCCAGGGCCAGGAATACCGGGCCAGCCTGAACATCGGCCGCTGGTTCAAGTGCCACGAGGAAACCCAGAATGGCAACGCCCGTGAAGGATGCGAGCACTACAGGCTTGGAACCAATCTTGTCCGCCAGCACACCGCCAATGGGCCGGGCCATCACGGCGGCTAAGGCGAATCCGGCTGTTCGGGCCCCTGCGGAGCTTGGATCAAACTCATAGACATCGCGCAGATAGGTGGGCAGGTAGGTGGCGAAGGAGACGAACCCGCCAAAGGCCACGGCGTACAGGAAACACATCTTCCACGTGACGGCCAGCTTGGCCGCGTCAATCAGCTTGGGCATCACGGGCGCCGTATTGGGTTCCCAGCCGGGGGCGTTCTTCATGAACACCCACACCACAACAGCCATGACGGCCAGAATGCCCGCGATCAGCAGGTGCGTGGGCACGTAGCCGATCGATTTCACTAGCCGCGGGTTCAAGAAGGCGGCCAGCGCTGTGCCGCCCATGCCTGCGCCGAACACGCCCGTGGCAAAACCGCGGCGGTGTGGCGGATACCAGGCGCTGACGAACGGGATGCCAACGGCAAACACCGTTCCGGCAACACCCAAAAGGAAGCCGGCCGCAAGCACTATGACAAATGAGTTCAGTGCCCCTCCCAACGCGACCAGCAAAACGGTGGGAATGGTGGCCACCAGGACAAAGGTGAACAAGGCGCGCCCACCAAATCTGTCCGTCATGGTGCCCACCACAATGCGGCCCAGCGATCCCACAAAGATGGGCATGGCGACCAAGATGCCCATGGTCCCTGCGGAGAGTTCCATGGAGTTGGCGTAGTGCGTGCTCAGAGTGGCGATGATGTTCCAGGCCCAGAAACCCACCACGGAGGCGGCGGTTGCCAACGTCAGGTTCAGTGCCTGGCCCGCAAGCGGAGGCGGGTGCGGGGCTGTTGTTGAGGCCATGATCTCTCCTGATGGTGGGTAGCACCTGTTGGTGGGGCGTGAGCGTCAGGGCCTGTTGGGGCCCAGCGGGGCCTAGCGCTTGGTGGTGTCGCGGTCGCGGGTGCCCACTTCGGACCAGCCGCTGCGGGGAGCCACGCTGGCGCCCCTGTCCCGTGAGCGGTACACAATGTAGGGCCGGAACAGGTAGTGCAGCGGCGCCGTGAAGGCGTGAACCAGCCGGGTGAAAGGCCACACCATGAACAGCACCATGCCCACCAGCGTGTGGATGTGGAACGAGGTCGGTGCCGCAGCCATGGCGGCAATATCCGGCTGGAAGATGAACAGGGAGCGGAACCACGGGGAGACCGTGTCGCGGTACGTTACGTCATGATCGGGCCAGAACACGCTGGCCAGAGTGGTCCACAAACCAAACACAATGGCCGCCACGAGCACCACATACATGAGTTTGTCGTTCTTGGTGGTCGCCATGAACACCGGTCCGGTTTTGCGGCGTCGGTAGATCAGCAGCGAGATTCCGGCGAGCGTGCCCACCCCGGCAATGGTGCCCACAAACAGGGCGTTGAAGTGGTAAATGTTCTCCGTCATGCCCACAGCTTCGGTCCACGACTGTGGAATGATCAGCCCAAAGACGTGCCCGGCAATCACGGCCAGCAGGCCAAAGTGGAACACCGGCGAACCAATGCGCAGCAACTTGGATTCGTAGAGCTGGGAGGAGCGTGTGGTCCAGCCGAACTGGTCAAACTTGTAGCGCCACACGGAGCCACCCACCAGGATGACCACCATGACGTAGGGCAACACACCCCAAAGGAAGATGTCCATCACTCATGCCCCTTTCATGGGCAGCAGCCGCGGATCGTACGGGTCCAGCCCCACGGATTCGGTGGGCGGGCCATAGCCTGCCATCCGCATGACAGCTTGTTCATCTGCCGGGGATGCGCCCGGCAGGGTGTTGCAGATGGCCTGCAGAATCTGAGAATGCGGCAGCTCATCACGCAGCAGCCCAAACTTGATCAGTTCCAGGCTCGGCCGGTACTGCGCCAGTAATTCCTTGCCGGCGGACATGTCCACAGTGGCCGCATATTCCAGCACCATGGGCAGAAAATCGGGCAGCTCACCCCACGTGTCCACCAGCGTGTCAGAGCCCCGGTACACCTTCTTAAACGCGCCCAGCACCTCCCCGCGCCGCCGGGTATCGCCGTCGGTCCAGTAGGAGAGGTGCAGCGCATGCCTCTTGCCGAGGTCAAACTCTTGAACGTATTGGCCTTGCAAAGCCATGAGCTCGGTGCTTTCTAGCCGCTCAAGAACGACGGCGAAGGGCTGGCCTGCGCCGGCAAACTCACCCAGGGCGGCACGCATCATGGGCACCCGGTCCACGAGTTGCTCATCCGGGTAGGACAAACACCACGACGCCGCTAAAAACGTGACCTGGTCCTTTTTGCTGGCTGCTTTGGAGGCTGGAGAGCTCATGAGCTGCCACCGCCTTCGAGGGCATCCTCACGTGCTGCTTCCGGAGGCTCGGTGGGATGCTTTTGCGGGAACATCCCGGCGGGTGCGCCGTTGCCATCCCAATTCAGCAGGTTCACGCGGCCGGCCAGCGTGTCCGCGCCGGCCACGGAGTCGGAGGTTTGCCGGTCCTTGAGCGCGTTGAACGTTTCCAACGCCACCGGTGTGGGCCGTCCGCTGGCCTCACCGAAGGGCGAGGAACCCATGGAAGCCATGCCGGGTCCGCCGTCGAAATCGAGGGAACAACCCATCTCTTCCAGATCATGAGCCTGCTCGGCATGCGCCTTGGGGATCACATAGCGTTCGTCGTACTTGGCAATGGCCATGAGCCGGTACATCTCATACATGGTGGCACCGTCCATGCCCACGGAGGCGGGGATGGACTCATCGGGATCATTGCCCAGCGAGATGCCGCGCATGTAGGCCCGCATGGCGGCCAGCTTTTGCAGGACGCCGGTGACCAGATCCGTGTCGCCTGCGGTGAATAGTTCGGCCAGGTACTCGACCGGGATGCGCAGGGCGTCAATGGCGCCGAACAACACGTCCTTGTCCTCGGCGTCGTGCCCCTGATCGCGCAGCAGATCAACCACGGGGGAGAGCGGCGGGATGTACCAGACCATGGGCATGGTGCGGTATTCCGGGTGTAGCGGCAGGGCCACCTTGTACACCTTGGTCAGTGCGTACACGGGTGACTTTTGGGCGGCCTCGATCCAGTCCTCCTGGATGCCCTGTTCGCGGGCCGCCTTGATGACTTCGGGATCATTGGGGTCCAGCAGCACATCCATCTGCGACTGGTACAAATCCTGGGGATCGGTCACCGAGGCAGCAGCGGTGACGGCATCGGCGTCGTACAGGAAAAGGCCCAGGTACCGCAGGCGGCCTACACAGGTTTCCGAGCACACGGTGGGCAGGCCCACCTCGATGCGGGGGTAGCAGAACGTACACTTCTCGGCCTTGCCAGTCTTGTGGTTGAAGTAAATCTTCTTGTAGGGGCAGCCGGTCATGCACTGGCGCCAGCCGCGGCACTGGTCTTGATCGACCAGCACGATGCCGTCTTCCACGCGCTTATAAATGGCGCCTGAGGGGCACGATGCCATGCAGGACGGGTTCAGGCAGTGCTCGCAAATGCGCGGCAGGTAGAACATGAACGTCTGCTCGAACTCGAATTTGATCTTGTCCTCAGACTCGCGGCGGACCTTCTCCACAATGGGGTCCAGATGACCCATCTCTGAGGTGCCGCCCAGATCGTCATCCCAGTTGGCACTCCAGGTGATCTTCGTGTCCTTGCCGGTGATCAGCGACTTGGGCCGTGCCACTGGGAAGTCGTCGCCCAGTGGTGCGTCTACGAGGGTCTTGTAATCGTAGGTCCAGGGCTCGTAGTAGTCCTTGAGTTCGGGTTGGATGGGGTTGGCGAAGAGGCCGAACAGTTTCTTTACACGCCCGCCGGCCTTGAGCTTGAGGCGGCCGCGCTTATTGAGCTCCCAGCCGCCCTTCCACTTTTCCTGGTCCTCGTAGCGGCGCGGATAGCCCTGTCCGGGGCGGGTTTCGACGTTGTTGAACCAGACGTATTCCACCCCTGCACGGTTGGTCCATGCCTGCTTGCACGTGACGGAGCACGTGTGGCAACCAATGCATTTGTCCAAGTTCATGACCATGCCCATTTGAGCCATAACACGCATTAGTACTGCACCTCCTGGGAACGGCGACGGATGGTGGAAACGTTGTCTCGCTGGTTTCCGGTGGGGCCAAGGTAGTTGAACGCGTAGGTCAGCTGCGCGTACCCGCCAATCAAGTGAGACGGTTTCACCAACAAACGGGTCACCGAGTTGTGGATGCCACCGCGACGGCCCGTGGCCTCCGACTTCGGCACGTCGATGGTGCGCTCCTGTGCGTGGTAGATGTACGCCACTCCCTCGGGCATGCGGTGGCTGACCACCGCCCTGCCCACGAATACGCCGTTGGCGTTGACACACTCAACCCATTCGTTGTCCTTGACAGAGATGGAACCGGCATCCTGCGGGCTCATCCATACGGTGGGACCGCCACGGGATAGCGAGAGCATCAGCAGGTTGTCCTGGTATTCGGAGTGAATGGACCACTTGGAGTGGGGTGTCAGGTACCGCACCACAATTTCCTTATCCCCGTTGGGGCCCAGCTTCGGTTCGCCAAAGAGCCGGTGCATATCAAGGGGTGGCCGGTAGATGGGCAGCGCCTCACCGATATCGATCATCCAGTCATGGTCAAGGAAGAAGTGCATGCGCCCGGTCAGCGTGTGGAAGGGCTTGAGCCGCTCAATGTTCTGTGTGAACGGTGCGTAGCGCCGCCCGCCCGTCTCCGACCCCGACCATTCAGGTGAGGTGATGACTGGCTGCGGCCCGGCCTGAGTCATGGCGAAGGAGATGTGTTTCTCTTCGCTGCCCTCGGCCAGATCCACGAGCTTCATGCCCGTTTTGCGTTCCATTTCCTTGAAGCCGGCCACGGCGAGTTGGCCGTTGGTGGTGCCGGAGAACGTCAGGATCGCCTCGGCCATTTTCGCGTCGGTATCGATGGCTGGGCGCCCGTGCGCGGCACCGCCCATCATGACGCCGTTTGCCTTGGCCAGGTGGTCCAGGGCCTTATCCAGTTTGTAGGTGATGTCCTTGACGGTGAAGCCCAGCTTGTCTGCCAGAGGTCCGACGGCGGTGAGCTTGTTCGCGATGGCCGTATAGTCTCGCTCCACCACCATGAAGTTGGGCATGTTTTGGCCGGGGACGCCGTCGATTCCCTCTTTGCGCCAGTCGCGGACCACGCCGCCGGGTTGGGCAATCTGGCCCACGGTGTCATGGATGAGCGGGACACTGACAAGGTCCTTGCGCGTGCCCAGATGCTTCACAGCTTGGCGTGAGAGTTCCTCGGCCAGTAAGTTGAACAGCTCAAAGTCCGTCTTGGTCTCCCAGGGCGGGTCGATGGCCGGGGTGAAGGCGTGCACAAAGGGGTGCATGTCGGTGGAGGAGAGATCGTGCTTCTCATACCAAGTAGCTGCCGGGAAGACCACGTCGGAGAGTAGGGTGGTACTGGTCATGCGGAAGTCCGCGGACATTAGGAAGTCCAGCTTTCCTTCCGGCCCTTCCTCGTGCCATTTCACGTCCTGCGGTTTCAGTGATTCGTGGCTGTCCTGACCCATGACGTTGTTGTGGGTACCCAGTAGGTTGCGCAGGAAATACTCGTTGCCCTTGGCCGAGGAACCGAACAAGTTGGAGCGCCAAAGCACTAGGGTGCGCGGCCAGTTTTCCGGAGCGTCAATGTCCTCAATGGCCGGGTTCACTGTCCGGTTCATGAGGGACTGGGCCACCCATGTCTTCTCATCCGGAGCCTCGCCTGCGGCGACTGCCGCGATGGCTTTGTCGGCCAGGTCCAGGGGGTTGGAGTCGAACTGTGGGTAGAACGGCATCCAGCCCAGGCGTACGGACTGTGCCAGGGCGTCGGCCGTGTGCATGCCGTCTAGGTTGCCTGTGGACAGCGGTGATTTCAGGGCGTCGGCTGAATAACCATCTTGTCGCCACTGATCGGTGTGCATGTACCAGTAGCCGGTGCCAATCATGGTGCGCGGCGGGCGCGACCAGTCCAGACCGTTGGCCAAGGACACCCAGCCGGTGATGGGGCGGCACTTTTCCTGCCCCACGTAGTGTGCCCAGCCGCCGCCGTTGCGGCCCATGCAGCCCGTCAACATGACCAAGGCCAGAATGGCCCGGTAGGTGGTGTCGCCGTGGAACCACTGGCAGATGCCGGCGCCCATGATGATCATGGAACGGCCCTTTGACTGCTCGGCGTTGCGGGCAAATTCGCGGGCCACCCGAATGCAGGCCTGTGCCGGGACGGAGGTGATCTCCTCCTGCCAGGCCGGGGTGTAGGGGACGGAAACGTCGTTGTAGTCCTTGGCCCAGACGCCGGGCAAGCCGTCACGGCCCACTCCGTATTGGGCCAGCATGAGGTCGTAGACGGTGGTGACCAGGTGGCCGCCCACCACGGCGACGGGAACACCGCGGTGCATGATGGAGCCGGCACCCTCGGGATCCTCAAAACAGGGGAGCAGGATCTCAACGGATTCCGAGGAGACCTCAGCCATGCTCAGTGCCGGTTCTATCCCCGTTAGGTCAAGGTTCCACTTGCCCTCACCGGTCTTGGAATACCTGTGTCCCAAGGTTCCATTGGGCACCAGCCCAGAGCTGGTGACCTTGTCAAAAAGCAGCGTCTTGAACGCCGCGTCCTCCACAAATTCGCAGCCGGGGACGAACGCAGCGGTGAGGAATTTCCCGGGAACGTACGTCCCGTCGTCGTGCTTCTCCAGACGGATGAGGAAGGGGAGGTCGGTGAATTGGCGGACGTAGCTCTGGAAGAACGGGACCTGGCGGTCAACGAAGAATTCCTTGAGCGTCACGTGGCCCATGCCCATGGCGAGGGCGGCGTCGGTGCCGGCCGCCGCGGGGAGCCATTCGTCGGCGAACTTGGTGTTATCGGCGTAGTCGGGGCTGATGGCGATGACCTTGGTGCCACGGTAACGGACCTCGGCCATCCAGTGCGCGTCCGGGGTGCGGGTGACGGGGACGTTGGAGCCCCACATCATCAGGTAGGTAGCGTCCCACCAGTCGCCGGATTCCGGGACGTCGGTCTGATCGCCGAACACTTGCGGGCTGGCTACGGGAAGGTCCGCATACCAGTCGTAGAAGGACGTCATAACCCCGCCGATGAGCTGCACAAAGCGAGTGCCAATGGCGTGACTGACCATGGACATGGCCGGAATGGGGGAGAAGCCGGAGACACGGTCGGGGCCGTACGTCTTGATGGTGTTCACGTGCGCGGCGGCGGCAATTTCCAGCGCCTCGGCCCATGAGGTGCGGACCAATCCGCCCTTGCCGCGGGCGTTCTGGTACCTGCGGCGCTTTTCCGGGTCACCGGCAACTTCGGCGAACGCCAAGACGGGGTCCTTCAGGCGGGCTTTCGCTTCGCGGTACATTTCCACGAGCACGCCGCGGGCATAAGGGAAGCGGACGCGGGTTGGGGAGTAGGTGTACCAAGAAAAAGCGGCGCCTCGAGGGCAGCCGCGCGGTTCATATTCTGGACTGTCCGGGCCAACGCTTGGGTAATCGGTCTGCTGGGATTCCCAGGTGATGATGCCGTCTTTGACGTACACCTTCCATGAGCAGGAGCCGGTGCAGTTCACGCCATGGGTGGATCTGACAACCTTGTCGTGACTCCATCTGTCGCGGTAGAAGATGTCACCGGCACGCCCGCCTTCGCGGAACACGGCCCGGCCATCGTCCGTCTCATCCCACTTGGTGAAGAAACGCCCCAATTTCAACATTGCGTCCGATGCCGGACCATCGACGCCGGCGACAAAAGTTTCAGCAGTCATGGGCCCACCATAGGGGCTGCTCGCGGGGATCTCTATGGTCTGTCAAATAGTCAAGATCGGGGTGTCCTAATTAGCTGCTAAAAGTTGCATAGTTTGTACGACTTTTAACTTTCAGGGGCTCAGGGGACGTCAAGAGCCGAATGCATTATTAAGTTCATCCGGCCGATTATTACGTTCGGGTTTGCCCGCCGTGATTATCCACTCGCGAGCCGGTGCGGCGGTTCGGCGGCGGTTCCATGCTGAGGATCGCGGCCGCTGCGCATGTCCCCGCTTTCTGCCCATGTGGGGACATGCGTAGAAAGCGGGGACGTACGCCGCTGCGGGCGCTTAGTTCTTGCGGAAGGCGAGATCGAAGATGACGCGCCCAGCCTTGTGAGCCTTGTTCTCAAAGCTGGTCAGGATGCGCCCGTCAAAACGCGGAGCCCAACCGCCAATCTCATCCGGTTCATCACTTTGCTCGCAGTCAACTCCGCTGAGCCGCGCCTCGGTCAGCGGACTTTCGGAACCGGTGCGCTCGCCGTCGTGCAGGTTAGTGAAGTCTTCAGAAGCGATGCCCACGTAGAGCATCTGTTCGGCGTAAGTGGACCAGTCGGTGGCCAGACGCCAGGTGCCGCCGGGGGAGAGGACGCGAGCCACGAGCGGGGCAAAGGTGTCCTTCACCATGCGGCGCTTATTGTGCTTGCTCTTGTGCCACGGGTCGGGGAAGAAGACCCAGACTTCGCTCACGGAGCCGGCCGGGAGCATGGTGCTCAGGACCTCGGGCGCGTTCGCCTGGACGACGCGGACATTCTCGAGCTCGTGGGCGACAATCTTTTGGATGGTCTGAGCGAGTCCGGGGGTGTAAACCTCGACGGCGAGGAAGTCCTTGTCCGGGTTTTCCTTGGCGGCGTGAATGACGGCATCGCCCAGGCCCGAACCGATTTCCACTACCAGCGGGGCTGTGCGGCCAAACTCTGCTGCGGCGTCGAAGACGTAATCGGGGTGCACTGAGGTGTCCGCAATGTGGCGCGGAACGTCCACGGCCAGGGTGTCAGAGTGGTCATCCCACGCCTGCTGGCGGCGACCCTGCAAGCGGGTTCCGCGGCGCACAAACGAGACCGGCTGCATGCGGTAAGTGCCCTCGGCGGCCTGACTGCCCGGTGTGATGGGGCGTGCGGAGCCGTCCTCGGTGCGAGGTGCGCGCTGCTGTGAGGGCTCTGCATCCTGCGGGGAGGTGTGCGCCGGTGCGGCGGAGTCGTTGGCGGGGGCGTCGGTAGCTGGGGTTTCACTCATCACTGTTAAGGGTACCGGTGATTTGCCGGCCGGTCTGGTTGGGAAATTTTGGCTCACCCTGGCCGGGAATCTCTCTTCCAGGTTCAATCTGAACGCCATCGATCCGGGAGAAAAGGTTGCTTTCAGCTCCCAAAACCGCCATTTCTCACGGATCGATGGCGTGAGGAGCCTTGGCCGGGGCGGACAGTGGCTCGTGGCGGCGCCAGTGTCCAGATAACGTCGTTTAGAGCCGCTATAGAGGGATCAAAGCGGCGTTATCTGGACACTCGCCGTGGTGTTGGAGGTGAGATGGGGCACTAAGGAGGTGCCCGGCGTCGTGCCGCTGGTAGACTGACACTACTTAATGTGCGTTTCGCGCATTCTGCGTCGATGAACGCATGCAACTTGTCCCGCAAAGATTTTGCCCAGTGAATTTGCACTGTGCAGACCGCGGTTGACACGCTCTGGCATTGAATCGGCGAACCCGCGGTCAAAACTGCCCGTGGGACGTTGAACCGCCTTACGAAAGATTCTCTCTTTACATGACAACTTTTGCTGCCCTTGGTGCGCCCAAGGAAATCGTTGCTTCTCTCGCCGCTCAGGGCATTGAAGAAGCATTCCCCATTCAGGTCAAGACTCTGCCGGACACTTTGGCAGGGCGCGACGTGTTGGGTCGCGGCCGCACCGGCTCCGGCAAGACCATTGCCTTCGCTATCCCGCTCGTGGCCCGTCTGGCCGAGCGCGAAGCCCCTTACTTCCGCAAGCCCGGCCGCCCCATGGGCCTGGTATTGGCACCGACCCGCGAGCTGGCAACCCAGCTGAACAACACCATCGAGCCCCTCGCCAAGGCCATGGGCCTGAACACCACGGTCATCTATGGTGGCGTCTCACAGGCCCGCCAGGAAAAGGCCCTGCGCGCCGGCGTTGACATTGTCATCGCTTGCCCGGGTCGCCTCGAAGACCTCATGAAGCAGCGCATCGTGTCGCTGGAAAGCGTTGAGATCACGGTTCTGGATGAGGCCGACCACATGGCTGACCTCGGCTTCTTGCCCGTGGTCAAGCGCCTGCTGGACACCACTCCCACACAGGGTCAGCGCATGCTGTTCTCCGCAACACTGGATAACGGCGTTGACAAGATTGTTCAGCGTTACCTCTCCAACCAGCTCACCCACTCAGTGGACGAGCCCAAGGCTGCTGTTTCCACCATGGAGCACCACGTTCTGGTCGTCAATGACCAGACTGTGAAGAAGCAGGTCATCGTTGAGCTGGCGTCCGGCGCCGGCCGCCGCATCCTGTTCATGCGCACCAAGCACCATGCTCGCAAGCTGGCCAAGACTCTGACCGACGCCGGTATCCCCGCCGTGGACCTTCATGGAAACCTGTCACAGAATGCACGTGATAGGAACCTGGCCGAGTTCTCCACCGGCGACGTTCGCGTCCTGGTTGCCACCGACGTTGCCGCCCGCGGCGTGCACGTTGACGACATTGAACTGGTCATCCACGTTGACCCGCCCACAGAGCACAAGGCGTACCTGCACCGTTCCGGCCGTACGGCTCGCGCCGGGTCCGACGGCGTTGTTGTCACCTTGACGCTCCCCGAGCAGCAGGGCGACGTCAAGAAGCTCATGCGCGCAGCAGGCGTTGACGTGAACTTTGAGCGCGTCACCACCAGCTCACCGCTGATCGCCACCTTGGTGGGCGATGTTGCTGACAAGATTGACCCCCGCACCCGCGCAGCCTTGCTCGCATCCAAGCAGCCTGCACAGGGCGGTGGCACCTCTAACGGTGCGAACGCTCAGCGCAAGCGTTCTGTCCGCTCCGGTGCAGCCCCCACAGCCGGTGGCCGTGGCGGTCGCGGAGGACGCGGCCGCGTTGCCTCCGATTCCAATGAGCGTCCCGCTGCCGCAGGTAACCGTGGCGAGCGTCGTGAAGGCGCTGCGCAGGGTGCCCGCTTCGGCGGCGGCGAAAACCGTCGCCCGGCACGTGCCGCCGGCGAAGGCCGCCCGGTACGCTCCGGCGAGGGCCGTCCGGTACGCTCCGGCGAGGGCCGTCCGGCTCGCGATGGCGACGTTGCCCGCGGAAACCGCGCAGGTCAGGGTTCGGCTCCGCGCAGCTCTTCACACACCAACGATGCCCCGCGCAGCAACTCCCGCGGTGGCAGCCAGGGCGGTGCCGTGTGGTCCTCCAACACCGGTGGTAACTCCGGTGGAAGCTTCAACTCCAACGGTGGCGGTGCACGCTCCGGCGGACCCCGCCGCGCAACGGCTCCTGCCTCGAACCAGCGCCGCGGCCGCTAGTCCCCACTCGCTGGCCGGATAAATCGCTGACGCGATTTCCCCGGAACCTGGCGAGCGTGGGCCCACCCACGCCCTCCCTGAGCTCGTGCCTCGCTCTGGGGCCCTCGGGCGCGTGGGCCCAAGGCTAGGGACTGGATAAATCGCTGACGCGATTTCCCCGGAACCTGGCGAGCGTGGGCCCACCTGTTGCAAAACGTACGACGCCGGCACCCAACTTGGGTGCCGGCGTCGTACGTTAAGCCCCGATTCAGACGCCAGTCCCGCCGAGTCCGACGGAGGCCCGTCGAGTCAGACGCTGCGCAGCGTCTGACTCGACGGGCCTCCGTCTGACTCGAGGAACGGGGCGTGTGGGCTCGCGCATTAGAGGCTTTTCCGTGCAGTGAGGCGTGTGCTCGCCAGCGTGGCTGCCGCCATGGTGACCAGCGCTCCTAGAACCAGTGCCGCGGGTTCGCCAGGTGCCAGCAGGTTTTGTTGAATGCCGATGGTGGCCGCGGCGATCGGCACGCCAAGTTGTGATGCCGAAAGGACTCCGAGGGGGAGCGGGAGGCCCAGCAAGCGCGTGAGTGAATGAATGCCGATGGCACCAATCCCCAGGGTCAAGCCGAGTGCAATCATGGACGGGGCCGCGGCAAGTTCGCGCAGATCAAGCGAGGCGCCCAGCCAGAGGAAAAACAGTGGGCCCAGAAAACCTTCCGTCAGGGCAAACAACTGGTGGGCCAGTCGCCGTGGCTCACCCACGGCTGACACGGCCAGCCCAAAGGCGAAACCGGCGAGCATGATGGATACGTGGCTCCACACGGCTAGCCCGGCTAGCGCAAAGAGGACCACCAGCTGAAACCTGAGCTCTAGGGCAAATTTCCGCTTCTCAGAAACTTTGTGCAGACGCTTCCGTAACCCCTTTCGATTGGCCGTACGCAGGATCAGAAAGAGTACGGTGGCGCTGGTCAAGACCGCCAGGGAACCCAGCGCCGCGGGTCCGGCCGTGGACGGGTTGAGCACCAGGGGGAGAGCCACGATGGCTAGGGTATCGGCGATCGCCACCTGCGCTGTCATGGCCAGAACTTGGGGTCCGCGGAGCTGGATTGAGCCGATGATTGGCAGCACCAGCGCGGCGGAAGATGACGCCAACAGGACCACGTAGAGCGATGCATGCCCGGTACCAAAAAATCCTGCCACCGCAATACCAACTGCGGCGGCAGCCACGGCCACCACTGCCAAGCGAGCCATGCCGCTACCCAACGCGGAATGGATTCGTTGGTCCCGGACGGGTACGTGGGAGCCGGCCACGAACATAACCAGAGCAAAGCCCAGATCAGCAAGGAAGGTAAATGTCGGTTCCGCAGGATCGAGCAGATTCAAACCGCTGCGGCCAATAAGAATTCCTGCCGCCAGTTCACCGATAACCACCGGAATGTGCCACCGTCGCGGTAAGGCCAAGAGGGGACCCAACAGTGCTGCGAAGCAAATCAGGGCAAGAACGTGAAATGTCATGGCATGGACCGCCGGGGCTTGACCAAAAGACTCTGCTTCATGTGCTCATTGTGCACGGTTGACCGTGTTAGTTACAGGGTGGGCTTGCGCGCTTAGAGCCGGACACTTCCCTCGATGCACGCGGTGACGTGCCCGCCCACCCAGATGGCTTCACCTTCAACGTTGATGTGGACCCGGCCCTCGCGGCCAAGAACGGTTCCTTGGGCGGCTATATAGTTCGACGGCGCTACACCGGTATCGCTCATCCACCGGGCCAGTCCGGCATTGAGGCTGCCGGTGACGGGGTCCTCCCAAACGGCGTCGCCGCCGAAGAATGCGCGGACCTCAAACTGAGTCGCAGAGCTAGGAGGGTATGGGCCCACCACGCCAATTTCAAGATCGTCCAAGCGGTTGGGGTCGGGGCGAAGTGCCAGCACTTGTTGCGCAGAAGCTAACCGGATGCCCATCCAACGAGGTCCGTTGACAAGCCAGGAGGAAGCGATGATGTCATCAGGGGCAATGCCGAGGACGCCGGCCACACGCTGCAAACGTGCTTCCTCGATGGGCTCATAACGGATTAATGGCGGGGCCTGGAACGCGAACCGATCCCCTGCAACACGGATCGGGATGAGGCCGGCTGCGCATTCCTGCACAATCACGCCGTCTGAACCGAGGTCTCCGCCGGCTGCCAACCATGCTTTCGCCGATCCCAGTGTGGGGTGTCCGGCAAAGGGCAGCTCCTCGCTAGCCGTGAAAATCCTGACCCGATAGTGCGCCTGCGGAGCTGTCGGAGCCAACAAAAACGTGGTCTCGGCGAGGTTGGTCCAGTTGGCGAACTGTTGCATCTCCGCCGTGCTCAAACCTTCAGCATCGTGGACCACCGCCAGCGCATTCCCGCGATAGGCCGTCTGTGAAAAGACATCAACTTCGCTATACCGGCGCGGCTTCATGGTGTCTAGAGCACCGGATCGATGCTCAGCAGGGCCAGGAATCCACGCCCGGAAATCTCCGGAGCGTCATCGGAGCCCACCACGGTGTCAAACTTACCCAGCGCCTCGGGTGCGGGCGCAGGGGAGGAGGGTTCGGCGTCGTCCGTTGCAGCGGCAGAAACCGTGGCCGAGCCCTGCAGCAGCACGGCGAACTGATCCGCGAAAACAGGGTGAGGGCGCTTCTTGGAGAGTTCAATGATGGCGGCGTAGCCCTTGAAGGCGCCGCGGCGGGTCATGAGGTTCAGGTCTTTGAGTGTGCCGGTGGGCAGGCTGGCGGAGGTGTCCGAGTCGCCGGAAAATCGGAACGGTCGGTACTTTTCAAGGGCCTGCTCGGTGCCGTCCACGCTCAAGGCAATGAGATCGCCCTCAATGACGGTGATGATCCTATCGATGCCGGGCATGGGCGAAAATGGGCCGGCCTTGGCTAGTTCGGCGATGCTGATGCGCCAGTCCCAGCCTGTGCCGGTGGCGCCGCTGGGGCCCGCCGCGATCTGGCGGGTGATGCCGCCGCCGTTGGCCCACGGGGCAGCTTTGAGCGGGGCGTATCGAATGATCTGCATTATTGGTCTTCCGCGTTCTTCTCGCTGTACACGTGCAGGCGTTTGAGGTCTGATGGTCGACGGCGGAGCTTGCGTTTGTAGTACGACCAGCCGCCCGTGATGGCAAGGGAAACGGCGAAGGCCAGCACGATCTTCAACGGCAAGTTCACACGGGCGAAGGTGAGCACCAGAATCATGGCCGCGAAACTGGCGAAGTTGACAATGATGTCTAGCCAATCGGTCTTATTGCGCATAACTCAAGCTTACGCGGCTGCGCGTCGAAGGGTTCACAGAGGCCACAGTTCACTCTGCTTATGGCTACCGGTAGTTGCTGGCGAAGGGGCGGTTGGTGGGCACAATCTCCTTACCCAACGGCATGAGCGATACCGGGATCATCTTCAAGTTGGCGATGGCCAGAGGGATGCCAATGATGGTCACCGCCATGGCGACTGCCGTGGTGACGTGGCCGATGACAATCCAGATCCCGGCAACCAGAATCCAAATGACATTTCCCAAAGTACTGGCCACGCCTGTTCCGCCCGGCTTATCAACTACCATCCGGCCAAAGGGCCACAGTGCGTACCCGGCAATGCGGAACGATGCAATGCCCCACGGGATAGTGATGACCAGGATGCAGCACAGGATGCCGGCGAGGAAATAGCTCATCGCTAGCCAGAAACCGCCAAATACCAGCCAGATGAGATTCAAGATTGTCTTCATCCCCCCATTGTGCCTGCTGGCCCCGACAAACGCATCAGGGTGGACCCTGTACTACCCCTGATTTCACATGAACAGCCCAGTGTCCGCATAGTCTGCGGTGCTACGCTGATCAGCAACGGCACCTCCCCACAACGGCAACTGCTAAGGAATATCTCAGTTCTATGGACTTCGGCACAGTTTTATTGATCCTCATGCTGGTGATCATTGCCATCGTGCTGGGTGTGGGCATCACCTTGGCGGTCCTGATTTCCCGTGGCGTGGTGGGGCTGGTCAAGATCGGCAAGCCCAAGTATGAGTCTGCCAAACGCAGTGCTCTGAAGGTCCGGGCCGAATCCAGTACCGGTCCCGTCGCCGAGATCCTCAAGCAACGGGTGGCCTTGGCCGAAGCGTTGGAAGCAACCGGCCGATCCCTTGCCGTGGCTCAGGGCGCCGGCCAGTACACGGGCAATCTGGAGCCCATTTTCACTTCATTGCAGCAGGCCGGAAAAGTCACCGAACACCATCTTTTGGTGGCCCAGCAGGAGCCCGATGCCGCCGTTCAAGCCCTCTACGTCAAGACGTTGGGCACGCAGGTTGAGCAGATCACCAAGACCGCCACGGGTGTGCGCCAAGCCCTCGCCGGCACCGCCGCGCCCGCCGGCGATGTGGATCTGACAGACCTCACCCGGACCCTGGAAATTGAGGCCACCATGCTGAAAAAGTGGGCCCAGACGTACACTGAACTCGGTAACGATTAGCTCGCGTCCATGAGCATTTTTACCAGGGTCGCAGCGTTTTTCCGTCCCAAAGATCCCCGCAGGAAGCACGACGGCGGCACCTCCTCCGGCGGGCAACTCACCTTGTCCGATGCCCGGGGTAAGCAGCAAGCCGCTGTGCAAAAGATGCGCAGGGGCGTCGCTGACGTTTCGGTGAGCCGGCAGCGGCTGGATCTGCAAGCAGAAGACCTGCAAAAGGCGATGGACAAGCTCGCCGGACAGGCCCAAAAGTCCCGCAGCGAAGGCGATGAAACATCCGCCCAATCGGCCATGAACCGGCACCTGATTATGGGCGGACAACTGGCCGATCTCGTCTCTCAGCGGGACGCTCTCGCTGAGCAGGAAACCATGCTGATTTCCGCGCTGACCCAGTTGCAGGCGCGGGTCTCAGGATTTAACGTGAGCGTAGAAACGCTGACGGCAACACAAAAGGCAGCCGCAGCTAACCAGGCCATCGCCCAGGCGCTGCATGACTTTGACGCGGACCACTAGAACCCCATTGTGCTCATCGATCCGTGAGATATGGCTGCTTTGAGTGCTCATAACAGCCATATCTCACGGATCGATGAGCCCAGGGGTTGCGAGCCGGTTCCCAACGGCCGCGCGGCGCATTAATGCTCCGCAATGTCCCCGGAAACCATGTCGAAAGTGAAGCCGCGCAGTGCGCCGGAGGTGGCCATTCCGGCGTCGACGCCCATATTGAACTCCAGCGTCAGTGCCCCTGCCGCAATATCCGCCTCGGTCACCGTGCACGTGGCCGTGAAGCTGCGCACCGCGCCGGTCAGTAGCGGCTCCCAACCGAGCAGGGCAACGATCCCTGCTGTTCTGCTTTCCAGGAACACGGCCACTTTTGGTGCCGCCAGTCCGGAATTGCGCACCCGGCCGGAGAACGCGAGGACATCCCCAGCCTTGTATCCCGGGACCACAGCGCCGTAGTTCAGATCCTGTGACTCGCGGTTGGAGAGCACCTGCGGGGAATCCTCGGAGTAGCCCTGGCCCACCTCTTTCCATGCGGACGGGTCCCAATCGCCGTCGGTCTGGGCGAGCACAAAACTCTCACCCACGCTCTCCCACACGGCAGGCCGGCCGGGGGTGATAGAACGTAGAACTACATCCAGAGCCACGCAACGTGAAGTGGCGGTGCCGGAATCATGCGTCAAAGAAGCAGCGGGAGAGGCCAATAACTCGGCAGGATCGATCGCCACAAACACAATTTCCTGGTAGCCCTGGCGCTCGTAGAGAACGCCGATCCGGCCGTCGGGCAGGCGCGCAGCTGTGGAATATTGTGAGCTTCCACCGCATAGTACGACGCCGAATGGCCACGTTACCCCGTTGTCACCCGAGAGCTTCAGGACGGTATTGCGGCGTAGGGCTGGATCGTGATTGTGGGTGGCGATGAGCCAGTCCGTGGTGTCCGGCGTGGCCAATGTGGTGACGTTGGGCAGACCATCGAACCGGGTCACAGAGCCGTTGTCGCTGGGGTCCGTTAGTTCGAGGTGAGGCTGCGCCGAGGTGTAGCTGTGGCCGCCGTCGACCGAGATGGCTGTGAGCCGGTGCGGGGTGGCGCGCGAATGCATCAGTAGCGTGCCGTCAGCTAGACACACCACCTTATTTTCGTTGGCGCCGGCAATGAATTCACCCAGCGTCCACGTCTCACCGTGATCGTCACTGTACGCACTGGCGGCTTTGATCTCGCCCTCGTGAAGCAGCACAAACTGCTGCACCAAACGTCCAATGAAAGGGCCGGTGTGGATCTGAATACCGGCTCCGGCAGCAGCAAACAAGCCCGTGACGCCATCGCCCTTGAGCATGGAGGTGAGGCGGCGGTGTTGCCAGGTAACGCCGTCGTCGTCGGAAAAGCTGAGGTCAGCGTGCTGGATGGCTTCCTGGTCATCGAGCCCCGCCGCGGCCTCGAAGAATCCCGCGTGCGTGCCAGCCGCGTGGAAGAGGAAGATACGCCCGGTTGAGGTGTCGATGAGCAGGCTGGGATCGCCGTAGCCGTCCAAACCGGTGCCGGTGCGCACGGTTTGCTGGGGACCCCAGGTGAGCCCGTTGTCGGTGCTGCGGCGGAGGAGCAGATCGATCGGGTTGGGCAGGTCATCGAGGTTAGGGCGGCCGTCGTAGGCGGCCAGAAGAGTTCCCCGTGGCGACACTGCCAGGGCAGGGATGCGGTACTGCCGATGCCCCGCGACGCCGCGACGGGCAAGAACCGTTTCCAAAGATGTAGGACGTATCATCACATGTTGAGCTTAGCTGGGTTCGCAGCGCATGCGGGAGACCGCCGTGGAAAAGTTCTAAATCCAGCCCTGTTGCCATGCTTTTTCAGCGGCGTCGTGCCGGGAAACAGCGTTGAGTTTCGTCATGGCGGAGGAGAGATAGTTGCGCACCGTGCCCGAGGCGAGATGCAGTTGCTTGGCAATCTCAGCGACGCTGGTGGTGGAGCGGCTCACGCGCAGCGCATCCAGTTCGCGGTCAGTGAGCGGGCAGCGCTCGGCGGTCAGCGCGGCCGCGGCAATCTCCGGGTCGATGTAACGCTTGCCGGCCGCTACATCCCGAATCACGTGGGCAAGATCCTCCGCCGGGGTGGACTTGGGCACAAAGCCAGACACCTTGGAAGCCAGCGCCCGGCGCAGCACACCCGGACGGGCGTGCCGAGTCACAATGATCACGCGGGTGTTGACGGTAGCAAGAATCATAGCGGCCGCCTCAAGCCCATCGGCCCGCGGCATCTCGAGATCCAGCAGGCAAATATCCGGCTGGGTGGATAAGGCCAGCTCGACGGCGGTGCTCCCATTATCGGCACTCGCCACCACTTCAATATCGGATTCGAGCCCCAGCAGGGCCTCCAGCGCGCCGCGGATCAGATGCTCGTCGTCGGCAATCAAGAGCCGAATGGGGGAGGTGTCCAGGGTTTCAGTCATGCGGGTATTCCTCTGGTGGGGATCCGCGCCAGCAACTCAAAGTGGCCGGTATCCAGGGTTGTTTCAAGTGTTCCGCCGATTGTCTCGAGCCGCCCCCGCAAGCCCAATAAGCCGGTGCCGGCCGTCAATGACATGGACGACGGCGTGCCGTTGAGTCCGTTGTTGCGGATAGTCAGTGTTGCCTCAGCTTCGGTGGACGTCAGGGAGATGGTGGCGTGGGTGGCTTCGCTGTGGCGCAGAATGTTCGTGGTGGCCTCACGCACAGTCATGGCCAGGGCCTGTTGTGCTGCGGGTTCTGCTGGCAGTGTCTCCAGCGTCAGCTCACAGTCTGCCCCGGCTGCCGTGAGAACCTCCCGGGCATTCTCCAACTCGTCCGCCAGGGACGTTTCCCGGTATCCGGCCACGAGCGAACGGGTTTCCTCGAGAGCTTGCTTGGCAATGAGCCGAGTCTCATGAATGTTTTCACGAGCCGCCTCAGGATTGCGGTCAAGAAGCCGCTCGGCCAGTTCGGATTTCAGAGCGATGACCTGCAGATGGTGGCCCTGAATATCGTGCAGGTCCGCGGCGAAGCGGAGCCTTTCCTGGGCAACAGCCAATTCCCCGGCGATGACCCGGTGCCGGTCAAGCTCCACTACCACCCGCCACCACCACAGGCTGCTGATGAGCAGCAGCGGCATTCCTGCCGAATAGGCCAGCAGCATGCGGGAGGCGGAATCTTCCGGAAGTGGATCGGACTGCCCCATCCAGAAGTGACGAATAGCGGCAAATGCCAGTAGCGAGAGGAAGCCGGCTGCCACGGTTAGCCAGCGAGTCCTTGCGGGCAGCAGGCTGGCCACGAGGGACACGGCCAGCCACAGCGGAATCGCAGCAATCCACCCAGCGTCCGAGGTGAGCAGACCCAATACCCACACAGCACCGGAGGTAACAACCATGGCCGTGGTCCAAACGGGACGGGGCAGTCCACCGCCCAAACCGGCCCGCAGGAACCAGCAATAACGCACCTGGAGGGCCACAGCGAGAACGAGGGCCAGCAGCAACAGCCCGGAGACGGCGTCGTTCTTGGCAGTGAAGGTACTGACCGCGAAGCTCAGCAACATGAAGTGCAGGACCACCAAAATGAACACGATGGAGCCCAAGGTGTACGTCCATGTGCTGCGCACGCTGCGGCCCAGGCTGGCGGTGGGGCGCGGAATTTCCGGGGACGAGACTGCAGGCATGGGCTTCAGTCTAGGGCAATGACATTTGTCACGGATTCCCTGTGCGAAAGTGCAAGTCAGGACGTGACAACAACGCACTATTGCGTCCCGGGCTACTGCGAAAGGATTGATTCATCAACGAATTCCATCGACGAAAGAAGTCATCATGATCGAGTCAATGCAGTCCTTCACTGCCTCCCTTCCTCCCATGCTGCAGTGGGTGGGCGTGCTCCTGGTAGCGGCCATTCCTTTTGTGGAGTCCTACTTTGGTTCGGTGGTAGGCGTGGTCATTGGTCTGAACCCGGTGCTTGCCATCGGAGTCGCGGTCGTGGGCAATGTTCTCTCCATGTTGGTCTTTGTGCTCAGCGCACACGGGGTGCGGAGTAAGGTTTTCGCTGGCAAGACGGCGAAGGAGCTTTCTCCCCGGCGGGCCAAGCTGCGCAGGACTTTCGACAAGTACGGTGTTGCCGGTGTGAGCCTGGCGGGTCAGGCCATCCTGCCGAGTCAGATCACCTCTGCCGCCATGGTGTCCTTTGGTGCACCAAAGAACGCTGTGATCCTGTGGCAGCTCATTTCCATCATTCTGTGGGGCACCGCGTTTGGTGTGGCCGCAACATTCGGTGTCACGCTGATGGGCTAGCTGCCTTGTGGGCTAGGCGCCTGACTGGTGAGTATGGAGTGCAGGCTCGTCAGGTTCTCAGGCGACGGTGATGCCCAAGTGAGCGGCGAAGATCGGCGCCAGCAGGCTCATCTGGTAATCGTCAATAATTGCCCCGGACATGGAACCGACGCCGTTGAGCGTGCGGAAGTCACTGGTCCGCAGATCCACGTCCTTCAGTGTGGCCTGCTGGAGATCCAGGGTTCCGATGCGGCAGTTCTTCAGCGCCAAGCGCGTGACATTGGCCCCGCCTAGATCCAGTTCATCAATGATGCAGTCACTGATTTGCAGGTCAATAATCTTTGCGGCGCGCAGGTTCAGGAAATCGATCTTGCCGCCATCGATCCGGACCGACTGCCAGCTGCTGTCATAGAGCTCGGCCGATCCCCAACGGGGTGAGATGACTTCGGTATCCCGCCAGCTGGTCCGGGCACCCTTCATGATCGGCGCGAAGCTGTCCTTAATAAGGGTGCCGCGGAAACGCACGCCGCGGAGCTCGGCATCATTGAGCAGGGGGCCATTGAGCTCGCATTCCAGGAAATCCGACGACGTGAGATTTGCGCCGTCAAAACTGGGCCGGTCGAAGCGTTGACCGTCATAAGTGTCCCCGGGGCCGAAGAAAGCATCCTCGTTGTCCACTAGGTCATGCAGCGTCAGCGGAGTGAGCCGGGGTGCGCGGGGCGCAGTCTTCGAAGCCATGCATCTAGGTTATCCGCCCGCGGCTGGAGCGGAATTCTGATAATCATCGCCGGCTGGCCACGCCCGGATTGCCCGAAAACTGTAGCCGTCCTGTGCGGCAGCCTCCCAGCCACCCGGCGTCGACTCCGAATCAAGGACACCCCAGCCTTCTTCGTCATGCCAAATGCGGACTGCGCCTGTGGTTGTCATGGTCTCAGGCTACGCAGTCTCTGGCCCGGATCCTAGAGTCGGGAGTCAAGCCCCCGGGGCTAAGGCACCTGAGCTATGACTTTGAAGCGTTGCAGCACCAGCAGGGTGCTGGCATCCACGGTGAAGTGGGGATCGCCCATGGCATGCCGCATCTCGGCGGAGTGCCAGAAATCTTCGTGGCCAGCCCGCCATTGGGCCACCGTGGTGAAGCCTTCACCCTCATCAATGGCATGCTGCAGGTCTACATCGGCCAGAGAAACAGTACGCACTTCAGTCATTTCAATGACGGCAACCCCTCGGCCCGCAGAGTCAATCACCACTTCGCGCTGGCCGGGCCGTGGAAGCTCCTCGTGTTCGACCTCAAATTCAATGAGCGTGCACGTGGTGGAAGTCTTGGAACCGTCAAGAATTGCTGCCACCAGCTGCTCACGCAAGGGACCGGGAAAGGCGAACTCGCCTAGGGGCAGGCCCGCGAATTCCGGGGCATTTGTCAGGTCAGTGGCTGCATCATGGAAGGGCATCCATTGATCCTACGCGGACCGTTAAACATTTTAGTACAGTTGTGCTATTTCTTTACTGGCTTGAAGTGCCGTGAGCTCCTGGGTGAGATTCCGGTGCGCCTGATCCGCCCACAGTTCGCGCCCCTTTGGCGTACGGAAGAGGGGGTTCAATGCCAGTAAATAACGCAGCACGGAAGCCCGCCCTTTCGAAAAATCACTCTCCGAGATGTGGGCATAGTCCCGACGTACTCCGGCTACATACCGCGAGTATTCGCTATCTGGGGCGCCCAGAATGGCGAGGTCGGCATCGCAGAGGAGGTGTCCGGCGCGGTCTTCGGGGGAGGGGGAGTGGCTGGTGGTCAGGCGAACCAGGCGGGCCACCTCGGCGACTTCCAAAGTCTCCACAACGCCATTTAAGCATGATTGCGCTAAAACGGCGGAGTCCTCCTCGTCGGACGGTGTCCCGTTGTAAACTACGTCGTGAAACCAGGCGGCCAGCGCCACCGGCCGGGGAATATCCCGCTCAGTGAGCGCGTCCAACGCCTCCAAAACGGCCAGCAGATGCGTAGCGGAATGGTAGTGCCGGTGCGGCTCATTCCACCGGTTCAGCAAATCCGTGCCAAGCTCCGGGTGCCCCGGCATAAGCGCATTCCAACGCCGTTCCAGCACCGAGCCAACGGACTTCACCCTGTATTTCGCTTTGATACGCAAGCCTGACGCCATGAGGGTGCGGGCCAGTTCCTTGCCAGTCAGTGGCACCGCCCCGGCCATAATGAGTTCATCGTAGAGGCGCTCGGGAACGTCGTAGTGATCAAGGTCAAAGGCGCGGTCGGTGACACCATTTCTTGCGGCAAAGGCATGGAGTTCTGCCACCGAGGTATCGGAGATCAAGTGCGAGAACAAGGTCCCGTGGGCCGGCCAGAAGGGTGGATCGATAAAGATCATGGCCCCAGTGTAGGCCCGGGTGACTTAGAGCCTCCAGTACGTGTGGTGACGGGAACGCGCTCATCCCACATAGACTTTCTTCGACCAGCACATCAACGGAAAGCCGGCGGTAATGCGCAACGAAGACTCCAGCGTCCAGGCCACATTCAACAGCATCGCCCGTCGCTATGACCTGATGAACCGGCTCATGACGCTGGGTTCCCACAGGCGCTGGTGCAAGGAAGTCGCTGAAACCGTCACCGCCGCCCCGGGAGTCAATTACCTGGATCTGGCCACCGGAACGGGCGTGATTGCCCGAGCTGTCCGCGCGCAGAGTCCCGATAGCACCATTATCGGAGCCGATTTTTCCGAGTCCATGCTCGATGTTGCTCGCGGCGTGCAGGATAATTCCGGCATCGTGTGGCAATTTGCCGATGCCCATGAGCTGCCTTTCGCAGATAACGCGTTCGACGGCGTGACGCACGGCTACCTGCTTCGGAATGTGAGTGATCTGGAGAAGGTTTTGAACGAACAGTTCCGGGTCCTGAAGCCCGGCGGTGTGGTGTCAGCCTTGGAGTCTTCCCCGCCAAGCGGAGTTCTGGCTCCGTTTATCCGTCTCGGCATGAAGGTTGTCATTCCCACGCTCGGGACGCTTATTGGCCGCGACCGCCCCGCCTACGAGTACCTGGTTGATTCAACGCTCGGCTTCCTGACTCCGCGGGCGCTGCGGCTCAAATTTGAAGAGGCAGGGTTCCAGAACATTCAGGTCAAGCCCAAGTTCATGGGCACCAACATGATTTGGACGGCACGCAAACCGGGCTAGGCCCTCAAGAAGCCGGAGTAATCTCCTACGTGGGGGAGGGAATGGGGGCGTGGCGGCGAAAAGTTGAAGCCCGCCACGCGTTTCCTGGGTTTATACGCGACGCTGCTGGCCGCGTCTGCGTATAAACAAAGATCACTTACTTTATACGCACGCCACGCCCGACCCGGCTGCGGTGGAACCATTCCTGCGCACCTTGGCCGGGCGTGGCTTGCGTATAGGTAAAGTCCCATTCGACCAAATGGCTATAGCTCCCGCTCCGCATAGAACGTCAGGGCATCCCGCACGAAAGCTGCCCCTTCCCGTCCGCCGTAGATCGCGGCGAAGCGGGGATCGGCCACGTACATGTTCGCCAGTCCCACTACGTAGTCGCGTTCCTTGCCGCCCTGCGCAGTAGCTGAGACGGGCCTAGGCTCACGTTTAGGCTCAGCGCCTGATGCTGCGGCCGGCGTGCTGGGAATGCTGCGAAGCCAAGAAACGTGACGGCCGGCCAGCTCCTGCGCCGCTGTAGAGGAAGCCGTGGCCCCGCTGGACCAAGCAGCGATCCAGTCCCTATTAAGTAAGTTAACGTTCTCCTTCCAGCTGTTCCGTTCGGCGGAGTTCATTCCGCGCCACCACGCATCGCTGCCGGCGTAGGCCTCCTTGCCCCACCGTTGTTCAACTTCGTCCTTGTGCTGGGTGTGGTCAAACCCGTCCAGCATGTCCTTTGCCATGATTTCCTCTCCCGCGGCCTCCGCTGCAATGGTTTTTTCTACAGATGTGATCAGCCGCGACAAGCGAAGCTGTTCGTCCCGCAGCCAGACAACATGGTTGCGCAGGGCCGAGGTTGCCGAGTTTTCCTGCGCCAGCACGGCCGCGATCGACGGCAGCCCCAGCCCCAGTTCGCGCAGCAGCAGAATTCGCTGCAGCCGCACCAGTGCCGTCTGGTCATAATGCCGGTAGCCGTTGCCCGCAATTCGGCTTGGCGCCAACAATCCGATGGTGTCGTAGTGCCGCAGCGTCCGGCTGGTGGTTCCCGCCAGGGCTGCAATTTGCTGGATTGACCAGTCCGATGGAGCTTTATCGGTGCTCATGCAAGCAACTCTAAAGGTTGACGCAACGTCAAGGTCAAGGCGTGTTCCCGTCAAGGAAGTTATGGGCCCGGCTGAGCAGCAGTTGCTTTCAATGTGGCGTATGCCACACGAGCGATTTGCGCCGTTCCTTGCTTTCTGCGAGAGGATGGGATTGTCAGCGACTTCGGGGGACCCGGTGGTTCTGCACAGCACGAAGCCGTGCAGATTGACCGAGTCTTCAATAATGAAAAACTTGAGGAGCAATCATGAGGGCAGCACGTTACTACGACCGCAATGACATCCGTATCGAGGACATTGCGGAGCCTGAACTGAAACCGGGAACCGTGGCCATTGACGTTGCGTGGTGCGGGATCTGCGGCACCGACCTGCACGAGTATCTGGAAGGGCCCATCTTCATTCCGCCCGCAGGCCACCCGCACCCGATCTCCGGAGAGTCCGCTCCCGTGACATTGGGCCACGAGTTCTCCGGAACCATCACGGCGCTGGGTGAGGGCGTCGCCGATCTGGCGGTCGGTGAAAACGTGGTGGTGGAGCCCTACATCATCGGTGCGGATGTGGATACAAGCGAAGGTGCGCCGTACCAGCTGTCCAAGGACATGAACTTCATCGGATTGGGTGGACGCGGTGGCGGACTTGCCGAGAAGATTGTCGTGGAACGCCGCTGGGTCCACCCGATTGGCGACATTCCCTTGGACCAGGCCGCGCTGATCGAACCCCTTTCGGTGGGGCATCACGCCTACGTGCGTTCCGACGCAAAAGCCGGCCAGGTTGCCATCGTGGGCGGGGCGGGACCCATCGGCCTACTGACTGCGGCTGTACTCAAGGCCAAAGGCCTGACGGTCTACATCTCCGAACTTTCCGAGGCGCGCAAGGCGAAGGCGTTGGAAACCGGTGTTGCTGACGCCGTCTTCGATCCCCGTGAGGGCGACGTTGCCAGCCAGGTCCGCGAGTTGACGAATGGCCAAGGTGCAGACGTCGGGTTTGAATGCTCATCTGTACCCGCTGTTCTGGACATGCTCCTGGACGCCGTTCGGCCCGGCGCGGTCATCGTCAACGTCTCCATCTGGGGGCACAAACCTGCTGTGGACATGCCAAAGCTGGTGCTGAAGGAAGTGGATCTGCGCGGCACCATCGGGTACGCCAATGACCACCCGGACACCATCGCGCTGGTCCAAAGCGGCAAGTTAGACCTCTCTCGCTTCATCACTGGACGGATCGGCCTGGACGGGCTGGTCACCGAAGGTTTTGAGCAGTTGATCAACAACAATGAAGAGCACGTGAAAATCATCGTGAACCCGCGCGGCTGAGCAGTGAACCACCCTTGACGGGTAAAGGATGCCCGGAAGCTGAGTATCAGTTTCCGGGCGCCTCTTCGCATTTCAGGCACCGGGTGCCCAGCTTTGTGCGCACGGAAAAAATTCTCGGAATAAGTTCCCCAAGGTGTAAGTTGAGCGTAGTAGACTCAACTTTATAAGCGTGAGTCAGAACCTAAAAAACCCAACGAAAGGACCTCTCTTGGACGCCAAATTCACCACAAAGAGCCAGGAGGCTCTTTCCGCCGCCGCCATGAACGCCTCCACCGCCGGAAACCCCGCGGTTGAGCCCGCCCACCTACTCAAGGCCCTCATGGACCAGCGCCAAGGTGTGGCAGTTGCGCTTCTGAAGGCCGCCGGGGTCGACCCGGATGAGGTCAGCGTCGGTGCCAGCGCAGCCATTCGCAACCTCCCGTCGTCGTCCGGCACCTCCGTTGCGCAGGCCCAACTCAGCCGCAACACGCTGATGGCCGTTCAGGCTGCCCAGCAGGCCGCCGAGCGCATGGGGGACAGCTACGTCTCCACCGAGCATTTGCTGCTGGGCCTGACGGACGACGCCGGAGCAACAGGAAGTGCCCTGCGCCAAGTGGGTGCCACTCGGGCCGCGCTCGACGCTGCGCTGCCTACCGTGCGTGGGGACGGCAAGGTCACCACACCGGATCCCGAGAACACCTTCGAGGCCTTGGCGAAGTTCGGCGTGGACATGACGGCCATTGCCCGCACCGGCAAGCTTGACCCCGTGATTGGCCGCGACGCCGAGATCCGCCGCGTCATTCAGGTGCTGAGCCGGCGCACCAAGAACAACCCCGTGCTCATTGGCGAGCCCGGGGTTGGCAAGACTGCCGTGGTTGAAGGCCTAGCCCAGCGCATGGTGGCAGGAGACGTGCCCGAATCTCTGCGCGGGAAGTCGCTCATCAGCCTTGACCTGGCATCGATGGTGGCCGGGGCCAAATACCGTGGCGAATTCGAGGAGCGGCTCAAAGCGGTTCTGGAGGAAATTAAGGCATCCGACGGGCAGATTGTCACGTTCATTGACGAGATTCATACTGTGGTTGGAGCCGGCGCATCCGAAGGTTCCATGGACGCCGGTAACATGCTCAAGCCCATGCTGGCCCGCGGCGAGCTGCGCCTGATCGGCGCCACCACGCTGGATGAGTACCGCGAAAACATTGAAAAAGACCCCGCCTTGGAACGCCGTTTCCAGCAAGTATTTGTGGGCGAGCCCAGCGTGGACGACACCATCGGCATCCTGCGTGGGCTCAAGGAACGCTACGAGGCACACCACAAGGTGGCCATCGCAGATTCCGCCCTGGTCGCGGCCGCCACGCTGTCCAGCCGCTACATCAGCGGCCGCCAGCTGCCGGACAAGGCGATTGACCTGATGGATGAGGCCGCATCCCGCCTGCGCATGGAGATTGACTCGGCGCCGGAAGAGATTGACCAGCTGCGCCGCGCCGTGGACCGATTGACCATGGAAGAACTGGCCCTGGCAGGGGAAAGTGACCCTGCTTCAATTGAGCGGTTGGAGGCCCTGCGCGCCGACATGGCCGACAAAAAGGAGGAGCTCTCCGGGCTGAACGCACGCTGGGAGGCTGAAAAGGCTGGGCTGAACCGGGTGGGTGATTTGAAGGCCAAGCTTGATGAGCTGCGTTCCGTCGCTGACAAGGCCCAGCGCGACGGCGACCTTGAGCAGGCTTCTCGCGTACTGTACGGCGAAATCCCGGCCCTGCAGCGTGAGCTGGAGGCGGCCGCTGCCGAGGAGCAGTCCACGGACAAGCCTGAGCTGATGGTGGCCGAAGAAGTCACCGCCGATGATATTGCCGAGGTCATTTCCGCGTGGACCGGCATCCCTGCTGGGCGCATGTTGCAGGGCGAGAGTCAGAAGCTGCTGCAGATGGAGCAGGTTCTGGGCTCTCGGCTGATTGGCCAGTCTGCAGCCGTCACCGCGGTATCTGACGCAGTCCGCCGCGCCCGGGCTGGCATCAGCGACCCCGACCGGCCCACGGGTTCCTTCCTGTTCTTGGGGCCCACCGGTGTGGGTAAGACCGAGCTGGCCAAGGCCTTGGCCGACTTCCTCTTTGATGACGAACGCGCCATGATTCGCATCGACATGAGCGAATACTCCGAGAAGCACTCTGTCTCCCGGCTGGTCGGCGCCCCTCCCGGATACGTGGGCTACGACGAGGGTGGGCAGCTGACTGAGGCCGTGCGCCGTCGTCCGTATTCCGTGGTGCTGTTGGATGAGGTGGAGAAGGCCCACCCGGAAGTCTTCGACATTCTGCTTCAGGTGTTCGACGACGGCCGGCTCACCGATGGGCAGGGCCGCACGGTTGATTTCCGCAACGTCATCATCGTGCTGACCTCCAACTTGGGCTCGCAGTTCCTCGTTGATCAGTCACTGTCCGATGACGAGAAGCACAAGGCCGTCATGTCAATCGTGGAGGCCTCCTTCAAGCCGGAGTTCCTGAACCGACTCGATGAGATTGTCATGTTTGATGCGCTCAATATCGAAGAGTTGTCGCGGATTGTGGATCTGCAGGTGCAGTCGCTGGCTGCTCGGCTGTATGAGCGGCGCCTGACGCTTGAGGTCAGTGATGCTGCCAAGGCGTGGCTGGCGATGACCGGCTACGACCCGGCCTACGGTGCCCGGCCGCTGCGACGGCTGGTCCAGCGTCAGATTGGCGACCGGCTGGCCAAGGAGATTCTGGCCGGGACCATCGTGGACGGGGACACTGTCCTGGTAGACACGGCTGCCGATTTCGATGAGCTGGACATGGATTCTGCTGCCGGGCTGACGGTTGGCCGCAAGTAGAGTCATGAGTTAACCAGCAGGGGCTGTGATGTTTGGGTTGATCCCAAACATCACAGCCCCTGCTGGTTTAAAACCGGCTCAAGTGTCCTTTGCTATGCGGTCAGTGAGACTTCCAGCGGGTTCCCGCTTCGCGTGTCATGGACCAGGCAGTCCACGCGGCGGTCACCCGAGTCATTCCAGGTGTTCTCCGAGGGGTAAGCCGTGCTCTGTTCCAGCGTTTTCATCCCGCTAGCATCCGAGGTGAGCTCAACGGCATCGCAGACCTCGGCAGCCTTGGCCTTGAGTGTGTCGGCACCGGGGTACTCATCGGAATCCCCGTAATAGAAGGTGCCTACAAGCTGCGCGTTGTGGGGTGCGCTGCAGAATACGACATCGGCCGGTGTCGAGGCGTTGTTGAAGCCGCGGAGGCAGTCGCCTTCCAGCCATTTCAGGGGCGAAGCGCCAGATATAATCAGGCCTTCATCGAAGGGCTCATCTGTTGCCGGTTCGGCGCCAGGATCAAGCGATTCTTCCGGCACCGCACCTTGCGACTGAACAGTCGGTTCTGCGGGGTTTGGGTCGTTAGGGCTGCTGTTGTTGATGAGAAGGCTGGCTAACAGCCAGATCAGCAGGCCCAACAGGATGGCTCCCACGAGCGCAACACCCAAGATGATGAACAGTTTCTTGTTCCCGCCACCCTGAGGAGACCCGGGGCCACCTGGGCCGCCGCCGAAGCCACCCGGACCCTGAGGCCCGCCGTAGTTGCCGGGACCGCCGGGACCGCCACCGAACTGACCGGGGCCCTGAGGCCCACCGAACTGACCGGGGCCCTGAGGCCCGCCGAACTGACCCGGACCCTGAGGCCCTCCGAATTGACCCGGTACAGGGGGAATGCCCGGTGTGGACGGGGCGCCTGACTGGGGAGGTCCGCCAAACGATGGGGCGCCGTGCTGGGTGGGTGCGCCGTAGGGGGCCTGTGCTGCTGCAGGTTGGCCGTACGGCGCCGGGGTACCGTAGGCAGGCTGAGTGGGAGTGGAGGCGGATGCCTGATCGCCTGCCGTGCCAGCCTGCTGACCGTCCGGGTTCTGCTGGCTAGCGGCCGGAGTCTGGCCGTAAGGGACCGTTTGTTCCGGTGCGACAGGAGTCTGGCCGAAGGGGTTTTGCTGACCTACGGCCGGGGGCTCCTCAGGGGCAGGCGGCGCTGCGGCTGCTGCAGCTTCTGCGGCCAGTGCTGCATCGGCTTCGCCGCGGGCCATCTGGGCAGGTGACTGCCAGGCGTTGGCCTTGGGCTGCCACGGTGTTGCCGATTGCTGCCACTGGGCGTCCGGGCGATGCCAGCCGTGGCTGTCAGAAGTGCCGGAGCCTACTCGGGGCGCCGCATCCGGAGCGAGAGTTACTGAGGAGCTGGCATCCGTGGAACCGCTGTTGGCTGCGTTGCTCTGTGCTTCCTGTGCTTCTGACGTTTCTGAGGCCTCAGGGGCCTGTCCGCCATAGGGTGGCTGGAACGGTGCCTGTTCCGGCGCGGGTGGCGCTGACGGATCCTGCGAGGGGACTGGTGGTTCGAAGCTGGAAGGGGCCGCGTGCGGGGTTTCTGGCTGGTCCAAGGGAACCGTGGGCTCGGCTGCAGTCTCCGACGGCTGTGACCACGGCTGTGCCGCTGGCTCAGAATCTTGCGCGGCGGCCGGCTGCGATGCCATCTGGGTATCGCGCGGGGGCTCCGTTGGTGACTCCTGCTGTGCCTCCTGCTGTGACTGTGACCAGGGGTTGCTGGAGACTGGAGGCTGGCTAAAGTCTGTGCGCAAAACTGTGGTTGCGCTGTCCCAATCGATGGGCTCGGGCGCAGCCGGCGGGTTTTGGAAGTCTGGGGCGGGCGGTGCATCCTCACCCAAGCCCGAGGAAACGGCCCGGGCTGCCAGTTCGGCTTCATGTTCCACTCGAGCCGCTTCGGCCTCGGCGGCTTTGAGGTCTACGCTCTCTGCCACGTCTTCGCTGATTTCCGCAGCACCCAGTTGGGGCTCCGCAAACTCATAGTCGGAGCCGGAGAAACCCTCTGAAGCGTCCTGGGCTTGGGGCACGTCGGGCCCAGTGGGAGGGCCCTGTTGAGCGCCTTTTTCGTTGGCGTTGCTGCTCTCGTTCATGGGGACAAACCTTCCGCGCTGCGTCCTGAAATGGCACAAAGTCCCGGGTGAGAGGTGGAAATGCGCGTTCCCAATAGTGGCCTATACGAGCATTCAAGCACCCCAGCCCCGCGGACATGTGCTCCGTCTACAGGTGACTCTACCGAACATTGATCCTGCGTCGAGGCTACTTTGTGGTTTGGCTATGGGCAGAACAACCCATAGTGGGACGCAAGAGGTCCAGAACTAATGTAATCTAGGACTACGACAAACTGACCGAATATTCCGGAGCCTCGCTCTTAGCCCGAGCGACCACCTCCGGTCCAAGTGTAAAAGGGGTCACGCCATGGGGCGCGGCCGTCAAAAGGCGAAGGCAACCAAGCAGGCTCGGGACATTAAGTACTACTCCCCGAGCACTGACTATTCAGCTCTGCAGAAAGAGCTCGGTGGAACTACTCGGCGAGCCCCGAGCCATCACACCGAAATTCCGGCAGAGCCGGACTATTCGGCGTACGAAGATAAGTATGCGGATCAGTTTGAGGATGACGACGTGGACTCCCGCCGAATTGGCTAGGACCGTCTGACAGACCTAAACTCAACAAACCCTGCACGACGCGAAAGCGATGTGTGGGGATTTTGTTGTTCCCCAATCACTCCCACGGCTCGTTCCTCACCTCGGGTCCCTCGCGATCGGGGCCCCAGCCACGCCCTCCCAATGCTCGCAAGCTCACCGCGGGTCCCTCGCGATCGGGGGCCCACCCACGCCCTCCCAATATCCAGCCGCTGGCACGGGGCCCTGGACGCTGTGGGTCCAGCGCACCTACTCGGCCTGGGGGATGCAAAAGGGACGGCGTTTGCGTAAAGAGACGGTCGTCTAGCACCCTCTTTTTACGCAAACGCCGTCCCTTTTCGAAACGTCGTGTGAAGCTATGAAGCGTAGTTGCCCACCAGGCGGACTGCGCCGCCGTTGACGCCCTTGGCACCCTGAGTGTAATCAGAACCGGTCTTATCGGAATCCGATGCTTCGGCCGTGACCGTTCCCATGACCCATGACGGCAGGCCGCGTGAGTTCAGGCGGGCGATGGCGTCATCGGCAGCATCGGCAGAAACCACGGCCACCATGCCAACGCCCAGGTTCAGGGTGCGCTCCAGATCGGCCAACGGCACGTTACCCAGCTGCGAGACAACGTTGAAGATGGACGGCAGGCTCCAGGTGGAGCGGTCCACGGTGCCGATGAGGCCCTGGGGCAGAACGCGGGCCAAGTTGGCGGCGAGGCCACCACCGGTAACGTGGCTAAAGCCATGAACGGCTTTTTCCTGGGTGACCGGGAGGTAACGGGTCAGATCCAAGCAGTCTGCGGCGTACACGCGAGTGGGTTCGAGGAGTTCCTCGCCCAAGGTACGGCCGAAGTCGGCAACCTGACGGTCCAGGGACCAGCCGGCGTGGTTGATGACGCGGCGAACCAGTGAGTAGCCGTTGGAGTGCAGACCCGAGGAAGCCATGCCAATGATGACATCGCCGGCGCGAACCCGTTCCGGACCCAGCAGCAGATCAGCCTCGACGACACCGGTGCAAGCACCTGCGACGTCGTACTCATCCGGAGCCAACAGGCCAGGGTGCTCAGCAGTCTCTCCACCCACCAATGCGGTTCCGGCAACCTTGCAGGCTGCTGCGATGCCGCGGACGATGTCGGCCACGCGCTGCGGAACTACTTTGCCGGTAGCGATGTAGTCGGTCATGAAGAGCGGCTCGGCGCCAACTACGACGATGTCATCGACAACCATGCCGACGAGGTCGTAACCAATGGTGTCGTGGATGTCCATGGCCTGCGCGATGGCGACCTTGGTGCCCACTCCATCGGTCGAGGTGGCCAGGAGCGGCTTCTTGAACGTCAGCAGCTTGGAAACGTCATACAGGCCGGCGAATCCGCCGAACCCGCCCACCACGGACGGGCCGTGGGTGGCCTTGACGGCTTCCTTCATCAGCTCAACGGCGAGGTCGCCCGCTTCGGTATCGACACCTGCGCTGGCGTAAGTAATTCCCTGGGTGGCTGACTCATGGGAGGCGTTGGTCATGGCGTCTCTTTCTTACGAGTTCTTAAGAACCGGTGGCGGCGGTGCGGTCTTGATCGGTCAGAACAGTTTCCAGTTCCGAATCAGGACCCGGATCGCAGCCGGTGGAAGGGGTGGCGTTGCCCGGCTTGGTGCGCTCGAGCAAGTTCTTGCCCAAACGGTCGCTGCTGGGAAGTTCAATCGGGTAAGTGCCCGTGAAACATGCGGTGCAAAGGCGTTCGCGAGGCTGCAGCGTGGCGTCAATCATGCCGTCTTCGGAGATGTACTCCAGAGAATCGGCGCCGATGGACTTAGCAATCTCGTCAATGGCAGCACCGTTGGCGATCAGTTCCGCACGGGAGGCGAAATCAATGCCGTAGAAGCATGGCCAGCGTACGGGCGGTGAAGAAATCTTCACGTGCACTTCAGCGGCGCCGGCTTCCTTGAGCATGCGCACCACGGCGCGCTGCGTGTTGCCGCGGACAATGGAATCATCCACCACAACAATGCGCTTGCCGCGAATGACGGATTCAAGGGCGCTGAGCTTGAGCTTGATGCCGAGCTTGCGCAGGGTATCGCTGGGCTGGATGAAGGTACGGCCAACGTAGGCGTTCTTCACGAAGCCGTGAGCAAAGGGGATACCCGACTGCTCGGCATAGCCAATGGCTGCCGGGGTGCCGGATTCCGGAACCGGGATGACCAGGTCAGCGTCGTAGTGGCTTTCGCGGGCCAACTGGCGGCCCATTTCCACGCGGGACTCGTACACGGAGCGGCCGGCAATGGTGGCGTCGGGGCGGGCCAAGTAAACGTACTCGAAAACGCAACCAGCGGGTGTGGCCGGGGCGAATTTCTGGGTGCGCACGCCGTCTTCATCGATGGCGATGAATTCGCCGGGTTCGATTTCACGGATCAACGTGGCGCCAATGGTGTTCAGAGCGGCGTCCTCGGAGGCCACTACCCAACCACTTTCGAGGCGTCCCAGAACCAGTGGGCGGACGCCGTGCGGGTCACGTGCGGCGTATAGGGTGTGTTCGTCCATGAAGACGAAGCTGAAGGCGCCGTGGATCTTGGGCAGCAATTCCATGGCGGTCTCTTCAAGAGAGCTGCCTTCTTTGCCGCGCAACAAGGTGGTGACCAACGCAGTATCGGTGGTGTTTCCCTGGGCCATTTCGCCATCAGTGGGAATGCCATACTGGGCAATGACCATCTCATGCAGTTCAGCAGAGTTGGTCAGGTTGCCGTTGTGCGCCAGAGCGACGGTGCCGCTGCCAGTTGCACCCAGGGTCGGCTGAGCGTTAGCCCAATTGGCCGCACCTGTGGTGGAGTAGCGACAATGGCCCACAGCCATGTGTCCGGTCAGGGTGTTCAGTGTGGGTTCGTCAAAGACCTGGGATACGAGTCCCATGTCTTTATACACACTGATCCGCTTGCCATCGCTCGTTGCGATGCCAGCAGACTCCTGACCACGGTGCTGTAGTGAATACAGTCCGTAATAGGTTAGTTTTGCAACCTCTTCACCGGGTGCCCAGATGCCCAGAACGCCACAAGCGTCCTGAGGTCCCTTTTCGCCGGGTAAAAGATCATGGGATAGTTTTCCGTCTCCGCGTGCCACGAGAAAATTATCTCATGTAATGACGGACGCCACGACCTGTTGTGATGTGGGTTATATCCAACTGGTGGCTTGGGTGAAGTAAGGGGGGCCGCAGGCGGCGTATTTAGGCGATCTCAGCTTCAGGGTTGGTGCCCTCATCAGGGAGAGGCTGCGCAACGAGCGTCTTGCTCCGGCGCAGACTCCGCTTGTCCAAAATCAGGGCGAGTGCCGCGCCGAGGATCACGCCGGGGACCAGTAGCAAAACAGTGAAAAATCCGAAGATGGATGAGGTTGTAAATTGTTCGCTGGGCGGAGCCATAGAGGTGAAAATGGCTGCTGCCACAACGCCGACCAAGGCGCCGGCGATCAAGAACGGGACGTACTTCGGGGCGCGGCGCACATTGAGTTTGCGGGGCTCTCCGGCAGTGGGTTCAGGCTGGGAAGTCATCCTTCAAGGGTACCCGGCCCAGCTTGGAGTCCCCTGCGAAGGTAAGAAAAGTTCGCTACAGGGGCAGTTCGGCGGATAGGTCCGCACGCAATCCAGAGGCCGCCACCAGACCGCGTTCCACGGCGTCTGCCCAGTCCAAGGTGCCGGTCACCAGCTCCAGCCAGGTCCCGGCGTCGCACTCCACCACATTGGGAGGGGTGCCGCGGGTGTGCCTGGGTCCGGGGATGCATTGGGTGACGCCGTAGGGTGGCACGCGCACTTCCACGGAGTTCCCCGGGGCACGCGCGGCCACTTCTTCCAAGGCGTAGCGCACGGCCATGGCTGTCACGGCGCGGCCACGTTCTCCGCCGCGCCAGGCGGCCAGGGCGGCGCTTCCCTCGGCAATGTCGATGCGGCGGCGGGCAACCATGGGCACTCCTACAGTTTTTGATGGGGATGTTCGACGCCGGATGGCTGGGTTGGGTGGGCTTGGCAGGCTGGTTGGGCCCACGCTTGCCAGGTTCCCGGGAAATCGCTTCAGCGATTGTTTGGTCGAGTAAGTTTGGGCCCACGCTTGCCAGGTTCCCGGGAAATCGCTTCAGCGATTTATCGGGCCGGCAAGTGGGGACTAGTTCAGGAGTGCGCTGACTGCCTGGCCTAGACGGAGGCTGCCGGCACGGTGGCTGCCGCCGAGAACCGGGGGGACCACTTTGCTGAGTACCTCGGCCACCGCGGGAATGTCGAGGGCGCCGCTTGCCGCCAACAACGTCAGGCCCACGAGGGTTGCGGCGCGGCCATTGCCGTCAAGGATTTTCACGGCGACACTGGCCCCCGTCGGGGCGGCCATGGCAAGAACGCCTTCAGCACCCAGTTTGGCTAGGACGCCGAGTTCATCCATGACCACTGTGTTGGGGCGGCCGTGGCCTTCTACAGCCCACGGATAGTCCAGCATGGAGGTGGCGATGGTGGCGGCCCGGGCATTGGCGTTTTTATCCGACGGAGCCTTGGCCAATGTGGTGAAGGCCCTGGCGAGTCCGGTGAGAGTCACGGCCATGACGGGGGCGCCACAGCCATCGGTCCCTGTGTGGTGCACCGATTCTTCGGTGTATTCCTCCAGAGTGGTTCGCGCGGCCCGCTGCATGGGGTGGTTGGGTTCCAGATAGCCGTCCAGATCCCAGCCGTTTTCCGTGCAAGCCCAGAGAAAAGCTGCATGCTTGCCGGAGCAGGCCATAGCCAATTTTGACTTGCCGCGGCCAGACCGGACCAGCCAGGCACGGGCTTCGGGATCGCTGGGCCAATCGGCCGGGCAGCCGAGGTTGGCTTCCTTGAGGCCTGCTGCCTTGAGCATCCCTTCGACTACATCCATATGTTCCAATGAACCCGTGTGGCTTCCAGCTGCCAAAGCCACCTGCGCCCCACGCAAGGGGACTCCTGACTGCATGGCGGCCAGAGCTTGGAAAGGCTTGATAGCCGAGCGCGGATAGATGGGGGAGCTGATGTCGCCTAGAGCTGTCACGACCGAGCCATCGCCAGCCAGGACAACGGCCGAACCTATGTGCCGGGATTCTATGAAGCCGCTGCGCTCAAGGACGGCAAGTTCGACGGCGTCGTCCGCCCGGAATGTATGGATCATGGTGTCATCTTAGCGAGCGGAACAGCAGCCAGGGCTACAGCGCGGTGGCAAGTCCGGTGGATTCTTTGAAGAGCAACGGTACGTCTCCGGCAGGCTTGTCTGTAGCTGCTGACTTGGCGACGGAGTCTAGTTGCTCGGGGGCCACAAAGACGGTGACGGTTCCCGTGCGTCCGTCGGGGATGACTTTGTGGATGGCTGCGCCTTGTTCCGTTGGCAGCGAGCTGCGCCAAGCCATGACCGCTTGAAGTGCTGTTTCAAGTTGGGCCGCGTCCAAGGTGACAAGGTGCGAAATCGCCCCGGCAGCCTTCACAGTCGCGGCGGCTGCTTCCGTGGTCACGGCAACGTGCAGCTGGTTCCCCTCGATCCAGGAGTCCGCATAGGCGTCACCGAGTTCGCTCCGCAGTGAATCATTGAGCGCCAACATGGTGTTGGTCTGCTCGGTACTGGCTGACGGACTGGCGCTCTGAGCCGCTGCTGGTGTTTCGGGGTCTTGGGTGGGTTTGCATGCGCTCATGCCGAGGGCTCCTGCCAGGGTGGCGGTGAGGACGATTGCGGAAATCTTCTTGCTGTTCATTGTGCCTCCGTTTAACGGCAGTGGGTCCCGTCCAAAGTGAACGGGACCCACGCCTTACATTCGCACCCGCGTGGGTCCGTCAGTATTTGTACTTCATTGACAATCTAGTGTCCGGATGGACCCTAGATTGTGGTGTTGCGACGGCGGATTAGCAAGAATACCGCTCCGGCCAGGAGTAGCAATCCACCGGCTCCACCGAGCACTAGCAGCGAGCTGGATGCGCCAGTGTTGGCCAAGTTGTTATCGGTGGGCGCCCTGGTGGGAGCAACCGTCGGAGCTGGGGTGGGTTCCTGCGTTACCGGGGGCGTGGTCGGTTCCGGCAACGGGGCGGCCAATACCGAGAACGCCGAGGTAGTCGTGAGGGACTTGTCGTCGCCAACAGTCTGTACGGCCGTGACAGTGTACTTGCCGGTGGTCAGCTTTGAGTCCAGAGCGACGTTCCAGGTGCCGTCAACGACAGTGGCCGTCTGGGCCTTGCCGTTCAGGGTGACCGTGAGCGTTGCGCCGTCAATGTTGGTACCTGAAATTTCAGCAGGGCCCTGATCGAAGGCGAATTCTTGGCCGTTGCTCGGCGAGGTGATGGCCGGGGCGGCCAAGACAACGCTGAACTTGCTAGTTGTCGTCTTGGAATCGTTCCAGTTGGTCAACGTCTGCTTGGCAGTGACGGTGTAGTCGCCAACTTCCAGGCCCGTCTTGATCGTGACGGACCACTTGCCGTCGTTGCCAACTACTGCGGTGTCCGTGACATCGCCGGTCAATTCAACGTTGGCGCCAGCCTTGCCGGTACCGGAGATGGTGGTGACGGGGGCGGCAACGCTGGCGTTGTTGGCGGGGGTGGTGATGGCCGGGGCGGCCAAAGTCTCCTTGATGACCTCAATGGAGGCTTCTGTGGTTTCCGAGGTGCTGAAGCCATTTTTGGCCTTCGCGGTAACGGAGAAAGTCCCGATTTCGTTCGGGGCCTTGGCGATCCACTTGCCATCGGCGCCAACAGCAACCTCAGTCGTCACGGCGTCAGCGGTCACGCCGTCGATGGTGACCAAGACCGTGGTGCCAGCAGGTGCACCGGCAACGGTGCCGGTGACGGCGCCTTCACGGTAGACCGGTGCCGTGGTGGTGACCTTGGGGGTTTCCAGGAAGATCTTCACGGTGTAGCCGCCAGTGTGCTTCAAGGCGTCTGTGAGGCTGACGCCGTACGAAATGATGCCCGGCGTGCCGGCGCTGATCATGCCCACGGCAAGGTTTCCGGCCATGATGGCGCCGCCGGAGTCGCCGCGGTTGGCTGCGAGGCTCGTGGAGCCGAAGCCGCGGACGGCCCGAATGTCATTGCATGCCTCGACGGTGGGCACGGGGTTGCAGGCGGCCTCTTCTTCCGGGTAGGTGGTGCCCCCAACCGTGAAAACGCCCAATTCGGTCACGGTGCCGCAGGTCCAGCCGGTGGTACGGCCGGACTTGCAAATAGCGGCACCCCTAACTGCGTCGGAAACGCCTGTGACCTGGGGGCCGGATGCCTTCGGGTTGGCCGGAGTTTTCCAGTCGGTGACCTTGGCCAGCGGGTTGACATTCGCATCGATGTTGTTAATGACGGCTACGTCGGTGCCGATGTTGTTGAGCTTGTTTTTGTCACCCTGCCAGCCTGTGGGGGCTGTGGCGGGTGTGTTGCCGACGCCGCCGAATTGTGAGGCGCCGAAGGTGCCCAGGGGGCCCATTAGGCCTCCGGATGTCAGGTCTCCGGTGACGGCGGGCTCCTGCTCGGGATCGGTGAGAACGGCGTCCGTCAGAGCTCCGTCACCGGTGCAGTGGCCAGCGGTGATAACTGCCGGGGCGCCGGCTTTGTTGAAGCCGTTCCAGCCGATGCTGCATGCCCCTCCGGTTGTGCGGGGGTTGTCAAAGGCGGCGTAGCCCTGACCGTTTGTCACGTCGTTCGCGTACGCGGCGGCGGGGCCTGAGGCAGCCTCGATCTTTACGTTGTTGTACTTGGCAGCGAAATCGCTGACCGAAGGGGCGGCAGTTGCCGAGAAAGAGCGTGACTTCATGGCCGTGCCGCCGTTTGCCGGGCCGCCCGTGGCCGGAACCCCGGTGCGGATGACGAACTCATCGTTGCTGTTGACCATGATTGACTGCAGCTTTCCCGCGCCGAATTCGGCGACATAGTCAGCGAACAGGGCGTCAACGTTGGCTGCGTCCACTTTGGTGGACAGGGGAGCTGCCTTGACTGATGTGACAGCCACCTTGGCGCTGCCTGCGGCAGCCTTGGCTGCCGCAGCGGCGGCGGGAGAAGCCTGGACCTTGATGGTGTCCCCGGCAATCGAGACCTGTGCGTTGGGGTCAGCCTTGACAACTTCGGTCTGCACTTGGGCGGCCGTGGCGGCTAGTTGACCTTGGGCGTTGAATTCCTCAACGCTCAAGTTCAGGTCGTCTTTCACTGCCTTGGCAAGGCCGTCGGGCAGCGGTGCTGTGCTGGAGGGGGTGGAAGAAGTCGCGGACGGTGCGCTCGTGGGAGTGGCTGAACTGGTGGCCTCTGACGTAACGGAGGCACTGGTCGGAGCGGTCGTCGGATCGATTGAAGGCGCTGCCGTAGCGACAGTGAAGCTGCCGCCCAGCAGGACGGCAGCTGCGGCGCAGGCCGCACCTCCGCGCTTGATGAAGGCGCGCGTGGATGCTTGCATGTAAGTGGTTCCCCCTGGAGAAGATGAAAAGATCCTGATGAGTTGAAGCTACCTGAAGGCGCGAATGTCTGCTGTGAGTGAACAGCCCAACCCATCGATAAAGCTATCAAGTGGATTAACTAACCGCAAAGAAAATGTCGGTTGGTCTTCACAAACTGCCGTGAACCCCTGATTTGGCGGGGTTGGAAGAGCTACCCATTGACACGGTTGAGCGACTGTGTATGGTGTTTCGCTGCGGATACTCGGCCCTTTGGACTTAAAAGTCGGTTGAATTGTTACGGTGAACTGGTGGTCTCCTAAGTGCTCCTCGCGGTGCCTGAGACTGCTTTCTGATGGCGACTGCAGCTGTGCGTGCCTACGTGGCCCGGCCCTGTATGGACAGAACTCCCGCAACATGCGGCCCCGGCACCGAAGCAAAGTATCCTAGAGGGGTGAAGGTTTTAGTGATTGGCCCCGGAGGCCGCGAACATGCCATTGTCCGCTCGTTGCTCAGCGACCCCAACGTCAGTGAAGTGCACGCCGCACCTGGCAATGCCGGGATCGCGGCCATCGTGCCAACCCATGAGATCAATGCCAGTGATCCTGCCGCTGTGGCAGCCTTGGCGCTGAAGTTGGACAGCGATCTGGTGATCGTGGGCCCCGAGGCTCCCTTGGCGGCAGGCGTGGCTGATGCCGTGCGAGCCGCGGGCATCCCGGTCTTTGGACCCAGCAAGGAAGCCGCACAGCTTGAAGCTTCCAAGGCATTCGCGAAGACCGTGATGGCAGAAGCCCAGGTTCCCACGGCCATGGCCAAGGTTGCCGTCAATGCCGAGGAAGCTGCAAATGCCCTCGACACTTTCGGTGCACCATATGTCGTCAAGGACGACGGCTTAGCGGCCGGCAAGGGCGTGGTGGTCACCAACGATCGCGACGAGGCCCTGGCCCACGCCCAGTCCTGCTTTGACGTGGGTGGCACAGTTGTCATCGAAGAGTTCCTTGATGGCCCCGAAGTTTCCCTCTTTGTTCTGGCCGATGGCCGCACAGTCGTGCCGCTGGCCCCGGCCCAAGATTTCAAGCGCATTTTCGACGGCGACGAAGGCCCCAACACCGGCGGCATGGGCGCATACTCGCCGCTGGAATGGGCCCCCGCCGGTCTTGTCCAGGAAGTCATTGACCGCGTGGCTCAGCCCACCATTGACGCCATGGCCCACCGTGGCACCCCTTTCACAGGCGTGCTGTACTGCGGACTGGCACTGACCAGCCGCGGCACCCGCGTCATTGAGTTCAACGCCCGCTTTGGCGACCCGGAGACGCAGGCCGTCCTGGCCCGTCTGAAAACCCCACTGGGCGGCGTCCTCATGGCGGCAGCCAAGGGCCAACTGGACGAAATCGATGAGTTGCGCTGGGCACCCGAGACCGCTGTCGCCGTCGTACTCGCCAGCGAAAACTATCCTGATGCTCCCCGCACCGGCGATAAGATCCGTGGCTTGAAGAAGGCCAACCGGCTCGACGGCGTGCACGTGCTGCATGCGGGCACGGGAACGGACGACGACGGCAATACCGTCAGTGCCGGAGGGCGAGTCCTCGCCGTGGTTGGCCTGGGTGTGGATCTGGAAGACGCCCGTGAAAAGGCGTACGCCGGCATTGAAGAAATTTCATTGGAAGGCGGCCAGTACCGCAAGGATATTGCGGCCAAGGCAGCCCGCGGGGAAATCACCGTGACCACGAACCCTTCACAGGCATAGGACTCTCTTCATGACTTCAGCAATTCCCGCTGCCCCCGCCCTGCCCGGCTGGACCCACATTTACTCTGGCAAGGTTCGAGACCTCTACCAGCCGGCCTCCACGGATGGCCCGTTCGCAGGGCGCAATGATGTGGTTCTGGTTGTTGCCAGTGACCGGATCAGCGCCTTTGACCACATTCTCAGCACCGAAATCCCGGACAAGGGCCGCATCTTGACGGGTCTGAGCCTGTGGTGGTTCGAGCAGCTCAACGTGCCCAACCACCTGCTGGCCACCACGGTGGAAGACGGTGTTCCTGCGGCAGTGGCTGGCCGGGCCATGGTCTGCAAGAAGCTGGAGATGTTCCCCATTGAGTGCATTTCCCGCGGATACCTCACCGGTTCAGGATTGATCGAATACCGCGCCTCGCAGACGGTATGCAGCCTGCCGCTGCCCGCCGGCTTGGAGGACGGATCGCGGCTGGAGGAGGCAATCTTCACGCCGTCGGCCAAGGCTGAAGTTGGCGAACACGATGAAAACATCAGCTTTGCGCAGATGGTGGACACTGTGGGCGAGCACTCCGCAGAGGCGCTGCGCACATTGACGTTGGAAATTTACTCACGCGCTGAGGAGATTGCCCGTGAGCGCGGCATCATCTTGGCCGATACCAAAGTAGAGTTCGGCACCGATCCCGCCACAGGTGTCATTACGCTCGGCGATGAGGTTCTCACCCCGGATTCCTCCCGTTTCTGGGATGCGGAGCTCTGGGCACCGGGGCAGGCACAGCCTAGCTTTGACAAGCAGTATGTGCGGGACTGGCTAGCCAGCCCGGCATCCGGCTGGGACCGCGCCTCGGACACTCCGCCGCCGGCGCTGCCCGCCGACGTCGTGGAGCGTACCCGTGCACGGTATGTCGAGGCCTTTGAACGCCTGACGGGAACCACGTTCGTGTAATACCGCGACAAAATTGACTAAAAAGAAACCTGCACAAAGTGGCCTTCATCCCACTTTGTGCAGGTTTTTTATTGCTCTGAATCTGGCACGCCCACATCCGGCACGCCCACGTCCGGTGCCCCAGAGCTTGGGCGTTGCTACGGCGACTGCGCCTTACGCGCCGGAAAGTTCCAGTTGTGCCAGGAAGTTTTGCGCCGCGGCTGCTCGGTCTAAGGCGCCGGCCTGCGTGTACCGTGCCTGGGCGTTGGAGTAGGCGGTGAGGGCTTCTGCGTTGCGATCGGCCGCTTGCAGAGCATTTCCCAGCAGGAGCGCCGAGTCTCCGGCGATGTGCGGGGCGAGCTGGTCCTTTTGCTCCTCGATCGTCTCCAACAAGGTCAATGCTTTAGGCAGTTCGTTGTTGAGATAGTGCCAGCGGGCGCGCAGCATGGACACCTCAAGGGTTTCTGCGGGGGTTGCACCTACCACCGAGTGGGCCAGTTCGCTGCGTTCAATGGCCTGCAACGTGGCTGGCTCCACCACGCCTGCCATGAGCCGAACCCAGGCCGTTGCCTTGTTGAACTGAGCCCAACGCGAGAGGTCTGAGGCGGGTGAGAGCAACCTGCTGGCCTTGGCGTGATGTTCGAGCCCGGTGCGGATGTCCTGACGGATGAAGGCTACATTGCCGATGACCCAGTGGATTTCGCCTGCCATCTGCGCCGGTGTCGAATCGGTGACGGCGTCGGCCAGGGCCATGGTGTGGATCCATGCCTCGTCGAGCCGACCGGCTTCGGTGAGGCTACCAATGAGGGTTTGCAGCGCCATGAGGTAGGAGCCGAATTCTTCGGCGCTGTCACCGGAACCGATGCTGACAGCGAGGATTCCGTGTTCGATTGATTCCTGCAGGCAGCCCTGTGCCAACATTGCTGCCGCCATGACCTGATGGGCTCGTAGCGAGAGTGCGTCGCTTTCAAGGGTGAGAGGGTGATCCAGCAGCGTTTGGAGCACCGCGATTGCCTCGCAGTTATCGCCATGCCGCAGAAGTGAGTTCGTCGCCAGGAACGTCATGTTCCACCACGTCACTTGGTCCTTGTTGGCTTGGGCCAGCGCGGCGGCAGCCTTCGCATTGGTGGCCGCACCCAAATAATCGCGGGTGTCCCACGACTGTTGTGCACACAGAGAAAGCCGCAGGGCGCCACTGTCCTCCGCAGTGGCGGATCCAACCCAGTCCGCAACGGAGGAGGGCGTCAGTTGAAGTTGCCGCGCCAGCTGCTGGATGATGTCCACAGTGGGCTCGCGATGAGCATTTTCCAGCAGTGAAATATAGCTGGCGGAGTACAGATCCCCGCCCAGTTCGGCCTGCGTCAAATGCCGTGCCAGCCGCTCCTGCTTGAGCCGGTCACCAAAACTGCTGCCCATGGAAAATTCCCTCACTTGCCGGTCACCAGATATTGGCTCAACTCTATTGTGTTGGCACCTAATAGTCCCGTAAAACATGACAAAAACTGTCAAATAGATTGTCGAATACCACAATGTGTTGCGGCTACAGCTTCACGCCGCCGCATGTGGTGAGTTTGTAGAGCTTGGCGTGCCCCTCACTAGCCACGAGGGTGAAGGCCTCTGAATCCCCGGCCAGCGTGATGCCGGGATAGAGCGAACGGGGATCATTGAAGGCTGGAATGTAGTCGGTGCCGAAATCCAGCAGGTAGCTCACGCCCTGGCGTTTGGCTGCGGCGCACACGTCTTGATCACTGCCAACTCGGTTGAGCCAGAATCGCAAGGTGTAGAGGTCGGAATTCAAATCCCCTTGCGAGCTGTAGGGGAACAGCATGTGTCGCCCTGCCAGCACCATGGCCAGCGCCGACCCGTTGTAAGGATTGTTGGCAATGACGTCATCGGCAGTGGTGTAGTCGCCGAGTCGGTGAATCAGGGCCAGCTCCTGCGCATCAATCTGGGCCAGACCGTTGGGCTCAGGCGGGACCTCAAACATGATTTCCACCTGCCCCTTCATCTGCCATAGCCCAGGATTACTGAAGGCAAGTACGACGGCGAGACTCGCCGCAGCGGCCACCTTCCCCTTGCGCTGCCAGAGAGTAGGCGAAAGTTTGCGGGCCCGACCGTTGGCACCCAGCCAATCCACGAGTCGCACGAGTCCCAAGGCTGCCAGTGGCACGGCCAGCAGAGGCATGAGGGCGGCAATGCGTTCCGGGTTATCCCACCACGGGGCCATCGCAATGTTGGCAGGAGTGAGGTTGGTGCCCGCTGAGAGAGGGTAGGTCAAGGTCAACAACACCAAGGCGGCCGGCAGCCAGCGCAGACCCGGGCGGCGGAACCCGGCTCGGATGCCTACCAGGACCAGGGCGGTCAGGGCCAGGGCCGGGAACCAGATGGGTGCTGGTGCATGGGTGAAGTTGCGGATCAGTGCCAGCGGGAAGAAGAGGAAGGCCGGACTCGTGTAGGAAAAGAGGCTGCGGATTTGCGGCAGTACAGACAAAATCCCCGCCACGGCTCCAACAGCGAGCACCAACAGCGCTATGCGCAACCAGCCGGTGCGGCGGCTACGGCCGAACCCTGCGCGGAGCCACGAATAGATGAGGTAGGCCAGCAGGGGAGTCAGCACCAGCAGAACGCTGAAAACGCCATTGGGCTGGGCCGTGATGGCGCCGGGAAGAAACAAGATCACCAAGGTCAGCGCCTGGGCGGGCTCCAAGCCATGATGGTTGGCTGGGCGGAGGATCAGCAATACTAGAGCGATCCCCACCGGGACCAGGGCGTTGGAAAGTGCGTTGGGGTACGCAGAGCCGTACTGCAACAACAACCAAGGGAAGGCGGGGAAGGCTGCGGCCAGCGCGCCTGCACTGACCAGCAGCAGAGGGCGCGCACCGAAGAGCACTCGTGTGAGGAACATGCCGCTGAGCGGCCAGACAAGCCCGGCCACAGCCAGCCACATGAGGTTAGTCGCCGCAGGGACGCTAATGCCAGTCACAATAGCCAGCAGGCTCACCAAGCCGTGCCACGCGCCGGGGTAGAACGAGGACTGAATGGTGGGCAGAATGAAGCTGGAAACTGCAAAGGAGGATGCATTGCCGGTCTCCACGGCGTGGGCTGTTGCGTTGAGGTGGAACACGGAATCGTAACCCTGAGTGAACTGCTCGGGGGTGGGGGCCACCAATATCAGCAGCAGAGTGGTGATCGCCAGCGCAGTCAGGGCACCGATGATTCCGGCCGTGAGGCCAACGCGAGACCGAGGTCCTGACACAGCCTCGATGGAGTTCAGTGCTGGAATACAACGGCGTGCCGCCCACGCGGCGCCGGCGGCGATGGCAGTTCCCAGAAGTACAACGGGGATGCCCCAGCTCAGATGGATCAATGGCGCCACGATGGCACTAACGGCCAGCACTGAGACGGAGACCGCCGGTGCAAGGCACAGAGCAATGAGGCCCCGGATCCGAAGCGCCGCCAAGACAGCGGCTCCGGGCACGGCAAGAATCAGCAGGGCTACGGCGAACGCTGGCACTGCCTCAATCCAAGAAGTCACCCAACGTTCCTTGCTGTAGGCGCAGTGTCTGCCGGCTGGCCAGGGATCAAACCTTTTTGACGATGCTGGATTTGAGCTTCATGGGCCCGAATCCGTCAACCTTGGCATCGATGTCATGGCCGTTGACTGGGGTGATCAGACGAATATTGCGGACCTTGGTGCCGATTTTCAAGTCTTGGGGGCTGCCCTTGACCTTCATGGTCTTGACGATGCTGACGGTATCGCCAGTGGCCAAAACGTTGCCTACAGCGTCTTTGACAACGCTCTCTTCCTCGGCGGCTGATTCGCCCTCTTCGGAAGGGGCCCATTCGTGCGCGCATTCTGGGCACACTAAAAGTTCACCCAATTCATAGGTGTATTCGCAGTCGCATACAGGGCACGGTGAAAGTGTGTCGCTCATGGCTTCCATCCTAGCTGTTGGGGGAAAATCAGTTAAGAAAAAGCAGCGGCATCCAATTGGATACCGCTGCTTTGATTGGTCGGGGTGACAGGATTTGAACCTGCGGCCTCGTCGTCCCGAACGACGCGCGCTACCAAGCTGCGCCACACCCCGATCCATTGTTTTCCCTGACCAGTGACGGTCTGGAAAAGCAACCTCTCAAGAATAGCGGACAGGGTGCCAGTTTACGAAATCGAGAAGGGGTGTCTGGTCTTTGGCCGCGAAAATAGCGTAGCAATCAGGTGCTGCTGAGCGTTTTCGCCGTCAACGTCAGGACAACAGCCTCAGGGCGGCAGGCGAAGCGGAAGGGGGCCGTGCGGGAGGTGCCGATGCCCGCGGAGACGTTGACCGGCGTCGTGCGTCCTCCGGACTCCCAATCGTTGAGGCCTCTGGCGCGCCAGGTGGGCAGATCGCAATTGCTGACAAGTGCACCGTATCCGGGCACGCAGACTTGGCCGCCATGGGTATGCCCGGCCAGGATCAGATCCGCGCCATCAGCCGTGAAATGGTCCAGCACTCGCTGGTACGGGGCGTGCGCCACAGCGATCCTGACGTGCGGGGCGCTGTCCTGGCCCACAGCGCCGCGGGGCCAGCCCGCATAGCGTTCCCGGTTGAGGTGCGGATCATCCACGCCGCTGAAGTCGAATCGGATCCCCTTGAGCGGGATGGACTGGGCCCGGTTGGTCAGGTTAACCCAGCCGCCCATGCCAAACCCGGTATGCAGGGCTTCGGTGTCCAGGGCAATGGGTTTCTTCCGGTTCTCCGAAGGCAGCTTGGACGGGCCGGAGAAGTAGGCCAACGGGTTCCTGAAGCTGGGCGCAAAGTAATCGTTGGAGCCCGGAACAAACACTCCGGGGAATTCCATGAGCGGACCTAGCGCGTCCAAAAGCGGAGCAATGGCTTCGGGATGGCTGAGGTTATCGCCGGTGTTGACCACCAGATCCGGCGCCAGCGAGGCTAGCTCGCGGAGCCAACTGGTCCGCTTGTGCTGCCCAAGGGATAAATGAATGTCGGAGAGGTGCAACACCGTGAACGGAGCCGAACCAGGCGGCAGGATGGCCAGCCGTTCCTCACGGATGGAAAACCAATTACGTTCAATGAAGGTGCCATAGGCTACCGCGCCCACGCCGGCGGCAACGGCAAGCCCCGCCGCCGCTTTCACTGTGGTGAAGCGGGACGGGGCTGTTCGCATACGAGGCATGGAGGCTTAGGCTCTAGTCTTTCTTCTTGTCTTTATTATCGGTGGCCGGCTTGTCCTTGTTCTCCGTGGCAGGCTTCTCCTGGGAGTCCTTATTGTCATCGGCGGACTTTGTTTCAGCGGGCGCGGGCGGGGGAGCCGGCGGGGAGACGATGCTGGCTGGCGGCGGATCGAAGGCGCCTACGTCGTAATTGCCTGCGACCTGGTTCATATACGCCTGCCACGCATGGCCGGCGTAGGTGGAGCCGTCAACATACGGGATCTTCTGGCCGGCGATGAGCCGGTTGTTGGTGGAATCATTCTTGTTCTCCGGCATGCCCACCCAAGCAGACGTAGCCACGCCGCGCGTGTAACCGTTGGTCCAGGTCTGCTGAGAATCATTGGTGGTACCGGTCTTGGCACCAGCCGGGTACTGCAGCGGGATCTGGTAGCCGGAACCATTTTGCAGCACCTGCTGGAGCACGGCATTCACGCCTGCAGCCACTTCAGGCTTCACGGTCTGCTTGCAGTTGGCGCTCGGAACCGGGAGTTTCTCGCCCTTGGCGTTGGTGATGGATTCCAAAGCAATGGGCGTGCAGTACAGCCCGCCGGAGGCAAAGGTGGCGAAGGCATTGGCCATGGTCAGCGGTGCAACCTCGCCACTACCCAGCAGGCTGCTGCTGCTGGAGAGGTTGTAGGGCTTGGTGACGTCGCTGCCCATGTGAATGCCGGTAGCTGTCATCATCTTCTGGATGTTGCACATGTCCATCTGGGCTGCAGTGGCCATGGTCGCGGTGTTCAGCGACAGGTAGAGACCCTCCCTAGCGGTAAGCGTTCGGTAGTAAATACCGTTTGGACCGTCCGCATTTTGCAGGTCCTGGTCAGCTTGGGGGTCGGAACTGTCGTAATAGCCGCCGGTGGCGCCGCAGCTGTTGTTCCACGGACGCGACTGGGGGTAGCGGCGCACCGAGGCGTCCACCCTGTCGTCGATCTTGTGGCCGGAGTTCAGCCATTCGGCAAAGGTGAACGGCTTGATGGTTGAACCCACGTCGAAGCCGCCTGAGCCGCCCAGTGAGGCGCCGTTGGCATCCAGACGGTCAACGGCGAAGTTGTAGTCCGTTTTCCATTGGCCCTCTTTGGGAGCCAGCTTGGTGTTCTGCGCCATGGCGAGGATCTTGCCCGTCTTCGGCTGGACGGACACAATGGCCATGCCAACCCTGTCAGGGTTGTTTTCGATCGGGGCGTAGTTCGCGAACTGAGCCTGAGCGGCGTCCTGCATTTTCGCGTCCAGCGTGGTTTTGATGGTCAAACCGCCCTGCAGAAGGACCTTGAGGCGATCTTCGGGAGTTTTACCGTACTTGGCATCATTGACGAAGAGATTGCTGACGTACTCGCAGAAGTACTCGGCTCGCACGGCAGTGGTGCAACCGTTGCGTGTGGGCTGCACCTTCAGGGCAACCTTGGAGGCAACGGCTTCCTTATGCTGCTTGGCATCGATCATGCCTTGATCCAGCATGTGGTCCAACACCAAGTTGCGGCGCGTCAGAGAGTTCTCGGGATTGGCAATGGGGTCATAAATCTGAGGGCTATTGACTACACCGGCCAGCAGGGCAGCTTGCGGCAGGTTCAGGTCTTTAGCGTGAATGCCAAAGTAGTTGTAGGCAGCTGATTCGATGCCGAAGTTGCCATTGGCATAGAGCACCCAGTTCAAGTAGCCCTGCAGGATCTCATCCTTGGAGTACTTCTTTTCAATGGCAATGGCCAGCTTGATCTCGCGGACCTTCTCGCCAACACCCTTGTCACCGCCAAGCTTAATCTTGTCGTAGTCGCCGTCGGCTGCATAGGTCTGGATGATCACGTTGTTCACGAACTGCTGGGTGATGGTGGAGGCACCCTGGCGTCCACCGCCCTGAGCCATGGCCGTGACGGCACGCATCAAGCCACGGGTGTCAATGCCGCCATGGTCGTAATAGCGAGCATCTTCCACCGCAACAATGGCGTCCTTCATGAACGGCGAGATATCTTTCAGCGCCACCTCGGTGCGGTTCTGGTCGTAGAACGTAGCCAAGAGGGAACCGTCAGATGCCAGAATCTTTGACGACTGGGCCGGTGTGCCCACCTTCATCTCGTCCGGGAGCTCATCAAAGAGCGTGATGGACGAGGTGGTTGTGGTGCTGGCCAGAGCCGCCGCCGGGACCAGGAGTCCTGCCACCAGGACGCCACAAATCGCGCTGACGCCCAGGAAGAGGACCAATTTACCCAGCGTTGTGGCGGTATCGAAAATGGGGTGTTTTTTTGCTGCCATTTTTCCAGTTTACCGGCAGGGATACTCTTTGACGTATGAGCAAATGGGAGTACTCTACGATTCCGCTGATTATCCACAACACCAAGGCGATCTTGGACAGCTGGGGTGACGAGGGCTGGGAGCTGGTTCAGGTTGTTCCGGGACCCGACGGCCGTGGCCTTGTCGCCTACCTCAAGCGAGAGAAGGCATAGCCGTGAATACCGCGACAACTCAAGGATCCGGACGCATTGAAGCGCGCCTGGCCGAGCTGGGCATGAGCCTGCCGCCCGTAGCTGCACCCGTTGCTGCCTATGTGCCTGCCGTCATCTCGGGTAACCATGTTTACACCTCTGGACAGCTGCCGTTTATTGACGGCAAACTCCCAGCCACGGGAAAAGTTGGTGCCGAGGTTTCAGCTGAGGACGCAAAATCCATGGCCGCAACGTGCGCAATCAACGCCATTGCAGCCCTCAAGAGCGTCATTGGCGATCTGGACCGCGTCACACGAATTGTGAAGGTTGTGGGCTTTGTGGCCTCGGATCCGTCCTTCACCGGACAGCCCGGCGTCATCAACGGGGCCTCCGAGCTTTTGGGTGAAGTATTTGGCGAGGCAGGCATCCACGCACGCTCCGCCGTCGGAGTTTCCGTTCTGCCTTTGGATTCACCTGTTGAGGTTGAGTTGATTGCCGAATTCCAGTAACAATCCGGCGGGCTTTCGGCCCGCAGGCAAGCGGCTCTTCCCGCTGACTGAGGGTCAGCGGGAAGCCGCGCAGGCGTGGCTGGATTTTGGTGGACGCACACCCGGTAAGCCACGGCTGGCGTCCTCGGTAGTGCTGTTGAAGGACAGCCCGGCCGGCATGAAGACTTTTTTGACGTACCGTCCCGGTGGTTCTCCGCTGGGTATTGTGGCGTTTCCTGGGGGCACAGTTGAACCCGCGGACGACGACGTCACCGACTGGGTGGGCCCCTCACCTGCTGCGTGGGCCAAGAGCCTAGGGACTACGGATATTGGGCTGGCCAAGCGCCACGTTGTGGCTGCCATCAGGGAAGCGTTTGAGGAAACCGGTGTTCTGCTGGCCGGGCCCGATGCATCCTCCCTCGCCGAAGGCATCAATGGCCCCGAATGGATGCGGGCCCGTGAAGCCATTGCGGCGCAGGAGATTACCTTCGCGTCACTGCTGGAACGCTATGGCTTGGCTCTGCGTACGGATTTACTCAAGCCGCTCAGTCACTGGCTGAGCCCGGACTTTGCCCACAGGCGCTTTGATACCCGATACTTTGCGGCCGTTATGCCGGTTGCCCAAGAGCCGTCGTTGTTGACCAGCAAGGGTGTTTGGGGTCGGTGGGCCTGTGCAAGCGAAATCTTGGCGGAACGCAACAGCACCGTGCTGGGCGATGAAATTGGCCAGGACGTCACTCTGGGTCGGAACTTGGGCGAGCTGGTGGTCCCCGGTGTGGAAGTCATCCTGGAAAAGATCGCGGCAGCCCGCGGATGCATCGCATACCTGAACCACAAGCGACCCATCAACGAGTACCAACCAACGCTGGTGGTTGGTAGCGAGGACCAGCTGAACTTGGAAGTATCCACAGCCCCGGCGTCGGAGGGTGCAGCCTGCCGGGAACGGTAGGCCTGCCCGTTCAGGTTTTCGACACACTTTGACGTTTCCGCGGTAGCTCAAACAGTGTCGAAAACGTCAAAGTACCTCGGGAAACGAAAACGGCCCGGTCACCATCAGGTGACCGGGCCGTTTTCGTGTTGGGCCCACGTTCGCCAGGTTCCCGGGAAATCGCGTCAGCGATTTAGCGGGCCGGCGAGTGGGGACTAGCGTGAACGCTGGCGCAGGCGGTTGACGTCCAAGATGACAACGGCGCGGGCTTCCAGGCGGAGCCAGCCGCGCTGGACGAACTCGGCCAAAGCCTTGTTGACGGTTTCGCGTGAAGCGCCGACCAGCTGGGCCAGTTCTTCCTGCGTAAGCTCGTGGGCTACGAGGATACCGTCAGTTGCCGGACGGCCAAAGCGGTCGGCCAAATCGAGGATCGCCTTGGCCACGCGGCCGGGGACGTCTGAGAAGACCAGATCGGAGAGGTTGTCATTGGTGCGGCGCAGGCGGCGGGCCAGGGCCTGCAGCAGCTGCATGGACACCTCGGGGCGGTTGCGCAGCAGAGCGTTGAGGGATTCGTTCTTCAAGCCGGCCAAGCGAGTTTCCGAGACGGCGGTCGCGGTGGTGCTGCGAGGTGCCGGATCAAACAGGGCCATTTCTCCGAAAAGCTCTCCCGGGCCAAGAATGGCAACGAGTGACTCGCGGCCGTCGGAGGAGGTGCGTCCCAGCTTGACCTTGCCGGAAACGATGAAGTAGAGCTGGTCGCCCTGGTCTCCTTCACGGAAGACCGAAGCGCCGCGGGAAAGATCAACCTCTGCCAGTTCGTCCGTCAAAAGGCGGAATGCCTCGTCGTCGAGCGTGGCAAAAAGTGGTGCCCGGCGCAATACCTCGATGTCCATGAAATCTCCTAAAAGTTAAGTATCGAAAAAGTTCTGACCTGATATTGATTCTTTCAGATATTTTCCCGTTTTGTGACCAATTTGGCATTGAACTCGCCCATTGACAGCATATTGGCAGGCTCTCAGCGGCAAAAGCCCCGGAGAATCATGTGTCTCAACGGTAATATTTGCCATGGGTGCCTCGTGGCATCCGGAACTGCCCGTACTGCTTTCGATGTTGCCCGCACTGCCGGGCTGAGGTCGCTCGGAACTGGCTCATGATTGGAGCGCGCAAAGAAGTGTTTGGTTACTCCTGGCTTGATGCCGTGCTGATCCTGTGGCTGCTTTGGCAGCTGATCTATGGACTCAAGGTAGGACTTGTTGCGAGCCTAGGCGGCCTTGCAGGTTTTATTGCCGGCGCCTTTGGCGCATTCTTTGCGGCGCCATTTATCAGCCAATATGCTCCAAGCCCGGGCTGGCGTACGGTCATGGTGATTGGGTCCACCATCATATTAATTGCGCTTGGTCACACTTTGGGTATGAAGCTCGGTAGTGCCATCGGGCGCGCTGTGAAATCCGATTCGATCCGTGCCGTAAACCGTGTGCTCGGCGGAGCCTTGAACGTGGTGGTGGGATCCCTGGTCATTTCCATCGTGGCTTTCGGCGTGGGGAACCTAGGTATTCCGCTGGTCTCTCAGCTATTGGGCAAGTCCCAAGTTATCTCTCGCATTGAAGCGTGGACGCCGGACCCGGTAAAGGAAGCCGTGGCCCAAGGGCGATCATTGGTGCTGAAGGAAGGGATTCCAGCGTTACTGAACCCCACGGGTCCCAATGTGGAAGTGGCCGCGCCCAATGCCGACACCAACACCCCTGCTTGGAACGCCGCGGCACAGTCCGTCATGAAAATTTCCGGCACCGCTTTCCAATGCGGTCAGAACCAGACGGGCACGGGTTTTGTTGTTTCACCCGGCAGGGTGGTCACCAACGCTCACGTAGTGGCTGGTGTCTCGATGCCAATGGTCCAGACCCAGACTCAGGGTGCGCTGCCTGCCCGGGTGGTCTATTTTGACGCCGTCAAGGACCTGGCCGTGCTCGCCGTCGACTCTCTAGATGCCGCGCCCCTGTCAACTGCCCCCACGGTTGCCCGCAACACAGCCACAGCATTTGCTGGCTATCCCCTGGGCGGCCCTTTGCAGGTTCGGCCGGCAACGGTCCTGTCCTCGGGGCCCATGATGGTTCCGGACATCACCGGCGGGGCCGAGTCCGCCGTCGATGTCTACCAACTAGCTGGCAACGTGCAGTCGGGTAACTCAGGTGGACCACTCTTAGACACCGAGGGTCGCGTGGTGGGAGTGGTTTTCGCCAAGGCAACCTCCACCAACAACGTTGGCTTCGCGCTGACCATGAAGGAAGCAAGCCCTGTCATTGCGGCGGCACCAACGCTGAACTCTCCGGTGGGATCGGGGTCCTGCAAGGTTGGCTAAGCGCACGTTCTAGTGCAGCGCCTCAGAGAAGCGCCTTAGGCAAGAGTCTTGTCGAAGTAGCTCACGGCCAGTTCGTAGCCGTGGATCCCGGCGCCCACAATAACCGCGCTGCTCACTGCCGACAGGTAGGAATGGTGACGGAATTCCTCACGCTGGTGAACGTTGGAAATGTGCACCTCTACTGTGGGAAGTTCGACGCCGGCAATCGCGTCCCGCAGCGCCACCGAGGTGTGCGTGTACGCGCCCGCGTTGATGATGATGCCCACCGCCGTGCCGCGCGCTGCATGGATCGCATCCAACAGAGCGCCCTCGTGGTTGGACTGCAGGCACGTCGTGCTGAACCCCGCGGCTTCGGCAGCCGCCGTGGTGAGCTGCTCGACGTCGGACAGGGTTGTTGAGCCGTAAATCTCCGGTTCGCGCGTACCTAGCAAGTTCAAATTGGGGCCGTTGAGGATCAGCAGGGCGCCACGGTTGGCCGCAGTCGAGGAAGTCATGGGTTAATAATGCCCTTAAACGATTCTGTGTCGCAGTTGTTGTCCACAATGCAACAACTGCGACACAGCGGTGATCGGAATTTTAGGCCTTGAGTGACTCCGCGATCTGGTTCATGACGGTGTTGTCGGCCAGTGTCGAGGCATCGCCAACGGTGCGGCCTTCGGCCACGTCCTTGAGCAGACGGCGCATGATCTTGCCGGAACGGGTCTTGGGCAGCTCAGGCACCACCAGGATCGTCTTGGGCTTGGCGATCGGACCAATTTCCTTGCCCACGTGGTTGCGCAAGGTGGTGACGATATCAGCATCTTCCACAGCGGAACCGCGCAGGATCACAAACGCCACTACGGCTTGGCCCGTGGTCTCGTCTGCGGCGCCAACAACAGCTGCCTCTGCAACCGAAGGATGGCTGACCAATGCGGATTCAATTTCTGTAGTGGAGAGACGGTGACCGGAAATGTTCATGACGTCATCGACGCGTCCCAGCAGCCAGATGTCGCCGTCGTCATCCCATTTGGCGCCATCGCCTGCGAAGTACATGTCATCAAAGCGAGACCAGTAAGTGTCCTTGTAACGCTCGTTGTCACCCCAGATGCCGCGCAACATGGAAGGCCACGGCTCGCGAATGGTGAGGTAGCCGCCGTGGCCGTGAGGCACCGAGGCGCCAAGTTCATCTACCACGTCAACGGCAATACCGGGCATGGGGACCTGTGCCGAGCCTGGCTTGGTGTTGGTGACGCCGGGCAGCGGTGCCACCATGATGGCACCGGTTTCGGTCTGCCACCAGGTGTCCACGATGGGGGCTTTATTACCGCCAATGACGCGGCGGTACCACATCCACGCCTCAGGGTTGATGGGTTCGCCCACCGATCCGAGCAGGCGGATGGAGGAGAGATCATACTTGTTGGGGATTTCCTCGCCCCACTTCATGAAGGTGCGGATCGCCGTGGGGGCTGTGTACAAGATCGTGACCTTGTACTTCTCAACAATCTCCCAGAAGCGGCCCTGATGTGGGGAATCTGGGGTGCCCTCGTACATGACCTGCGTGGCGCCATTGATGAGCGGTGCGTAGGTGACATAGGAGTGCCCGGTGATCCAGCCGACGTCGGCCGTGCACCAAAAAACATCAGTTTCCGGGTGCAGGTCAAACACGGCACGGTGCGTGTACGCGGTCTGAGTGAGGTAACCGCCGGTGGTGTGCAGGATGCCCTTGGGCTTGCCCGTGGTGCCGGAGGTGTACAAGATGAAGAGCGGGTGCTCGGCAGCATGGCCCACGGCGGTGTGCTCGGTGGAGGCTGTGCCCACGGTGTCATCCCACCAAACATCGCGGCCTTCCACCCAGTTGACGTCCTGGCCGTTGCGCTTAACCACAACTACGTGCTGCACGGAGTGGCCCGGTGAAACGAGTGCCTCGTCAACGGCAGGCTTCAGGGAGCTCGGTTTGCCTCGGCGGAAGGTGCCATCAGAGGTGATGACCAGTTTGGCTTCGGCGTCGTCAATACGGCTGCGTAGTGCGTCTGCGGAGAAACCCCCAAAGACCACGGAGTGGATGGCGCCGATGCGGGCGCAGGCGAGAAGCGTGATGACGGCTTCGGGGATCATGGGCAGGTAGACGGCCACGCGGTCGCCTTTGACGAGTCCCAGAGCCTCAAAGGCATTGGCGGCCTTTTTGACCTCTTCGGTCAGCTGCGCGTAGGTGTACGTGCGGGTGTCGCCAGGCTCACCCTCAAAGTGAATGGCCACGCGGTCACCGTTGCCGGCCTCCACATGACGGTCCAAAGCGTTGTAGGCGGCATTGATTTCGCCGTCCTCAAACCATGTAGCGAAGGGAGGGTTGGTCCAGTCCAGTGTCTTGGTGAAGGGCTTGCTCCAGGTCAGGAGTTCACGGGCCTGCTCACCCCAGAAGGCGGGACGATCTGCATTGGCTTTTGCGTACTCATCAGCGTGAACAATCGCGTTTGCGGCAAATTCCGCACTCGGTGCGAAGTGACGATTCTCCGTGAGCAGATTTTCCAGTGCGTCGCCGGACTGGTTGTCAGCTGCGGTGGTGACCTCAGACATCTAAATTCCCTTCATTCCTTCGTAGCCGTTGACCCGCGAAAAACTATTCAGGCGGCGGTATGTAGCTTCCCCAAAGAGGAAGTTAATTTCCGCTGGATGATTGTTATGGGACAACGATTCGTTCCTAGATTAACTGTAGCGCTTCTCACAGCTGCAAGTGTTAGCCGTCACAGTTCTGTGGGATCAACGGCGTGGTTTCTGCGCTCAATAGCATGCGCACGGTAATCACGTAGATATGGGGACTTCTCCCCATCAGAGGCATTTACACGGTATTTGAGCTGTGGCTCGCTAGTGTTGGATTCACCTGTTAACTAGGCTGGGGACAAACGTGAGATTTTGAGGAGCAAGACCATGACTGAACAAAGCAGGCCTTCGTCGGCATCCCAGGCGAGCGGGCCGAAGGAAACTGCGGCCCAGAACGCAACTCTCCAGAGCGCAACTGCCGCCAACGCCGTTGCCGGGCCGTTGACCGTCCGGGACTTAGTAGTCCTAGGCTCGGTGCTGATCATCTTCGTGGCATCCTTGGTGCCGATCGTCAAGACCCTGGCCGGCAGTCTGAACCTCTGGAACACCAGCGGCCTGTTCTACATTGGCATTGGCGTGGTCCTGCCTCTCGTTGTGGGTGGGCTTTTCCTGGCCCGCCGCATGAGCCCGGCCACTAAAGTTCGCATCGGTTCGCTCTCCATTGACCAGTTCGGCTCGGTCGTGGCGGCCTTCGCGACGTACTTCTTCTTTGTGGGCACCGTGAGCAACTTTGGGATCGCCTTCCTGATCGGTCTGATTGGTTCGCTGCTACTGCTGGTGTCCACTGTCAGCGCACAGTGGATCCCCGCCTTCGCCGCCGATTTCACCGGCCGGGTTGAAGTTCCGGCTGCTCTTGCCGCGCGCGACGCCGTTCCTGCCGTCAAGCGTCCTGGTGCACCTAAGCCTGTGGTCGCCCAGATGGGTACTGCGCAGCAGAATGCTGGCCAGCAGCCGCTCAGTCAGCAGCCGCTCGGTCAGGGGGCTCCGGTTCCGGGAGCTCCGGCCCAGTACGTACCCGGCCAGCAGGGTGTAGCTCAGCAGGGCGGCGCCCAGCAGGGCGGATGGAACAGCGCCCCGGCCACGCCCAAGCACAACCAAGCCGGTCAGATCTTTACGCCCGCCAAGGAAAACTCTGCTGGTGCTGGTGCTGGTGCTGGTTTCGGCGCAGGCTCGGCAGCCGCAGGCTCCGCCGGTGCCACAACCCCGGCGGCCACAAGTTCGGCAGCTGCAGCAACTCCGTCCACAGGTGCAGCAGCCACCGCAGGAACCGGTGCTTCCGCAGGCACGCCCGGTGCAGCAGCACCTGCCACCGCGGCCAGCGCCGAGAGTGGCTCAGCTCGGAACACCCCGGCAGGAGACCATTCAGCGGCAACTCACACCGCCGCGCAGCCCTCGGTGCAGACACCGGCCGCGGCGCAGGGCAACTTCGGGGCCACCGGTGCCCCCTCAGCCAAGGAAACGGAAGCCAAGGAAGTTGTGGCAACCACGCTGAACCCGCAGGTCCCCGAAGCGCTCAAGTCTGAAGCTGTGAAGCCGGCAGCCGCAGCGGAAAACCCCTTTGCGCCGTCCGCCAATCGCGAAAGCATCACCGCCACGGTGAACCCGTCAGTGGCTCCGGTTGTAGCTGAGCCGTTCTGGTTCGCCGTTGATCGTCCCCAGAACGCCATCGATGAAAAGACGCGCCAGTTCGCTTTCAAGCTGGTCCCCGGTGTGTGGATTCTGGCGTTGGAGGACCGCGGCAACAGCTTCCTCGTGCAGGATGGCCGTGGCAAGACTGGCCTGTTGTTGGACCTGGTGGGTATCGAGCGGGCCTCAGACAGCCAGTAGAAGGCAATGATGGTGGCTGAAGAATCGGCTCTTGCGCTCAAGCGTCGTGCCCGGAAAATCAACCGTGAGCTGGCGGAGCTGTACCCGTATGCGCATGCGGAGCTCGATTTTCGGAACCCGTTTGAGCTGCTCGTGGCCACCGTCCTTTCGGCGCAGACCACTGATATCCGCGTCAATGCCGTGACTCCTGGGCTATTCGCCAGATTCCCCACACCCCTGGCGATGGCTCAGGCCCAGAGCATGGAGCTTGAGGTGCTGATCAAGTCGACTGGCTTCTTCCGGGCGAAGGCTGCCAACTTGCTGGCCCTCTCCACCCGCCTTGTTGACGAGTACGACGGCGTGGTCCCGGGTTCTCTTGAGGCTCTGGTTACGCTGCCGGGAGTCGGGCGTAAAACCGCGAATGTGGTGTTGGGCAATGCCTTCGGCGTTCCCGGGATCACCGTGGACACGCACTTCATGCGATTGGCCCGCAGATTTGCTTGGACGGAGTCCACCGACCCCGTCCGGATCGAGGCCGACGTAGCTGCCCTCTTCGAGCGGCGCGACTGGACCATGCTCTCGCACCGTGTGGTGTTCCACGGGCGGCGTATTTGCCACGCCCGCAAACCGGCGTGTGGGGCTTGCCCTATTGCACACCTCTGCCCGGCTTACGGTGACGGCGAGGTGGACCCGGTGAAGGCCGCCAAGCTGTTGAAATATGAGATGGCCCCGGGGCAAGAGGAACTACTGGCCCGAATGCTGGCCAACGTTCACAAGGCAGCCCAGTACCGGCAGGAGTCGCAGCATGCCGACCGTGTTGCGGATGCCGCGGCCAAAGGCATACGGGCGTGAGCGCCTATGCTGATTTGCTGGCTCTTGCAGAGAAGGCAGCCACACTCAGCGAAATAAGCGTCGTGGGCCGGCCTGCTCTTTGGCAGGTTCCTGCGGATGTTGGCTCGTATCGCAAGGCAGCCGTGTTGATGTTGTTTGGTGCATTGGATGACGTCGACGCCAGCTCTTCCAAGCCTTTTATCTCTGCGGATCTTGACGTTCTTCTGGTGGAACGGGCAGCCACCTTGAACGATCATCCAGGCCAGGTGGCCTTTCCCGGCGGGGGCGTGGACACTGCAGATGAATCCGTCATTGCAGCGGCACTGCGGGAAGCCCAAGAAGAGACCGGGCTGGATCCTCTGGGCGTCGAAGTGCTGGGAACCCTGCCCGAGGTTCCCTTATCCGTCAGTAACTTCATGGTCACCCCAGTGGTGGGCTGGTGGGCGCGCCAAACACCCGTCGATGTGGTGGACTACGGTGAGTCGGCGCAGGTTTTCCGGGTTCCGGTGCGGGACCTGCTTGACCCCGAGAACCGCTTTACCGCTGTGTTGACCCGTGATCAACACACCTACCGCGGCCCTGCGTTCGCGGTCAACGGCGTTGTGGTCTGGGGGTTCACCGCTGGCATCTTGAACTTCGTTTTCCACGAATTGGGGTGGGCCGTGCCGTGGGACGAACAACGAGAACTGCCGGCCCCCATCTGAGCTGGCCCACTAGTAGCCGCCCTGTCGTAGCCGGCCTGTCGAAATCGACAGCAAGTCTAATTTGGGTTGCCTATTTTGCGTTCGCGTAACACTCAACCACCGTAGCCTTCACGGGGAACTCTAAAGGCATATGTCCGAAGATCAGGTTCGTGGCGGCCATCGATGATTCATGCATCATGGCAGTCACCTCCGACACCAACTCCAACGGGCAGTGAACCACCACTTCATCGTGGAGAAATGCGACCAACTGCGGCGTCCTTGGGCCAGGCTTTCCCCCAGCGATGGGTGGGAGGGAAGGGAGTGCCCGGAGCCGCCGTCGTAAGTCAGCCAACCAGCAACAGGCCCATTCTGCAGCCGTCCCCTGAACCACAAAGTTGCGGGTGAATCGCCCGCGTGAGCGAGCCGCCGATTCCGCCCGGCGCTGTTCCTGGGACGAGGTGCTGCGCTGCCCATCCCGCCATTCCTGGGACACTGCGGGGGTGCTGCGGCCCAAATAAGTGGTGACGACTTCACCGCGCTCACCAGCCCGGGCCGCCTGCTCCACAAATTCCAGTGCACGTGGGTACATGCGGGCCAACTGAGGGACCAACCGCCCAGAATCGCCCGTGGTGGCTCCGTAAATGGCGCCCAGCAGTGCAACCTTGGCCATGCTGCGATCACCGCCAAAACCCTCGGCTGCTATGCCTGCATAAAGGTCCTTACTTTGCCCAGCAGTGTGCCCAGAAGTGTCCCCAGCAGTCTCCCCAGGGTTGTGCCCAGCAGAGGCACTACCGGCAGCCGCCATCGCCGTGTCCTGAGACAGAGCGGCCAAAACGCGAGGCTCCAATTGAGCCGCGTCGGCCACGATGAAGGTATATCCGGGATCGGCCATGGCAGCACCTCTAATCTGTGCCGGGATCTGCATGGCACCGCCGCCACGCGAGGCCCAGCGTCCTGAGACCACGCCGCCCACCACATATTCGGAGTGGAACCTGCCGTCATGGACCCACTGTTGGAGCCAATTCCAGCCATTGGTGGTGAAGAGTCGGCTGAGCTTGCGGTAGGCGAGCAGGGGTTCAATGGCGGGATGTTTAAACTCTTGCAGCTCCCAGCTTCTGGTCGATTTGGCCTCGATCCCGGCCCGATGCAGGGCACGCATCAGATCTTGCGGGGAGTCCGGATTCAGGGATGGTGCATTTAGGGTGGTCCGCAAGACTCCGGCCAAAGCCTCCAGCTTGTCAGGACGGGCGTAGCCAACGGGTTCTGGGCCGAGCAAATCATGCAGCAACCTCCTGTGTAGGTCTTCCCTCCAAGGGATACCTTCATGATGCATCTCCGCGGCCACCAGCGCACCTGCTGATTCTGCACTGAGTAAAAGCGTGAGTCTAGCCGGGTGTGTGGAGGAACTAACGGCCGTTTTTTGGGCAACAAGTTCAGCCATGACCGTGTCCAAATCCCAGCCATGTGAGTCCGCAGACCCGCCAGGTGTATCAAAGAGGCTGTCCTGCCCCGGCTGCGGGCCTCGCAAAGCAGGGCCAGCACGGTCTGGTTCCGGCAGGATGTCAATTGATTGCTCGGAGTAGGAGGTGGCTGACGCGTAGTCGGAATGCCGGAGGATACCTTGGCACAGGGCCAGATCGTGGCACTTCTCTACGCGCACGTCCTGAGCCAGAAGCTCCGGATACCAGTTGGTGGCGCGGTCCCACACCCACCGTGGATGGTGAGTCTGCTCCAGAGTGTGTACGGTCGCGGCTAGGGCAGCGCGTGTGACCATCTGGACGGGCGCGGACGGGGTACCGTCGTCGTGTCGGAGCGAGATGACGGTGGCAGAATCATGGGGACTCACGGCCAGCAATGCGTACATAAGTTCTATTCTCCACTGGCTGGCGCACTAATTCCTCCACAGGCGTCCTTGGCGGGGGTGGTATCCACTTTTGCCGTGCTGGGGCTTTATCGGCAGCGTCGGTGAGGGCACAGTTGACGCATGAGACGACGTCAGGGCCCGGCAACCGGTCAAGCTTCCGACCCGGCGCAAAAGCCGTGGCTACCGCGCAGGGACACCACAGTGCTGCTGCTCTCGCGGTCCCCGCAGCTGCAAGGTGAGGTGGGGCGCGTGGCTGCTGCGGCCGCCGTCGAGCTGGTCATTGGCGAGGAACTTGAACAAAATTTCGGGGCCCACGGGGACATTGCGGCGGTGCTCGTTGATGCTGCTCCGGATGTTGCGACGCCTGGGTGGCGGGGCCCCGTGATCGTGGTGGGATTTGCAGCCGATGCCGATCGTATCTGGCAGCAGGCCGCTAAGCTCGAGGCCGATCGGGTTGCCTTCTTGCCGGATTCGGCTCATTGGCTCGCGGACTATCTGGCGTGCCTGCAGAATCCAGCATCACGCGCCGGCGTGTTGGGTGTTGTGGGCGGATGTGGTGGATCCGGCGCCTCCACTTTGTCCTTGCTGGTGGCTGCGGAGGCCGCTTCCAGAGGTACAAGAACATTGCTGGTCGACGGCGACCGCTGGGGTGGAGGTTTGGGAGTAATGCTGTCTGCACAGGAAGCGCCGGGGCTCCGCTGGCCGGAATTATTGCAGGTCTCCGGATCCATCAATCCGGGGCAGTTGGCGGCGGCACTGCCACAGGTGGGGCCTTTGGCCCTACTGTCGTGGGAACAGGGGAGGGCCAGTGAGGGGGAAGCTGGAACAGCGGGCACCAGCCCTGAGAGCGATGGTGTGCATGCCCCCATGGGTTTTCCCGCTGTGCGTGGGCGGCGAGCCGCTGTGCCTCCGCATGCCCAAGCCCAAACGCACGACGCCGTCGATGAAGTTATGCGTGCTGCTCAAGGAGCTTATGAACTGGTCGTGGTGGACCTCGGCCGGACTCCGGAAGCATTGAGTACCTTTGGCATTCAATGCAACGGCATGGTGGTGGTTGTGCCGGGAAGGGCGCGCGCCGTGGCGGCCGCCCTTCAGCTGGGATCTGAGCTGCCTGCTTTGCCATCTGCCGCCGTCGTTCGCGGGCCGATGGCCGAGGGTATCGATGCAGAGATGGTGGCAACGGCTGCGGGACTGCCTTTAGCGGGGAATTGCCGTGGTTGCGCGGAGTGGACCAAGCATTGGTAGCCCAACGCCTGCCTGAACTGCTGCGCAGGCGACGAGTGCGTAGTCTCCTCGCTGGGGTTCTTGACTGGATGGCAGGGGAATCCGCCACGGCGCAAAGGGTGCGTGCCGGAGTCGGCTCAGGAGCCCATCCCGGAGTCAGGCCATGACACCGTGGGGAGCTAGAGGCAGGCACGCTCCGCCAGAGGTGGAGACGGCGCGGATGCAGGCAGGCCTACTGGACACAGAGCTTTTGGACACCGTTCGAAGAGCGGTTTTGTCACAATCTGGCCCCGTCACCGATCTTCAGGTGGCGAGTGCCGTCCGTGAAAGTGGCAGGCTGCTGGGTGCCGCCGGATCATTGGTGGCCATGGACCGGATTGCGGCCGAACTCAATGGGCTGGGGCCGCTTCAAGGCCTCGCTGCAGATCCCACCGTGACAGATATCTTTGTCAATGCCCCGAACTCCGTGTGGGTTGACCGAGGAGCCGGCCCAGAACGGGTATCCGTTGCCTTCGCCACCGAGGGGCAGTTGCGGGCCCTGGCCGTGCGGCTCATTGCCAGTGGCGGACGCCGGCTCGATGAAGGAAGTCCTTGCGTTGATGTCAAGATTTCCGGCGGTTACCGTGTGCATGCCGTGTTGCCGCCCATTTCAGCGGCGGGCACTCTGTTGTCCATCCGTACCAAGAAGAAGAGTGCCTTGACTCTGGCCCAAATGGTGGCAGCCGGAGACATACCCCTAACCCTGGCCCAGGTCTTGGTGAAGGTGATGGAACTGCGTCTGAACTTCCTCATCAGCGGTGCCACGGGAGCGGGAAAAACCACACTGCTGTCAGCGTTGCTGGGGCTGTGTGAACCAACAGAGCGGCTGGTACTGATCGAAGATGCCGCGGAACTTGAACCTCCGCACCCGCATGTAGTCACCATGGAGGCCAGACACGAAAACGCTGAGGGCGCCGGCACCGTGGATTTGGCGGAACTGGTCCGCCAGGCCATGCGTATGAACCCCGGAAGGCTCATTGTCGGTGAGTGCAGAGGCAGAGAAGTGCGCGAACTCCTCATGGCCCTGAATACCGGTCATAGCGGGGGAGGAGGAACCATTCACGCCAATGGGGCCCACGATGTCCCCGCCAGGCTGGCAGCTTTGGGTGCGCTCGCAGGAATGAGCCACGAAGCGGTGTTTTTGCAGGGTGCGAGCGCCCTCGATGCGGTGATTCATGTGGAGCGTCGCCAAGGCTGCCGGGTGGTGTCTGAGATTGCCATGGTGGAATTGCGTAACGGCAGGCTGGAGACGGTCCCGGCGCTTTCCTTTTCTGCAGCCGTCCCTCAGAGTTCCCGCGATCCCGCTGCAGCCAGGTTGCTGCGCGGTCCAGCCTGGCCACTGCTCGCCGAACGCCTGGGGTTGGAGGAGGACCTGACTGACACGACAGTCGGCGGTGGTAATGGGACGGGAGTATGGCCTAGTGCACCAGCGCGTAGGCGGCTCGGAGTTGCTACGGAAGGGCAAGAACCATGGGTGGTGCCGTAGTTCTCTTGCTGGTCCTGACGCTTGGAGCCTGGTTGCTCTTCGCGCCAACTGCGGCACTGCACCAGGGGCCGGTGCGCAGGCGGGCCCGGACCTTGCACACAAAGTCGAATGGGCGAGTCGAGACGGAATCGGAGTCTCTGCCGCGTCTGGTGCGTCAGATGTCCTCACTTCTGGCCGCCGGCCGGACAGGGCCGGAGGTATGGGGTATCTTGGCGCACGTCCTGGCGTCTGAACCGAGAACGGCGAGTGTGGGATTACGGGCACGCGTGGGAGCGACTGGTGCCGCGGAGGAGATGGGGCAGACATCGACGGTGGCCCTGCTGCTTGCTGTGCAGCGGGCCAGTGTTCTGGGCCTGTCGAGTGCGCAGGCAATTCGCACTGCCTGCAGCTCTGATCAGCCCTCCCCCCAAGGACGACGGCGTGTCCCCATCTTGAGTGCCGGGCAACAGGACATGTGGCTGGAAATTGCCGCCTGCCTGGAAGTCTGTGAATCCAGTGGGGCTCCCGTGGCTGCCGTGTTGAACAGATTGGCGCTCACCATGGAGTCCGACTTTGATGCGGTCGCACTGCGGGAGACGGCCCTGGCTGGCCCCCGAGCTACGGTGCGCCTGCTGGGTTGGCTGCCCTTTATCGGCTTGGGCTTGGGTATTGCCATGGGCGTGGACCCGTTGTCTGTGCTGTTCGGTTCGCCGGTGGGCTGGGCAGTATTGTGCGCCGGTCTTTTGTTCACCGTGGCGGGCAGAATGTGGTCCGCAGCTCTGATTTCCCATGCCGCCCATCCCGCCGGCGGCCGTGCGTCCAGGAATCCTGGGGCGCAGCGACGGTGGCCCCTAACAACGGCGAAAACGAGGCGGTAAACATGGGTGCGGCTACGGTCTTGTTTCTTGCGGCGGCTGCGGTATTTATCCTTTCAACCGTTTCAGGTATGGGTCTGCGGACAAGGCCGCGAAATGGCGCAGGAGAATTATCCGGCTCAGCCAGCAGCGTCAGCGGCAGTGCCCCCTTGCCGGGTCTTTCGCCTCGGCAAGGGGGCACTGCTACCGGAGTATTGACAGTGCCACTGTTGCTAGACCTATTGGGTACGGCCCTGGAATCTGGGCTGACCATCTCCAATGCTCTGCAGGTGGTGGCACAGGTGTCAGGCAGTGGCATCCGTGAATCTCTGCTCAGGGTGTCGGCCGCGTTGGAAATCGGGGCCTCCTGGCAGGACGCTTGGCAGGGTAACACTGGGAATAGTGAGCTGGCTCAGCTTCATGCCGCCTTGAGTTTTGGGGCCCTGAGCGGTGCTGGCGCAGCGCCACTGCTCTATGCCGAAGCAGCCCACATCCGTAAAGCCGGAGGGCGCCAGGCCGAGAAACGGGCGGCAGCGCTCGGTGTGAAGTTGGTTCTGCCGTTGGGTCTGTGCTCTCTCCCGGCGTTCGTTGCCCTAGGAATTGTTCCTGTTGTGATCGCCATGGTCCCGGCACTTTAGCTTCAGCAATCATCAAGTTTCACCAAAGAATCGCGCCGGAATCACCCGTTCATTTATCCACAGGCAGTGCAGCAGTCCTTTCAGCTCACTAAACACACTTTCGGCCTTTCGCCGGAATCGGTGTGGGTGAAAAGTTGGCTCAACAGCTTGTTTAGGAGCCACCAGCAGTTGAAGGAGTGGCAGAGCCAAGCTGGGGCAAGGACCAACAGGGTCGTTGCCACACCAAGCCCAATTGATGAGGAGTCATGATGAACAGCAATGATGCTGCGCAGGGCATGTCAAGCGGTGCGGAGGGCAAGCTCGCATTAGACAACATCGCCGAGATCTTTCCCGGAGCCAGCAGAAATGCGCCTGTGCGCAACAAGCCGGTCCGCTCCCGTCGGGTCTGGCGGTGGCGTCCGCAAACAGGATTGGAAGCAGGCATGGCAACAGCCGAATACGCCATTGCAACGCTGGCAGCTGTGGGATTTGCAGGCCTGCTGGTGGTGATCCTCAAGAGCGATGAAGTCCGTGGCTTCCTGATGAACATCATCCGCACGGCATTGAGCATGTAATAGATGGTTCGTCCGAGGACAGCAACACAAAGCCTCGAATCGGCAGGGGAGGGTGAGGGAATGAGTGATCATGGCACGGACCGAATGCAGGCGTCTACTGGCAGCCCACGTCCAGCAAAAATTCGGGGATCGGTCACTGCTGAACTCGCCGTGGTCCTGCCTGCGGTCACGGTCCTGTTGGCACTGCTGCTTCTTGCCGTCTCCACTGGCATGTTGCAGTTGCGTTTGGAAGAAGGAGCCAGAGCAGGTGCCCGTGCCTTGGCGAGGGGAGATTCCCCGAGCCAGGTCGCAGAAGTCGTAGCCCGGGTGTCGGGGGACGGAGTATCGGTAGCTCTGGGCAATGATGGCGGATATGCCACGGTCACCGTTCAAGGCAGGGCCGGTGGGGCGCTATCTGCCCTAGTGCCGTGGACCCAGTCGGCCCAAGCCATGGCAAAGGTGGAATCCGCTGCCCCTGATCCAACGATCCATCACATGACTTCAGCGCGCTTCGAAGGCAGCCCTGTGCCCGCTGTGGGTGATGCACCCGTCCGCAAATCTTCTCTGTGGCGGTGGGTCAGGACTACCCAATGCCCGCTTCGAAATGGGCATTGCGAAGAGGCCGCCATTGCTTGGAAAGGTGCCCACCATGGCAACGTGCAGTGGTGAGCGCGGGGCCGGAACCATGCTGGCCGCCGGGATCGCACTAGCGATGCTGATGCTGATGGTGTTGGTTCTGGGGCTCGCAACGGCTGCGGTGGCGGCGGGAAGAGCTGCCACAGCAGCCGATCTGGCTGCGCTCGCAGCCGCGGATGCACACAGGGGGCTCAGTGCCGGAGATCCGTGTCAGATCGCTGCGGACGTGGCGGCCGCGAACTCGGCCACTCTGGTGGAATGTGCTGTGTTTGCTGGGAGCGATTCGGTGCAGGTGAGAGTGAGCATCGAAACGGCGCTACCTTGGCCGGCCTACGGTCAGGCCAGAGCTGGGCCGCCGCCGGATAGCGTGCTCCCTGCTAGGGGGCACGCCCAACCGTAAAGTTGCTGGACACCAAGCGCTTGCGCTCATGCTCGTTGAAAAGTGAACAGAGAAATTAGCCCGGTGCATGGGCCAGCAAGATCTTCAGCAGCAGCACGGCACCGCGCTTATCCAAGGGATTGTTCTTGTTGCCGCACTTGGGCGACTGAATACAGGACGGGCAACCGGACGGGCATTCGCACGCCTCAATCGCCTCCTTCGTGGCGCGCAACCAAGTCCGTGCCATGTCGAAGCCCCGCTCTGCGAAACCGGCGCCACCAGGATGGCCGTCGTAAACGAAGATGGTGGGCTGTCCGGTGTCGGCATGGATGGCCGTGGAAACACCGCCAACGTCCCATCTGTCACTGGAAGCAACGAGGGGTAGCAAGCCAATGGCGGCATGTTCGGCAGCATGGAGGGCGCCAGGAAATTGTGGCTCCACCAACCCGCCGGCCAGGAGTGTCTCATTGTCCAGCGTGAACCAGACGGCTTTGGTGAAGAGGTCCCGGGCTTCCAGTTCGAGGGGTTCCTCGCCAAGGACCTCATTGGAAATGATGGCCTTGCGTTGAAAGGAAACAACCTGGGTGCGGACTTGAACAGGGCCAAAGTGCATTTCTACCGGCCCCCACAGCTCGTGCTTGCTGGATTCAATCACCTCAATTTGGGTGACGTCGCGGGCCGTTGTGTAAAAGTCTGGGGTGCCGCGCCTGACTAGAGCGCAGTGCTCTGACTCATTGAGTTCCAAGACCACGTAGCTGGTGCCCTGGTGGACATACACCGCTCCAGTGTGAGCTTGGTAGTGGGACTGCGGGGACCCCATGGTTCCCAACAGGGCACCCGTATCTGCCTCGATAATATTGATGGGTCCACCGCCGTCATCACGGAGGTTGACCATGGCCGCGGCACTTTGCGGATGCGTCCAAAACCAGCCGGCTGGGCGCCGTCGCAAATAGCCTTGGGCTACCAACTGATCCAGCAACGCAGGGGTGCTGGCGTCAAAAATGGCCAGATCCTGAACAGTGATGGGCAGTTCGGCCGCAGCTGCGCACAAGTGCGGGCCCAAAACATACGGGTTGGCAGGGTCGAACACGGTGGCTTCCAGCGCGCTATCAAAGATGGCTTCTGGATGATGAACTAAGAATGTGTCCAACGGATCATCACTTGCCACAAAAGCTGCAAGAGCGTCCTGCCCGGCACGCCCTGCCCGGCCGATCTGCTGAAAGAAGGAAGCCTTGGTCCCGGGCCAGCCAGCGACCAGCACCGCGTCCAGCCCCGAAATATCGATCCCCAGTTCCAACGCAGAGGTGCTGGAGACGCCCAACAAGTCTCCGGCGCGGAGGGCTTTTTCTAGTTCGCGCCTTTCCTCGGGCAGATAGCCGGAACGGTAGGCGGCTATACGCGGAGGAAGGCTGGGGTCGACGTCTTGCAAAAGCCGTTTAGTCACGGTGGCGATGGTCTCGGCACCGCGGCGGGACTTAATGAAGGCAATGGTGCGCACACGGGCAGAGACCAAATTGGCTAGCAAATCAGACGTTTCGGCAATGGCGGTGCGGCGGGTCTTGGCACCGTTCTCACCGGCAAACTCCGTTAGCTCCGGCTCCCACAACGCGACGGTGGTGGCGCCGTGTGGAGAACTGTCTTCCGTGACAGTGGTGACAGGAGCCCCGATCAATCGTGCAAATGAGACGCCAGGATCGGAGGACGTGGCTGATGCGCCGATAAAAACCGGGTTGGTCCCATAGTGGGCGCAGATCCGCCTCAGACGTCGCAGTAAAACCGCCACATGAGAACCGAAGACCCCCCGGTAACTGTGTGCCTCATCAATGACCACGTACTTCAACCGTCTGAAGAAGCGGGCCCACCACGTGTGGTTGGGCAGGACCCCAAAGTGCAGCATGTCCGGGTTGCACAGGATGAAGTTGCTGTGATCACGAATCCAGCGTCGATCTGCAGGGGCTGTGTCGCCGTCGTAGGTTGCTGCCCGCAAGGTGGGCAGCTTCAACGAATTTAGAGCGGCCAGCTGGTCAGCGGCCAGTGCCTTTGTGGGGGAGAGGTACAGCGTCACGGCACCATCGACCTCCAGCAGGCCGGGATTTTCCGCCACGCGCAAGGCGGCGCGATGGACCGCGTCGAGGGCAGGCAATTGGTAAGCCAGCGATTTTCCTGATGCGGTACCGGTGGCAATGATGGTGTGCTGGCCATTGTGAGCTGCCGTGGCACCCTCCACCTGGTGTCGCCACGGTTGGTCAACGCCTAGAAACGAATAAGCACTGACAATGTCGGGATGAACCCAATCCGGCCAGGGAAGGTGCACGGCCTGTCGCGCCGGAATTCGACGGACATGCTGCAGCTGGGCAGGGGCGTTTCCCCCGCCAAGCAGCTGGATCAGGGAATTGTTGGTGGACACCACATCATTGTGCCACTGCGCTCTTGCACAGGAATCCTCGGGAGGGGCAATGTTGGCCCGCACAATGGCGCTCAATGGGCTCGAAGTGTCTTGTTCAGTGACCTCGGGCCAGCTCCTCAAGGCGGGATCTGGGTACCAAAACCGTGACGGTGCTGATACTGCGCCAACCGAGCTTGAAGTACAGCCGTTGACCGTCAGTGCTGGCCAGTAGTAGGCCGGTGGTCACCGGGTACGCCATAGCTCTGGCTGTCAGAGCTTTCATGAGCAGCAGCCCATAGCCGCGCCGGCGGTGCTGGGCGTGGGTTTCAATTTGATCAAAGATGGCATAGTCGCCGTAGACGCCCACTTTTCCCGTGGCAAGAACGGTATTCCCTCGCATGATGGATACGGAGATCCGCGCCTGGCAGGCTGACGCACTGTGCTTGCCGCCCATTGCTTTTACAACCAGCGACAGCTCGGGGTCACCGAGGAAAGGGTCTTGATTATCTTGGGTTTCCAAATGGCAGATCATGAGCTGTTCAGAGGCGGACAGCATTCCCATCCCTGATTGGTGGGCCATCTTCACATACCGGTGCACATCGGGTCCCAGAACACACAAGGCACGCTGCGGTGAAGCGTTCACTTCGGCGGCCACATCAGCAAAAGTCGATGGTGAGGGAACGGTGGTGAAATACTCCCAGCCGCCACTACGATCGAGGCGCAGGGCTGCCAGATACCCTGGTCCGGAGCGGCTTGGGTAGCTTCGTAGCGCAGTCCAACCGGCAAACCATGCAGCTGTCTGGCCAGCTAGCTCTGTGGAAGCAAGCGTCATATCCTCAGCCTATGCCAGCGGAGTGCTTGTGGAAGCCGTCATGTCGACATTTGGTGGCACAAAGTAGGCTTTAAACCGTGTCGATGAACAAAATTGTGCTCTTTTATGGCTTCACCCCTCTCAGCGATCCGGAAGCGATCAAGCTCTGGCAGCGTGCCCTGTGCGAAAAGCTCAGCCTGAAGGGGCGCATCATCATCTCCAAAGACGGCATTAATGCCACCGTTGGCGGTGACATCAAGGATCTCAAGCAATACCTGAAGACCACGCGTGAATACCCCGGTTTCAAAGACATGGACATCAAATGGTCCGATGGTACCGGAGACGATTTCCCCCGCCTGAGCGTCAAGGCCCGGGATGAGATCGTCAGTTTTGGTGCCCCCGGTGAGCTCCAAGTTGATGAAAACGGTGTGGTGGGCGGCGGTACGCATCTCAAACCCGAAGAACTCCACGAACTTGTTGCCAAGAAGGAATCCAATGGCGAAGAAGTAGTGTTCTTTGACGGTCGTAATGCCTTCGAGGCGCAGATCGGCAAGTTCAAGAACGCCATCGTCCCAGACGTCGACACCACTCACGACTTCATTAAGGAACTGGACTCCGGCAAGTACGACGACCTCAAGGACAAGCCCGTCGTCACCTACTGCACCGGCGGCATCCGTTGTGAAGTTCTCAGCTCCCTCATGGTCAACCGCGGTTTTAAAGAGGTCTACCAAATGGACGGCGGGATCGTCCGCTACGGAGAGACCTTCAAAGATAAGGGCCTGTGGGAAGGCTCGCTGTACGTGTTCGACAAGCGCATGCACATGGAATTCAGCGACGAGGCCAAGGAGATTGGCCACTGCATTCGCTGCAGCAACCCAAGCAACAAATTTGAAAATTGCTCCAACCCCAGCTGCCGCAACCTAAATCTCTATTGCGAAGAGTGTGCCAGCGCGCCGGAAACGCTGCAATGCCCGCAGGGCTGCACCGACTGACTCCGCCTGTCGAGACTAGGTACCACAAGTTCCGACTCCCTCGCGGGCAGTAAGATTTCCTCGGCCGCGGACGGCCTTCGAAATCCATCCCCGCTCCGGGAGCCGGAGCTTGCTGTCCCTTTGCTCGGGTGCGTGGGCCCGGCAGGCGGGCCGTCCGGAAATCGTTAGGCTTGAGGCATGACTGATTTCGCCACCGTTCCTCACGCCCCACGCAGTGACAACCCAGGACTTCTTGCAGCTCTGGCCACTGATCTGATTGCCATCAACTACACGGTTGACGGCGTGGCGGAGCTCCTGGGGGACGACGCCAACCGAGCGCTGGACCGTGACCAAATGGTCCCTGCCGCATTGCTGCTGCGCGGCACTACAGATCCACTGGCCATCGTGGTGAAGCTGTGGTTGCTCTCACAGCCGATCCACGAGGAATCGCTGGCCGCGGCACTGCCCACAGCCGGCATCGAGAAACTCTTGGAACTGGGCGTCATCGAAGAGGTGGAACAGCCCGGCATGGTGCGTGCGGCCGTCGACCTCCGTCCCTACGGCTGGGCCGCAACTGAGGAGGGCGGCCAAGACACCAATTTGTGGGTGGCCAGCGATCTCGGCGCGCACCAGCGCCCCGGCGTCCTGCGCAAGGATCACGTTCTGGGCATTGGCCAAGCTTCGCTGACTCTGGCTCAAGGCACCATCCGCAGGCAGGTCCACAAAGCGTTGGACCTTGGCACCGGCTGCGGCATCCAGCTTTTCCATCTGTTGCACCATGCCGAGCGTGTGGTGGCCACTGACATTTCAGAACGCGCTTTGGCCTTCACCCGCTTCAATCTGCTCCTCAACGCTCCGGCACTAAACCTTGAGGCTGCTGATTTTGACCCGGCCAATCAGGACGCCCGAGTATCGCTCCGCCTAGGGAGCTTGCTCGAGCCGGTTGCGGGGGAGCGGTTCGACCTCGTGGTCTCCAACCCGCCATTCGTCATCACGCCCCGGCACCGCGGTGAACAGAGTAGCGAGCAGTTCACCTATCGTGACGGTGGCATGGCTGGCGACGCCATTGTGGAATCACTGGTCCGCGGCTTGCCGGATGTGCTGCAACCGGGTGGCACTGCGCAAATGCTCGGGAACTGGGAGGTCAACCGCGCAGAAGCGGAAGGCGCCCGCACGGCGGAGCAATGGCATGCTCGCCCCGCGCAGTGGCTGGATGCGGAGATCGAAGCGTGGTTCATTCAACGCGAGCAGGTGTCTCCTGGTGGTTATGCCGAGACGTGGCTGCAGGACGCTTCGCAGGGAAGGGATTCCGCCGCCTATGCCAACGCCTATGAGGAGTATCTACTGGACTTTGCCTCACGAAACGTGGTTGGAATTGGTTTCGGGTACATCTTCCTGCGTCGCCCGGCAGACGGTGAAAGCGCCGATGCTCCCCGCTTTGAGGAGATCCTCTACCCGATTGAACAGCCCGTGGGCCCGCATCTGGCGAGCACGGTTGACCGAGGGCTCTGGCTCAAAAAACACCATGATCTTACTTTCGAGTACCTGCTGGTGGCCTCCGATGTCACCGAGGAACGCCACCAGAGTCCTGGGGCTGAACACCCCGGAGTGATCTTGTTGCGCCAAGGTGCTGGGCTACGGCGCACCAACCTTTTGAGTACCGAGTTGGCTGGTTTTGTTTCCGCGTGCGACGGCGAGCTGACGGCCGGGCAAATCATCGGCGCCTTGGCAGTGTTGCTAGAAAGGGACGATTCAGAGTTCGCTGAAGCCCTTGCCCTCGAAGTGCGTAATCTGGTGCGCGACGGGTTCTTGGTTCCCGCCGAATGACGGGCCCCAGCGGTAGTGCCAGCTAAGCGCCGTCGAACTTCACATGCCTGCGAAAATGAATGAGCTTGGCCACGAAGAGCCTTTAAAACTGACGGTTTTCCACACTCCGTTTCCCAAGCAATACGCTTTCGCGGTAAAAATATGGTGAACTAGGCTCTTGGGGACGCCGTTCGTCCACCTTTCATTCCCTGTAGGAGTACCGTGCCCACCAAGGCAGCTAGCAAGCCCAAGACCGGCAAAAAGCTCGTGATTGTCGAGTCCCCTGCCAAAAGCAAGACCATCGCCAAGTACCTCGGCGAGGGTTTCGTTGTCGAAGCCTCCATTGGGCACATCCGTGACCTGCCGCAGCCTTCCGAGCTGCCTGCGGAGCTGAAGAAGTCCTCGATCGGTAAGTTCGCTGTCGATCTTGAGAACAATTTCAAGCCGTATTACGTGGTCTCTTCCGACAAGAAGAAAAAGGTGGCGGAGCTCAAGGCACAGCTCAAAGATGCCGACGAACTTTATCTCGCAACTGATGGGGATCGCGAAGGCGAAGCCATCGCGTGGCACCTGCTCGAGGTGCTCAAGCCCAAGGTACCTGTGTACCGCATGACGTTTGCTGAAATCACCAAGGAGTCCCTGCAGCGCGCTTTGGGTAACTTGCGTGAACTGGATACCGATCTGGTAGATGCGCAGGAAACCCGCCGCGTGGTGGATCGCCTGTTCGGTTACGAGCTCTCACCGGTGCTGTGGCGCAAGGTTGCGCCCAAGCTGTCGGCTGGCCGCGTGCAGTCCGTGGTGACGCGCATGGTGGTGGAGCGTGAGCGTGAGCGGATGGCGTTCCGTTCGGCCAACTACTGGGACCTGGCGGGCACCTTCACGCCGGAAACCGGTGAGTCCTTCAGTGCCAAACTTGCCGCCGTTGACGGCAAGCGCGTGGCGTCTGGTCGCGACTTCAACGATCAGGGCGAGCTGACCGGCAAGAACGTTGCCCACCTGGATGAAGTGGCCGCCAAGGCTCTCGCCACAGCCCTCCAGGACGTCAGCTTTGCCGTCCGCTCAGTGGAGCACAAGCCGTACACCCGCCGCCCGGCCGCGCCGTTTACGACGTCGACCCTGCAGCAGGAGGCTGGCCGCAAGCTGCGCTTCTCCTCCAAATCCACCATGCAGACCGCCCAGCGCCTGTATGAAAACGGTTACATCACCTATATGCGTACCGATTCATCCTCCTTGAGCGATGAAGCCGTCAATGCCGCCCGCCGCCAGGCCTCGGAGCTGTACGGCCCCGAATTTGTGCCGGCCAGCAAGCGCGTCTACGCCAGCAAAGCAGCCAATGCGCAGGAAGCCCACGAGGCCATCCGTCCCGCAGGTGACTCCTTCCGCACCCCGGCACAGGTGGCCAGCGCCTTGGGTAAGGACGAATTCAAACTCTACGAACTGATCTGGAAGCGCACTGTCGCCTCCCAGATGGCAGATGCCAAGGGCTCGACGGCGACCATCAAGTTAGGCGCCAAGGCTATCGGCGGCGTTGCTGACGGCCAGGACGCTGAATTCTCAGCCTCCGGTACTGTCATCACCTTCCGCGGCTTCTTGGCCGCTTATGAAGAAGGCCGTGACGAGTCACGCAACGACTCCGACGATTCGGATCGCCGCCTGCCCAACGTCAAGGAAAATGACTCTCTGACCGCTGCTGAAGTTCAGGCCAACGGCCACGACACTTCGCCGCCGCCGCGTTTTACAGAAGCCTCGTTGACGAAGGAAATGGAAGAGCGCGGTATTGGCCGCCCGTCCACCTACGCCTCCACCCTGTCCACCATCATGGACCGCGGTTACGTCAGCAAGCAGGGCTCAGCTCTGGTGCCGAGCTGGATTGCGTTCTCCGTGGTGCGCCTGCTGGAACTGCATTTCACCGATTACGTGGACTACGAATTCACCGCCGGCATGGAAAAGGGCCTGGATAGGATCGCCAACGGCCAGGAGCAAGGTTCCGACTGGCTCAAGCACTTCTACTTTGGCGACGTTGACAACAAGGGCTTGCAAGCCATTGTGAACAACCTTGGCGAGATTGACGCTCGAGACATCAACTCGATGCCCATCACCGACACGCTGGTCCTGCGCGTGGGCAAGTTTGGTCCGTACCTGGAAAGCACTGTCCCCACATTGGACGCCAAGACCGGGGAGATCATTGAAGCAGCCCGCGCCAATGTTCCCGAGGATCTGGCTCCGGATGAGCTGACGCCTGCCAAGGCTCAGGAGCTCATGGAGACAGCAGCGCCGGAGGAACGAGTTCTCGGCGTTGATCCAGAGTCGGGGCACACCGTGGTGGCCAAGAACGGTCGCTACGGCCCGTATGTCACCGAAGTTATTCCGGAGATGACGGCTGAAGAAATCGCCAACCAGCCCGTTGAGTACTACAAGAACGGCAAGCCGAAGCCGCCGAAGAAGCCCGTCAAGGCCAAGCCTCGCACGGGGTCCATCTTCAAGACCATGACAGTGGATACGGTGACCCTGGATGAGGCGCTGGCCATCATGAGCCTGCCGCGCGTCTTGGGCGCGGATGCTGAAGGTAACGAGATCACGGTGCAGAACGGCCGCTTTGGTCCATACCTGAAAAAGGACTCTGATTCCCGGTCCATTGGAACGGAAGAGGAAATCTTCACGATCACGCTGGAGCAGGCGCTGGAGATCTACTCCCAGCCTAAGCAGCGCGGTGCACGTGCCGCCGTGGCGCCCCTGGCGGAGTTTGGTGACGACCCCGTTTCGGAGAAGAAGATCGTGGTCAAGGAAGGCCGTTTCGGTCCGTACATCACGGACGGAATCACCAATATTACGGTGCCGCGGGGGACTGATATTGAGGATCTGACCCGAGAGAGCGCCATCGAACTCTTGGCGGACAAGCGCGCCCGCGGCCCGGTCAAGCGGACCACGAAGACTGCAGCGAAGAAGCCAGCAGCCAAGAAGCCGGCGGCCAAGGCCCCCGCGAAGAAGGCCGCAGCCAAAAAGTAGCATTCGTTGCCTCGGGACGTGGTTCAGGGGCACAAAAACGGCCCCTGAGTCGCAGCCTTGGTAGTGAAAACGAGGACACAAAAGCCCCGCTGACGGCGGGGCTTTTGTGTCCCTTTTTGTGCGCTAAAAGCGCTCTATTTGCATACATTGAGGTGCCCCAAGCCAGGTAAGTCAACGGATCATAGTGCCTGGACGCCCAAAAATGAGATCGGTAACATATGGCCGGTTACGGGATGATACCCGTAACATATGTCACAAGACCCCGAATTTGTGTTGTCCATCACTATTCCGACGGGCGGATGCAACTTCGGTGACTCGAGTCCAAATGACAATTCCAGCCTTCACGGGGAGCTATGAAAATTCGCCATCGTACTGGTCGCAGAGCGGTCGTTGCCGCACTAACCGCGGCCGCATTGACCCTGGCCTCCGCAGCCATCGCCCTGCCCGGCGCCAATGCTGACATTAAGCCGGCACTCGCGCCTGCCGTACTGGCAGCCGCAGCACCGTCAGGCGCTGTTCCGCTGACGCCCAACGGCGCTCCGCAGAGCATTCCCGGATTGTCCACCTGGACCGCCAGTACCGGCGAGTTCACCTTGGCGGCAGGCGCCAAGGTCATCGGCGCCGACACCACGTTGACGGGCGATCTCGCACAACAGCTTTCAGTCGTTCTTGCCCGCACCGTGGCAACAGCGGCAAACGGTGCCATCGCCGGCGACGTTGAGGTCGCCGTCGATCCCTCGCGCAGCGCCGCACTTGGCAAGGAAGGCTACGAGCTCGCCGTTGGCGACACCGTCAAGGTCACCGGTGCCACGGCTGCTGGGGCCTTCTATGGCACCCAGACCATCCTGCAGCTGCTGACCCAGGGCAACAGAATCAACAAGGGCAGCTCTATCGACGTCCCGCAGTACCAAGAGCGCGGCGTTGGCCTATGCGCCTGCCAGGTCACCATCTCCATGGAGTCGCTGGAGCGCACCATGAAGGACATGGCCTACAACAAGCTCAACCAGTTGTGGCTGGAAACCAAGCTCAAGTCCGATGCCTACCCCAAGGCGAACTTCTGGGCCTACTACACCAAAGCCGAGGCCGCCCAGATCACGGCGTGGGCCAAAAAATACCACATTGAGCTGGTCCTGGAAGTGAACTCTCCCGGTCACATGCGCCCGTGGCTCTACGACTACCCCGAGCTTCAGCTGGTCAACAAGTCCGGCAACAAGAAGGTTGAGCAGCTGGACATCAGCAAGCCCGAGGCCTTCACCATGGTTACCACGCTCGCCGACGAGTACGCCGCAGCCTTCCCCGATCAGCCCTACTGGCACATGGGAGGCGACGAATACATGATGGGCGACAGCTACGCCAACTACCCGCAGTTCGCGGCATTCGTGGCGGCCAACCCTGCAA